>CAIPBT010000058.1 GCA_903863375.1 uncultured Ferrovum sp.
GTGCTGGATTCCGGGTACAGGCCCGGACACCGTGAACACTGGGGGCTGTTGCCCACCGGGAACCTTGTCGTTCCATTCGTCCACGATCAGGCACAGGCCCTCAACGCTGGTGGTGTCGTTGCCGTACAGTAGGCGGCTGTCCAGCGTCAGAGGCATTTCCAGCATCTTGGGGGCACGGTCATACCACTGTGTAGCGCCAACCAGGCGTGGCCGGTCCACGATCTGCCAGCCGCCGCCGCCCGAGGATGCTGGACCGTACTTGGCGTCGCCCCATAGGGCGAATGTCATAGGTGGGCCAGCGGGATTGATCGGGGTGAGAATCACCTGCGTCTGCGCCATGTTATCCTCGAGCCAAAGTGGATGCCTTGTTGGCTGTCAGGCCAGCGGCAAGAGCGGTTACGTCAATAGCAGCCTGAATCTTGGTATTGCCGAGTTTGTCGGCAGCGGCTTCCATCTTTGAGGCAGAGTCAGACAACTGCTTGGCGGCATCGGCATGACCCTTGGCGGCGTCACGCAACTTGTTGGCGGCTTCGGTATGCTTGTTACCAGCCTTCAACAGCTCGGCCTGCGCCTCGTGCAACTTTTGACTGGCTTCCTTTAGCAACTGGGCACCGCGCTCTGCAATCGCCCCAGCAACCTGGTGCTTTTGTGCGGCTGTACCAAACTGAGAAGCAACCTGCTCTAATTTGTTAGCAGCAGAGGTTTGCTTGATTGCAGCCTGCACGGATCGGCTATCGCCACGGGTCATGTCGATGTTGGGAATCTTGCGCAGCGCATTCAGTTGCTGGGCCTCCCACTTGAAACCAGCCTGGGATGCGTTGTGCCATCCACCAGCACCATGAATGCCGTTCTTGCTATTCAGGGGGTGGTAGGGGTGCAAAGGGTGCCATGACCATCTTGGCACTGATGAGTGGTGCTCAACGTGGTGCTGCCAGTTGCCGAACGGGTTATCGCCCAGGTGACCATGCATCCCGGTTCCAAGTTGTGCCAGCAATGCATTGATCTGACTGTCTGCATGTGGATGTCCGCGCTTACCACCGGGGGAAACGGTTGCCGGTGAGTGGAGGTAGTCGTAAACAAAGACGGAACTGCCACCACCACGGCCACCGCCGACCGAGGGAGACACCATCTGACCGTCAGAAGCGCGGACCATTGCGTTGCTGTGGTCGCGCTGCAGGAACAAACCGAGGCCAATTCCAGCAGCAGCAGCAGCCAGCGGCACGGCGAGGGCAGCGGCCCACGGGGCAATGGCAGCGCCAGCAGTAGCCATTGAGCCGCCAAGCCCAGCAAAGAACCCGCCGCCCGCGGCCTCCGCACCGCCAGCGCCAGCGCCAGCGGCACCAGCAGCGCCACCCTCGACGATGGTGGTAGCGCTAGAGGCCAGTCGACCAGGAATCTGCTCGGCAGCGGTCAGGCCCTTTCCTGCACCACCCAATTCAGAAGCAGTAAGCATGGTGTCTGCGGCAACCTGCATGGTTTCGGCTGCAGTCATCTGCGTTTCGGCAGCGGCCATCATGGTGTCGGAAGAACTGGCACTAGCCAGTGTACCGATACGGCCACCGGTCAGTTTAGCGACAACGTTGCTTGCCGATCCGGCAATAGACTTAAGTCCATCAGCAATTTTCATCAGGCGGCTGTAGACCTCGACGCCCACAGCGGTACCCACGACGGCCGTCAGGCCAGCCATAATGCCGTACAGGACATCTTTGTGGTTCGCCAAGTAGGAGGCGACCTGGCCCAGCACGCGCAGGAACTCCGTGGCAGCGGGTGTCAGAACCTTGCCAACCTCGATGCCAGTGGCGGCGACGTTTGCCTGCGCAATCTGCATCTGACGCTGGGGTGTGTTCATCGCAAGGCGCATAGACTCTGCCAGCGCGGCGGGTGTGGCACCCTGCTTGATGGAGTTCACCAGAGTTTGATAGGCGTTAGGATCGCGCATCAGAGCAAGCATTGGCAGGGCA
>CAIPBT010000059.1 GCA_903863375.1 uncultured Ferrovum sp.
GGCCATCTCTTCCAGCATCTCGCCAAACGACTCAACCGAGATCGAGCGCTCGTGGCGGTTCAGGATCTCGACAAAACGCGACATGTGCGTGCCCTTGAAGTCCTTCGGCAGGTGCACGTACATGTTGAAATTGGCCACGGTATGCTGCACGCCGCCGTCACGGTCGGAAACCCGCACCGGGTGGCGGATGCCCTTGATGCCTACGCGATCGATGTCGAGCTGCCGTGTGTCGGGCGTGCTCTGCACATCGGGGATGGGCAGAAGGTTTTCGCGGGTATTCATGGCATCTCCTGATGAGGGGCAAAGTGCAATCGTTTATCCAGACTGATTCAGTCCACTATCGACCCGTTAAGTTCCGTGACTTCTGCAAGCAGTGTAGCGGGTTGTCACCGCAGGCCGACAGTTTGTGCTGATGCTGGAGGGGACAGTTGCTGATGGCGCAGGGCGACGGCCCGCTGAATGCCTGCGGCGTCGAGGCCGGCCTCGCGCAACAGGTCGGCCGGATCGCCATGTTCGATGAAGCTGTCCGGCAAGCCGAGCTGCAGCAGCTGCGGGGTCAGGCCGTGCCGGGCCAGGACTTCCGCCACCGCACTGCCGGCACCGCCCATCACCACGTTTTCTTCGATGGTGACCAGCAGGTCATGCGAGGATGCCAGCGAGATCACGAGGTCTTCGTCGATTGGCTTGACGAAGCGCATGTTGGCCACCGTGGCATCGAGGGCTTCACCCGCCGTCAGGGCCGGCATCACCATCGAACCGAAGGCCAGCAGCGCGATGCGCCGGCCGGTGCGGCGGATCTGGCCGCGACCGATCGGCAAGGCCGTCATCTGCGCGCTCACGGCGGTGCCTGGACCGCTGCCGCGCGGATAGCGCACGGCAGTGGGCTGATCGAGCTGGAAGGCGGTGAACAGCATCTGGCGACACTCGTTCTCGTCGGCTGGCGTCATCACCACCATGTTCGGCAGGCAACGCAGGAATGACAGGTCAAAGCTGCCGGCATGCGTCGCGCCATCGGCTCCGACCAACCCCGCCCGGTCGATCGCGAACACCACCGGCAGGTTCTGCAGCACCACGTCGTGGATCAGCTGGTCGTAGCCGCGTTGCAGGAACGTGGAATAGATCGCCACCACCGGTTTCATGCCCTCACAGGCCAGTCCGGCGGCAAACGTCAGGGCGTGCTGTTCGGCAATGCCCACGTCGAAGTAGCGCTGGGGATACTCGCGATGGAAGCGCACCATGCCCGAACCCTCGCGCATGGCGGGCGTGATGCCCACCAGCCGTGTATCGAGGGCAGCCATGTCGCACAGCCAGTCACCGAACACCTGTGTGTACGTTGCCTTGCCCGGCGCCTTGGCCACGATGCCGATGCGTGGATCGAATTTGCCCACCCCGTGATAGAGCACCGGATCGGCCTCGGCTGGCGCGTAGCCCTTGCCCTTGCGGGTCACCACGTGCAGGAACTGCGGTCCTTTCAGCCGGCGCACATTCGCGAGCGTGGTGACCAGGGTCTCCAGGTCATGCCCATCGATCGGGCCGATGTAATTGAAACCGAATTCTTCGAACAGCGTGCCCGGCGTCAGCATGCCTTTCACGTGTTCTTCGGCACGACGGGCAAAGTCACGCAGCCCCGGCGCCACCCCCAACACGGTCGATCCGCTTTTGCGCACCGCCGTGTAGAGGCCGCCGGAGAGCAGTTTGGCGAGGTGATTGTTGAGCGCGCCCACTGGTGGCGAGATCGACATGTCGTTGTCGTTCAGCACCACCAACAGGTCGGCGCCCGTGTCCTTGGCATTGTTCAGGGCCTCGAAGGCCATGCCGCCGGTCAGGGCACCATCGCCGATCACCGCCACTGCGCGACGATCGCTGCTTGTGCGCTGGAAGGCAACAGCCATTCCCAGGGCGGCGCTGATGGAGGTGCTGGAATGGGCAGTGCCAAAGGCATCATGGACACTTTCAGCACGCCGCGGAAAACCGGAAATGCCGCCCTGCATGCGCAGGCCAGCCATTGCCTCGCGGCGGCCGGTCAGGATCTTGTGGGCGTAGGTCTGATGACCGACATCCCAGACGATACGGTCGTCCGGCGTATTGAACACGTAGTGCAGGGCGACGGTGAGTTCCACGGTGCCCAGGTTGGACGACAGATGACCGCCGGTATCTGCCACCGATTCCAGGATGCAGGTGCGCAGCTCATCGGCCAGATCCTTCAGCTGCCAGCGCTCCAGCAGGCGCAGGCGTGCCGGCGAGTCGACGGTATCGAGCAGGGGCGAGGGCGAGCGGGGCGCAGAAGGCATGAGGAGGAGACGTCTCAGTGACGGCGTTCGACGATGAACGCGGCAAGGGCGCGCAGGCGGCCGGCGCTGTTGCCCAGAGGCTCCAGGGCGGCCAGGGCGCCGGAATACAATTCCTGCGCCAAGCTGCGCGCATCGCGCAGGCCAAGCAAGCTCACATACGTGGGCTTGCCGTCGGCGGCATCCTTGCCCGCAGTCTTGCCCAGAGTGGCGGTATCGGCTTCGGCATCCAGCACATCATCAATCACCTGGAAGGCCAGACCAGCCGCCTTGGCGAAGTGATCCAGAGCGGCGTGCGTCGTGGCATCCACCCCTTTGCCACAGCCGGCCCCCAGCAGGATCGCCGCGCGGATCAGGGCGCCGGTCTTGCGCTGATGCATGCTTTCCAGTTCCGGCAGGGTCAGCGCCGACTGCACCGAGGCCAGGTCAAACGCCTGGCCACCGGCCATGCCCTGCGCACCGCTGGCTTCGCCGAGCAGGCGCAGCAGCCGCAGCTGATCGCGCGCGTCGTCGCACACCAGCGTGCCAGCCAGCAGTTCAAACGCGAGTGACTGCAGGCTGTCGCCCACCAGAAGGGCGGTGGCCTCACCAAACTGCACGTGACAGGTGGGCCGACCGCGGCGCAGCACGTCGTTGTCCATGCACGGCATATCGTCGTGCACCAGCGAGTAGGCGTGAATCAGTTCAACAGCGCCGGCAACCACATCCACCTGTGCCGCCGTCGCCCCGGCAAGTTCGCCAGCGGCATAGGCCAGCAGGGGGCGCATGCGCTTGCCACCGCCCAGCACGCTGTAGCGCATGGCTTCATGCAGGCGACCCGGCAGCAGATCCTGACCCGGCAGATGCACGGCGAGCCAGTCTTCGATACGGGCCCTGTGGGCACGCACCCAGTCGGTGAATTCGGTGGTCATCGCGCGATCCTGATCCGTCGGTATGCGGGGCTGTTCTGGATGGCCTGTCGGGACCAGCTCAGCTGGCGTCCTCGGCGGCATCGCGGCCACCCAGCGGCACCAGCACATCTTTCTCGAGTACCAGCACCTGTTGTTCGGCGGCCGACAACTGCGCCTGGCAGAAGCGCAGCAGGGCGCTGCCGCGCTGATATGCCGCGAGGCTCGCTTCCAGATCAAGCCGGCCGCCTTCCATGTCAGCGACCAAGGCTTCAAGCTCGGCGACGGCCGCCTCATAACTGGCCGCTACCGGAGTCGGTTCGGCGACGGGAGCGGCAGGGGTGGCCTTGGGTGGCATGCGGGCGGAACCGTGCGGAAAGGGAACCGCTCACGATAGCGCAGGGCTGCAAGAGCGTCAACGCGCTGCCGTGCTTTTTCTTGCCTGATCAAGGGTTTTGCCCTATCCTTCGTGACCCGTTTTTTTTACCAAGCTGCTCGCTTTTTTCTAACCAAGCGACGCTTTTTTTCTAACCGAGCGAACAGCGTCCTGTTGCCGATGATCCGCGGCTGCGCCCGGACACAGGGCACGCTGTCACTACATTATTTCTGATGGGCCTAGTGCTCCGCCCGCTGATCCAGCCGGATCAACGGTTGGGACGGGTTTTTCTGTTGGAGGGTGTGGACGAGATGACTGACCTGGGAAACCTGCCGCAACTGGCGCAGGTATCGCCGCAACTGCCGCTGTCGTGGTACTTCGA
>CAIPBT010000060.1 GCA_903863375.1 uncultured Ferrovum sp.
GGTCAGCGTGGCCGAAGACGAAGCCCTGCGCGAACACTTCCGCTACGTCGACGATCAGGTGCAGTTCTACCATTTGCCTGCCCTGACGGATTTGACGGCGGGGACGGGAATGGTGGCGGCTGGCGTGACGGGCGCTGCGCCGGACCCTGCCCTGACGGGCGCTGCGCAGGTCGCGGCCTCCACCGCTCCGGCTTCCACCGCCCCGGCGGCCACCGACGCCGCCGCCCCCGCTTCGGTCGCGGCCGACCGGCGTGCCGACCTCGTGTCTGCCCCCTTGCCCGTCGAGCCCTCCACCCGGGTGGAGGGCCTGTCGGAAGAAGAACATACCGTATTCGAACAGATCCTGCAGATCCAGGCTGCCCTGCTGGTCGGTGGCGATCCCGCCACCCGGCATGGCCGCTGGCGCGCCGTCGCCAGTGTGTGCGACGCCCTGGCAAACCGCATCGGGGGGCGCGACGAGGCCGCTGCCATCACCGCCGCACTGGAGCAAGCCCTGCTCACCGGCGAGGCCAGCGAACTGGGCGACATCCTGCAAAGCATTCACGCCATGTTGGCTGAGGTGGTGGCGCGCGGCACGATTGACGTGCCGGAGGCGCCGGGCGCTCTGGTGCCGGGCGCTCTGGCACCTGCCGCTGCGGCAGAGGCCGGCACCGTCAGAATGCCCCCTGCTACGATGGCCACCCCAGCGGCGATTGCAGCGGCGATCGCGGCAGCCGCTGCCGCCCGGGAAAAGGCTGCCGCCACCGCGACGGCTGCAGCGGACACATCGGCCGCAGGACCCGCGCACAGCAACGCCGCCCTGGCCGGCACCGCCCCGGCTGCTGCAATCTCGCTGCCGGGCACGGCTGCCGCGGCAACGGGTACGCGCGACGGCGCGCGTGACGCCGTCCGCACGGAAGACGATCACGGGGGCGGGGAATCCGGTCCACGCGTCCTGCGCGTACGGCAGGAAAAGATCGACCGCCTGATGGATCTGGTCGGCGAAATGGTGGTGGCCAAGAATGCCCTGCCCTATCTGGCCACCCGTGCCGAGGCTCTGCCGGGCGCGCGCGAACTGGCGCGCGAGATCAAGGCCAACTATCAGGTGATCAACCGCATCTCGGAAGAGCTGCAGGATTCGATCATGCAGGTGCGCATGCTGCCGGTGAGCAGCGTGTTCCAGCGCTTCCCGCGGCTGGTGCGCGACGTGTCGCGCAAGCTCGGCAAGCTGGTGCAGCTGGAGATTACCGGCGAGGAAACCGAAGCCGACAAGAACATCATCGAGTCGCTCGCCGACCCACTGATCCACATCCTGCGCAACAGTCTGGATCACGGCATCGAAGCCCCCGAGGTGCGTACCGCGGCCGGCAAGCCGGCCCAGGGCCTGATCCGCATCCACGCCTATCAGGAATCTGATCGCGTGATGATCGAGATTCACGACGATGGACATGGTATCGACCCCGAAGTGATCCGCACCAAGGCCTATGCCAAAGGGCTGGTCGACGAGGCGCGGCTATCCCAGATGAGCGACCAGGAAGCCATCCAGCTGGTGTTCGCCGCCGGTTTCTCGACGGCCGAACAGATCTCCGAACTCTCGGGTCGGGGGGTTGGCATGGACGTGGTGCGCCGGGGCATCGAGCGCGTGCATGGCACGATTGCGCTCGACAGCACGGTGGGCCGGGGCACCAGCATCCGTATCGCCCTGCCGCTGTCGATGGCTGTCACGTCGGTGATGCTGGTGCGCTCGGCGGCCCAGCCCTTCGGGGTGCCGATGGATCTGGTGGTGGAAACCGTTCGGGTGTCGCGCTTCAGCATCCACACCATCAAGACCCAGCGTACCGCCGTGCTGCGCGGACGCATTGTGCCGCTGTTTGCCCTGAACGAACTGCTTGGCGTACCCATCGAGCAGACCATGAACGGCGATGAGGAACTGGCCGTGCTGGTGGTGCGGGTGGGCGCCGAACATGTCGGCATTGTGGTCGACGATTTTGAAGAAACCCTCGAGATCATCCTGAAGCCGCTGGATGGTGTGCTCTCGGGCCTGATCGGCTACGCCGGCACTGCGCTGATGGGCGATGGCTCGGTACTGATGGTGCTGAATGTGAAGGAGCTGCTCTGATGGCAATCAAACTGAACAAGAAGGCGGCGCGCTTTCAGGGCGTATGTTCCATCGAGGAAGCCGAGACCCTGCTCGACTGGGTACAGGCCCAGAAGGAACCGAAGGCTGATCTGGGCGAGTGCGCGCACCTGCACGCCGCCCTGCTGCAGATCCTGCTGGCGCATCGGGTGGAAGTCACCCGCCTGCCAGCCGACCCCTGGCTGAGCAGCTGGGTGCAGGAACTGCACGAGTCGGAAGCACCGCTGCCCCAATCGACCCACCTTGACGCGTAAGGACCCGCCGCGATGGCCACTATTTTTCTGGTAGACGATTCCGCCACGATGCTGCTCAGCCTGAAACAGATTCTGGGTTCGGCCGGCTTCACGATCGAAACGGCACCCGACGGCCAGGCCGCCTTCGAGCGCCTGAAGGCTGGCCTGAAGCCGAACCTGATCATCACCGACATCAACATGCCGCGGATGAACGGGCTGGATTTCATCAAGGCCGCCCGCACGCTGGTGCGCTTCATTCCGATCCTCGCCCTGACCACCGAGTCGCAGGCCAGCAAGCGGGACGAAGCCAAACGCAACGGAGCCACCGGCTGGCTGGTCAAGCCCGTTGACGGGAATGATCTGCTGAAGATCGTGCGCCAGGTAATGCCAGGCCACTGAGCCTGCCCGACACCTGCCCCTCTTCCCAGCCTGGATTCCATCGTGTCTGACACTCCCCGCTTTTCCAGCCCGCTACCCGCCTCCGCCCTGCTCGGCGGCGCGGTGGTCGGCTTCGTGCTGGTCCTGGCGTGGCGTGGCCTTTCCCCTGACCTGCAGGGCCCGGGTTGCGCCGTGATCGGGGCCCTCGCCAGCACCCTGCTGCTGGTTCGCCAGGCGCGCCAAAGCGCGCGGCTGGACCGGGCCCGGACCGCCGCCTTGCCGCCGGGCATTCCGCCCCATCTCGGCGAGGAGATGGCCGAGGTCCGCAAATTCAATTCCGTGCTGATTGAGCATCTGCTGAACGTCAACAGTGGCACCGAAGTGGCGGTGATCGGGCTGATGGAGCGTCTGCAGGCGCTGCGCGAGCAGCAGACCCATCTGGGCGAAGTGATCGGCAGTGCCGTGGCCGATGCTGGTGAAATTTCGCGAGCATCTTCCGCTGATCTTGAGCGCCAGCGCGAGGCGCTGGACCGCCTGCGTGGCTTTCAGGCGGCGAGCGCCGCCGCCGCCGTAGCCGATCGCGACCGCATCGAAGTCTCGCTGGCCCGCATCAGTGACCTGCGCGGCCTGGTCGATCTGATCGGACAGATTTCCAAGCAGACCAATTTGCTGGCACTGAATGCCGCCATCGAAGCCGCGCGGGCCGGTGACGCCGGACGCGGTTTCTCGGTGGTGGCCGACGAAGTACGCAAGCTGGCACACCAGACCGAAGACGCCGCGCAGCGCACGGCGAGCGGCCTGTCGGAGGCCACGCTGAGCATCGAGCGCGACCTGCGCAGCATGGTGCAAGAGATGCAGGGCCGCCAGTCGAACCTCGACCTGGGAGCCACTGTGACAGCGATCGAGGCCACTGACGGGCGTATCAATGAGGTGCTCACCCGGCTGGAAGCGATCACCAGCGCCATGCAGGAAACCACCCAGCGCAGCACGGAGGAACTCGCCGCCGCCCTCGGTGCCATGCAGTTCCAGGATGTAGCGCGCCAGCAGGTGGAATCCGTGTCGGGTGGCCTGCATCTGGTGGCCGGCCACATCGAGGCGATGGAGCGTACCCTGGCCGATCCCGGCCAGTCGACCGACGACCCTGGATTTGCCGACCGCTGCGCTGAATTCGAGCGCAATTACGTGATGCAGATCCAGCGCGCGCACCATGCCGAGATCATGGGCAGCGGTGCCTCGGCCGAGGCCGACGGCCCTGCCATCGAACTGTTCTGAGGCCGGCATGCCACAGATCCTGCCGACTTCGTCCGACCAGAAACCGCTGCGCCAGCACCACCTACGTCGACACCCGGCGCAAGGCGCAGCAGCCTTACGTTATCTGGCCGCCTTCCATGCGCGGCTTGACCGGGTGGTGCTGAAGGCGCTGGGCCAGCCCGGGCGCCCGGAATATCGCGTGCCGGTGGTGGGCCGGATCGAAAACCACAGCCTGCTCACGGCATGCCCGATGGCCCACGGTCTGCCACAGGTCAAACCGGGCGAAGCCCTTGAGGTGCGCCTGTTTGCCGTGCGCGACCTGGTGATCTTCCAGTCCGAGGTGCTGGCACAGTCGAGTTTTCCGGCACCTTATCTACACCTTGCCTGGCCGGTGGAGCTTTGTGTGGTGCAGGTGCGCAGCTCAACCCGGGTGCAAATCGACAAGCCGGCCACCTTCGGGCTGCGGATCGATCAGGAGGTTCTGCCGGTGTCGGGCAGCCTGGTCGACCTGTCGCCCACCGGAGCTGCCTTCCTGTGTGATGCCCTGGGTGCCATGCAGGGTGACGAAGGCGACCTGGTGCTTATGCTGGAGGTCGATCCGCGTCTGCCGCCCGTGTATGTCCACCCGCGCTGTGTGATTCGCAGCGTGCGCGAACCCCTGCATCCAGGCGGGTGTCTGCAGTACGGTCTGGAATTCACCCAGGTGTCGCTGCACGACACGCTCGCCATCCGCGCTTATCTAGGGGCGGTGGAAGCGCGCTCGGCGCGCTGATAAGCCGTTGGAAGCGCGCTCGGCGCGCTGGTCCGGCCTCAAGAGCCGCGCACGTACACGAGCACGCCGGTGCAATTGTCGCGACCGGCTGGTGCCTGCTGCTGGATCAGGTGCTGCAGCCCGCCCATGGCATCGGCAGCCGGCAGCGCGTGACGGCGCAGGACCGCGCCGATCTGGTCGTCCTCGACCGGCTCCCAGAAACCGTCGGTGCAGAGCAGGAAGCTCGCCACCTGCTGGCGGCGGAACACATGCTGGGCGAGCTGCACCTCGGTGTTGTGGTTGCCCAGCGCCGCGGTGAGGATATTGCGGCGAGGATGCTGGCGCGAGGCATCACCGTCCACCAGACCCGCCTCCAGCAGGTCACGCACCAGGCTGTGGTCGCGCGAGACGACCAGATCGTCTGGCGCCCCGTGCGCGTAGATGCGGGAATCACCGGAATGCCCCCAGGCCAGCACGCCCTCCTGCAAGTCGACCGCCAGCAGGGCGATGGTGGTGCGCATGTGCTGGTGTGCCAGGGTCTGGCGCTGTCCCAGCAGCACCGCCTGGTTGGCGGCTTCGATGATGGCGGCCAGATTGGCGGTGCTCGCGACCGGGCGGGCACGCCACGCGCGCAGCGAGGCATCGGCCGCCATTCGTGCTGCCGTGGCACCGCCGCCATGGCCACCGGCCCCGTCACACACGACCCAAAAGGCGTGAAGGGCTTCGATGTGCCAATCGCAAACATCTTCCTGGTAGGCGCGGTCGCCGATCTCATGCAGCGCAGCAAAATCCACCGTCGGCACCTGGGCTGGGGCAAGGGCTGGCACAAGGGAGGCGATCAGGCGACGGGCAGACGACATGAGGACCCTCGGATTCGCTGGTTTCTATGCGGCAGCAACAGGACAATCGCTGACTTGTTGTCGTTGAGGATAACGCAACGACGGCAGCCTGGGCATCCGCCCGGCCACGAAATAGGCCGCCTGTCCCGATTTGGGGGATGGCAGGTAGGGGCAAACGCCCGGCGAGCTCCAGTTAATTCTGTAACATCCGCTAACATATAGCAGGTCTTGTTGCCGTTGATGTTCCAACCACCCACGCTGCGGCTGGCGGTTACCCTAACGTCGGCTTTTTGCGAGCCAATTCACCACACCTCTGGATGTTGACCTCATTGAACAGGCTGGTCCTGGCGACGCTGCTGCTCACGCCAGAACTGGCCGCGGTGCAAGCGCAAGCCGCTTCCCTGCCAGAACTGCAGCTGACCACCGGCATCACCCTGCGCGAACCTGCCCCCGACGTGCTGGAAGATACTCTGGCAGCGGCCCGCCGGGGAGAGACCGCTCGCGCGCTGCCCCGGCTGGAACGCTGGGCGGCGAGTTTCCCGGAGCAGCCCCGCTACGCCCGGGAAGCCCTGGTCGTGGCGGGGTGGGCCGGCCAACACGCCCAAGTGGTGGCTCAGTGGCCAGCCCTCGACCGTGCGGACACCCCAAGCTATGTGCTGCGCGCAATCGGGTTCTCGGCGCGCAGCAGCGGCCAGACCAACGTTGCGCAAGCGGCGTATGGGCGCGCCCTGCAACGGGATACCACGGATTGGGAGGCGCATGCCGGACTGGCGTTGACCCTGCTGGCCGAGGGTCAGACACGAGCTGCCGCCGACCATCTCGACCAGCTCTGGCCGGTGCTGGCCACGGTCAAGCCACCGTTGGCAACCCTGCCGGTGCGTCAGGCTCAGGTGACCATCGCTCTGGCCATGCAGGAACCCCTGCGCGCCATCGGCGCCTACGACACCATTCTGGCCATTACGCCGGACGACGCCGCAGCACGGCAGGCGCAGGCCCGCCTGCTTTCGGCTGTGGGCGCAGCGCCAATTGCCGAGGAACGGCTGACCCAAACGGGCCCGCCGGCCAGCGACCTGCGTCGCACCCTGGAACAGGCGACGTATGCCGCCCGGGTACGCTGGGCGCAGGCCGACCTGGATACCGGCCACGGCCCGGAGCGCACCCGCAGTACCGAGGCCCTGTTGGCACAGGACGTGCTACATCTGGGCCTGATCACCGTGGCCACTGACGGCCTGCCACCCACCGCCCAGGCGCCGATCCTCGCTACAGTCAGCCAGCCACTGGGGCTGGCTGCCGCTTGTGACCGCCTGGTGGCACTGGTCAATCTGGGCGACATGCGCGCCGCGATCAGCCTGCACCAGGCCATCCTGCGCGGCCGCGATCATCCGGTCGATGGCAGTGTGCCGGCGCCGATGCCGGCGTATTGTCTGGCTGCTGCCGCCAATGCCTACCTGATGCGCGAACAGCCCGCCATGGCAGGCAGCCTCTATCGAGAGGCCATCGAACGGCAACGCGCCGACGGCCAGATGCCGGAGCTCGACTGGCGGTTTGGGGTGGTGCACGCCCTGCGCGACCAGGGCGAACTGGTATCGGCCCGACAGGAAATGGAATTGCTGCTGGCAGCACCCACCTGTGGTGCGCCGGTTATCGCCGGCAAGTCTGGGGCGGACGGCAATCTCGGGGCTGATGGCAAGCCCGGGGTCGCCGGCAAGTCCGTTCCCGCGGGCGGCGGTGCACCCAATCCGGCACGACTGGACTGCCTGACCGAGAATGCGCTGCTGCATCTCGATGAAAACCAGCCCGGCGTGGCCGAAGACCTGTTGTTGCCGCTGCGGAGTGCAGCGCCAGCCGACGGCGCGCTCAGGCTTGCCTGGGCGGAAGTGCTGACAGCGCGGCAACGCCCTGCGGCGGCGCGTACCGAACTGAAGGCCCTGTTGGCGGACGAACCTCAGGCCGTGCACGCCCGGGTGGCATTGGCGGACAACGCCCTGGCGCAACACGAGATCGCCCTGGCGCGCACCGGCCTGGAACAGGTGGCAGCAGTGGCACCGAACCTAGGCGACCTGCAGCGGGTGCAGACCGATCTGGCGAACGCCGACCGTGCCTACCTCACCCTCTCGGCGGGACTCGATCATGGCAGCAGCGCCGCCAACGTGAATGGCGGGCAGGCCCTGGTTTTGGACACGCGGCTGTACTCGGCCCCTTTGGTGGACGACAGCGACGTGCGTGCCTTCGAACATGTTTATGCCGGCGAGGGCGATCTGCCCGGCACCACCGTGCGTCGCACCCGCCTGGGCGTGGGCGCCAGCCTGCGTGATGGCGCTCTCGACGGCGAAGGCGAACTCACCAAGGGCAAAGGTGGCGGCGAAACGGTAGGGCTTTCGCTGGCGCTGGCCTGGAAGTGCTCCGACCTTTGGACCGTGCGTGGCAGCTATGACACCAACACCAACCTGTTGCCATATCTGGCGTACCGCAATGGTGTCGAGGGTAAACGGGTGGGCGCGCATGTCACACTGACCCTGGACGAAAGCCGGCGCTTTGACCTGGATGGCGCCCACACCGCTTTCTCGGACGGCAATCGCCGCGGCGAGGCTGGCGCATCGTGGACCGAGCGCTGGATCGGCGCACCGGCTTACCTGCTCGAGACTACCCTATCGTTCGATACGTCAGGCAATACGCTCACCAACGCAGCCTATTTCAACCCGGGCCGAGACCATACGGTCGATCTCGCGATCAATCAGGAATGGCAAGGTTGGCGGCAGGGTCGTTCGTCGTTTGCCCAGGGTCTGGTGGTGGACGGCGGCGTGTATGCGCAAGCTGGCCAAAGCCAGGGCGCGCTGTATGGCCTGCGCTACCAGCACCTTTGGCAGTTGGGCGACCGCCTCAATTACCGCTACGGCCTGGGGTTGCAA
>CAIPBT010000061.1 GCA_903863375.1 uncultured Ferrovum sp.
CGGATTCCGCCGATCCCAATCAGCATCCACAGTCGGGATATCTGCCAGGGTCAGGCGCGGTCCCGCAGGGAATCTTGGCATGGCATGTCCTCGGGATCAGATTGACGCCACACGAGGAGAGCGTGCGGTGGACGTGTGTTGTCCGGTCAACCGGACAGGTGTGTCTGCATGTTCTGGGCGGAATGCCGCGTGATCCCGTGTCCGACCAGCACCATTGCGATCACTCTGTCCCTGTCGGGCGGGGCATGAAAGGTGCCGGATGCACCGCAGGACCTACCGCGGTGCCTCATGCATGCGTCGGCAACCCGCGGAGCAAGAAGACCAGCAGCAGCAGCAGGAACACCACGACCAGTCCGATACCTGGACGTCTGGGCGTTGCGCCCTCCGGCGGGGCAGCGGTTGGCGCCGGCGGCGGCGATGCACGAACAACCGCTTATCCCCCCGCTGACACGCAGAACCCTGCAGTGCGATGATGAGGACTCCAGCCACCCAGGATACTTCGCCGTGACAACCCCTCCCTATCCCTCCAATGTCACGGCCCTGTCCGTCACCACCACGGTGGCCCGGGAATGGCTGAAGCAGGCCGCGAACGACGAGACCAACGCCGGGGCACGTACCCTGGTAGGCGACCTGCTGGCCCAGATCGATCACCTCACCAACCGGCTGATCATGGAGCGTGCGCATGACCCGGTGACCGGCGCCTGGAGCAGTGCTGCCTGCGAGGCCTTGTTTGAACAGCTGCAATCGCGGGCACAGCGGGACGGGCGACCCTATGGGGTGATGAAGGTGTCGGTGCAGGTGCCCAATCTGGACGACCCCGAACTGGCGGCCACGCTGCGTGACTCGGCGATGCCGGCCATCTGCGTGCGCCTGATGGATGCGCTGCGCGGCGGCGACGTGATCGGCCGTGATGGCCGGATGGGTTTCCTGTGCTTGCTGGAAAACTGCAATCTCGATGCCGGACAACTGGTGGCAGAACGTTGCCGCCATGCGGTGGCTGCCCTGCCAGTGCGCGTCGAGCTAGAGGGGGCAGCCGTCACCCTGCTGTCGGCCACCATCGGTCTGGTGATGGTGGCGGCGCACGCTGACCTGAGTACTGCCGAGTTGCTCCAGCGTGCCGATCGCGCCCTGCTCGACGCCAGGCAGCTGGCGAACGGCGGCCTGATGGTGATGATGGCGAACTGAGCGAGGGCGCACTCCCCGAAGGACGATCTGGCGCGAACCCACTGCGCGCCAGGGTTGCCGACAAGTACCCTTCCCCACCAGACTACAGGCTGCTTCAACCTTGGCCTAGCCGGCGACACTGTTGGATTACGCCACCCTTTTTTCCCTGCGCGAGCACCACCCAGCCTGGCGGCTGTTGGCGGCACAGCACGCGCCCCTGATCGCGAGCTTCCTGCATCGCACCTTCGTGCAGCCCAACGTGCGGGTCATGAGCGAGGCGAATCTGACCGAATTGCTGGAAGACGCGCTGTTCACCCTGCGCGAGCAGGACGGTACCAGTGCCTACCCGAAAGGTGCGCGCGACTATTTGACCGAATGGGCGGCTGTCGACAAGGGCTGGCTGCGCAAGTTTTACAAGCCGGGTACCGACGAGGCGCAGTTTGACCTGACGCCAGCCACCGAGAAGGCCATCGCCTGGCTGGTCTCTCTCACTGATCGCCCCTTCGTCGGAACCGAATCCCGCCTGCTGACCCTGTTCACCCTGCTGGAACAGATCCAGGCCGGCACCGAAGTCGATCCCCGTAAACGGGTGACCACGCTGCTGCAGCAGCGCGATGAAATAGACCAGGAAATTGCGCGAGTAGAGGCCGGCGACATGGCGGTGATGGACGCTACAGCCATCAAAGACCGCTTCCTGCAATTCCAGCAACTGGCGCGCGAACTATTGGGTGACTTTCGCGAGGTTGAACAAAATTTCCGGCAACTTGACCGCCAGGTGCGCGAGAAAATCGCGCTGTGGGAGGGCAGCAAGGGCGAACTGCTCGACGAGATTCTTGGGGCCACCGATGCGATTGGCACCTCAGACCAGGGCCGCAGCTTCCGCGCCTTTTGGGACTTCTTGATGTCGCGCAGCCGTCAGGAAACCCTCACCGAGCAGCTCGCTCTGGTGCTGGCCCTGCCGCCGGTGCTGGAACTGAAGCCCGAGCCGCGCCTGCGGCGAATCCATCACGACTGGCTGGAGGCCGGCGAACACACCCAGCGCACGGTGGCGCAACTCTCCCAGCAACTGCGCCATTTCCTGGATGACCGTGCCTTCCTCGACAATCGGCGCATCCTCACGCTGATGCGCGGCATAGAAAGCAAGGCTCTTGCCCTGCGCGCCTGTCCGCCTTCGGGCACAGTCCATTGGGTCGACGATATGGGGGCCGAGATCTTTCTGCCGCTCGAACGTCCATTGTTCACCCCCACCAGCAAACCGAAGCTGGCCGACCTCGAGCTGGACACAGACGACATAGACGTCGACACCAGAGGTCTCTTCGCTCAGGTGGTGATCGATAAAGCGCAATTGCGCGGCAATATTCAGCGCGCCCTGCGCCAGACCCCGCAAGTAAGCTTGTCGGAACTGATCCAGAAAACGCCTTTGCAGCTGGGACTGGCAGAACTGGTCGCGTATCTGGAGCTTGCCCACGGCAATCAGCCACCCGACGATTTGCGGGCGATGGTGGACGATCACCTGGAGGAATCCATTTGCTGGACGATGACCCAAAGCGACGGTGTGCGGATCGAGCGTTGCGCCCGGCTGCCCCGGGTGATCTTTCTGCGTGGCAGGGGCGTCGGTTGACAGAGGCTGGAGCATCGTCGTTTCGTCAGGCCGCTTCGCAAGCGTTGACCCTCCAGCTTGGTCACCGAACCAACAGCACCGCTGGCACCTGGTGGCACCAACACAATTAACCATCCAAAAGGCCTGCATGAGCACCCCCGATCCTGATCCTTGGGCAGAGCCCGCTAACGAGAGCCCCTCGGCTCCAGCCCCTGCCCTGCCCGCTCTGTCCCAACTCATGATCTTGCTGCTGAAAAATGTGCTGTATCGGGAAGACGATGAGGTCCTGTGGTCGCGCCTGCTCGAATGGCAGGCCCAGGTGCGGGAGCAGGCCGGGGTGTTGGCGCTCGATCTGGTGCTGGACGAGGCCGAGGGCTATGCCTTTTTGAAGGCACGTGGCGGCGCGGATGACGACGACATGCCAGCCCTGCCCCGGCTGATCGCACGGCGACCCCTGACTTATGCCGTCAGTCTGCTGCTCGCGCTGCTGCGCAAACGGCTGGCTGAATTTGATGCCCATGGCGGGGACACCCGGCTCGTGCTGACGCGCGACGATCTCGTGGAACTGCTGCGCGTATTCCTGCCGGACGGGTCCAACGAAGCCCGACTGGTGGATGGCGTGGACGCCACCATCAGCAAGGTGGTCGACCTGGGTTTCCTGCGCCGGTTAAAACCCGCGACTGGGCTTGGAACCAGCGCTGGCAGTGGCGGCAGGGCGGGGCAGGATCAGGGCAGCTTTGAAGTGCGCCGCATCCTGAAAGCCTTCATCGACGCCCAGTGGCTGGCCGACTTCGATGCGCGACTGGAGGGCTATCGCCTGGCGCTCGCCGACGCCTCCGGCGGGACTGAGGGGTCACGCCGCGCTACCAAAGCGAAACCCGGTACCAGCGCAACCAGCCCGGGGATTGCCGATGTCTGACGCCGCGAACTTTGCCCTCGATTTCCAGGCCGACGAAGCCCGTGTCGGCTTCCGTCTGCACCGCCTGGAGGTACTGAACTGGGGTACCTTTGACAAGCGGGTGTGGATCTATCCCATCGAAGGACGCAACGGCCTGCTGACCGGCGATATCGGATCCGGCAAATCCACGCTTGTGGATGCTGTCACCACGCTGCTCGTGCCTTCCCAACGCGTGGCCTACAACCGGGCTGCCGGTGCTGACGCGCGCGAGCGCAGCCTGCGCTCGTATGTGCTGGGGCATTTCAAAAGCGAGCGTAATGAGGTCAGCGGTAGCACGCGCGCGGTAGCCCTGCGGGATGCTTCCAGCTACAGCGTGATCCTGGGGGAATTCCGCAACGAAGGATTCGACCAGTCGGTAACTCTCGCTCAGGTGTTCTGGCTCAAGGATCCCCAGGGTCCACCGGCGCGTCTCTTTGTGGCTATCGAAAAGCCGCTGAGCATCACCGAAGACTTCACCGGTTTTGGCGACGACATCACCCCTTTGCGCAAAGCCCTGCGTAGCAAGGGCTGTGAGCTCTCGGAGAGTTTTCCGGCGTACGGCTCCTGGTTCCGGCGCCGCTTCGGCATCCACAACGAACAGGCACTGGAATTGTTTCACCAGACGGTGTCGATGAAATCGGTCGGCAATCTGACCGACTTCGTGCGCAACCACATGCTGGAGCCGCTCGATGTCGCCAGCCGTATCGAAGCGCTGATCCATCATTTCGAAGATCTTGACCGTGCCCATCGCGCGGTACTCAAAGCGAAGCGGCAACTTGCTCTGCTGGTGCCGCTGGTCGAAAACGGTGATCGTCATGCGGATCTGAGCGCCGAGATCCAAACGTGGCGCGACGCGCGGGAAGCCCTGCGCCCCTATTTCGCGCAGCGCAAGGCTGAATTGCTCGACCGTCGGCTGGAGCGCCTCGCCGAGGAGGACGGCAGGGTGGCAGCGCAGATTATCCAGCTCACCCGGCAACGCGACACCACGCGCCAGACCATCACGACCCTGGAGCGCACCCTGCGCGAGAATGGGGGCGACCGGATGGAAGAGATCGCCGCTCTGATCCGCCAGAAAACGCAGGAACGCGATCAGCGCGCTGAACGGGAGGCGCGCTATGCCGCCCTGCTGCATCGGATTGGCGAAGCGGTGCCCGTCGACGAGGCCGCCTTTCTGACCCAGCGAGCGGCGATTGGCACACGCATCGACGCGCTCAACGACGGCCTCGCCGACCTCGACAACCGCTACCGCGAAGACGACTTCACGTTCCAGAAGGGGCGCGAAGCCCATAATGCTCTTGAGGTCGAGATCGTCAGTTTGCGCGCACGCCGCAGCAATATCGATGCCGCCCAGATCCGCACCCGCGACGCCCTGTGCAGCGCTCTCGCGATCGCACCGGAGGAGTTGCCCTTTGCCGGCGAACTGATCCAGGTGCGTGAGGACGAGCGTGATTGGGAGGGGGCCGCTGAGCGACTGCTGCGCGGCTTCGGTCTCTCTTTACTGGTGCCCGACGTGCACTACCGTGCTGTCGCGGCCTGGGTCGACCGTCATCATCTGCAGGCGCGACTGGTCTACTTCCAGTTGCGGCCCCGCCGAAGCCCACCGACGGGCAGCCTGCATCCTCAATCCATCTTGCGCAAACTGCAGATTCGGCAGGATTCGGCCCATCTGGACTGGCTGGACCAGGAGCTGCGGGCGCGCTTTGACCTCGCCTGCTGCGAAGAGGATGAGAGCTTCCGGCGGGAGCCCCGGGCGATCACCCGCGCAGGACAGCTGAAGGATCCGAACGGTCGGCACGAAAAGGATGACCGCAGCCGCATTGATGACCGCAGCCGTTACGTGCTCGGTTGGTCGAATGCCGACAAGCTGCGCGCCCTGCTCGACGAGCAGAGCCGGCTGGCTGATACATTGGCGGCCCAGGCACAGCGGATCGCACAACTGGATGCCAACCGTCGTCAGCTGCGCGATCAGCTCGATGCCCTCGCGCGGCTGGAAGAATTTCCCCACCATGCCGACATCGACTGGCAAACACCCACCCGCGAGATTGCCATTCTGACGGCCGAGCGGAACCGTCTGGAGCAGTCGTCAGACATGCTGCGCGTGCTGCAGGTGCAGTTGCAGGACGCCCGGGCTCAGGCCCAGGGGGTGGACGATCAGCTGGCAGAAGCCCAGAAACAGGCGGGCAGCGTGCAAAGCAAGCTGGAAGATGCCACAGCAGAGCGGCACGAGGCCCAGACGCAGTTTGATGCCGCGCCGCCCGCGATGGAGATGCGCGCGCGCCTGGACGGGTGGTGCAGCGAGGCGATCGGGGAATACCAGCTGACCGTAGAATCCTGCGAGAACCGTGAGCAGCAGGTGCGCAACTGGCTGCAGGCGCGCATCGACAACGGCCATGGTCGCCTCGCGACCTTGACCGAAAAAATCATTAATGCCATGCGCGGCTTCAAAGAAGAATTCAAGGCGGAAAGCGTGGAGATGGATGTCAGTCTGGCCGCCTTGGGCGAATTCGCCCGAGCCCTGGAGGCCCTGCGGCGCGATGACTTGCCACGATTTGAGGCCCGCTTCAAGGAGCTGCTGAACGTCAACACCATCAATGAGATCGCCAACTTCAATGCCCAGCTGGCGCGCGAGCGCGACACCATCCGCGAGCGGGTGGAGCGCATCAACCAGTCGCTGGAAGCCATCGACTACAACCCCGGACGCTTCATCCAGCTGATGACACAGCCCAGCCCCGACGCCGAGATCCGGCAGTTCCAGCAGGATCTGCGCGCCTGCACGGAGGGAGCGCTGACCGGGGCGCAGGACGAGCAGTATTCAGAAAGCCGCTTCCTGCTGGTGAAGGCGATCGTTGACCGCCTGCGCGGACGGGAGGGGTTTTCCGAGCTCGATCGGCGCTGGACAGCCAAGGTTACCGACGTGCGCACCTGGTATCTGTTCTCCGCGAGCGAGCGCTGGCGCGCAGACGGCATCGAGCACGAGCACTATTCGGATTCCGGCGGCAAATCGGGTGGCCAGAAAGAAAAGCTGGCTTACACCGTACTCGCCGCCAGTCTCGCCTATCAATTCGGTCTGGAGTGGGGCGACACGCACTCGCGCTCCTTCCGCTTTGCCGTGATCGATGAAGCCTTCGGCCGCGGCTCTGACGAGTCGGCGCAATATGGTTTGCGCCTGTTCCAGCAACTGAATCTGCAGTTGTTGATCGTGACGCCACTGCAGAAAATCCACATCATTGAGCCCTACGTGGCCAGCGTCGCTTTCGTGCACAACGAGAATGGCAGCGATTCCCGTCTGCACTGCCTGACAATTGAGGAATATCGGACCGAGAAGGCGCGCCAGGAGGCTGCGGCATCGTGACAAACGCGCCGCAGCCGCGCTGGACCACGCCGAACGACCTGCAAGACCAGATCGCGCGACTGTGGACACGCGGCGACCTGCTGCGCGCCACGGTGGATGACGCAGCCCTGCACTGGCCACTGCGCCTGAGCCTAAAAGCCCCGTCCTCCTCGGATCTCGCCGAGCATTTCGAAGCAGTGCGCGCCTGGGTGAACCAGCTCCAGTCGCTTGACCGAATCCACCTTGAGTGGCGCGAGGTTGTCCACCGTGTACAAGGCCGACAGCGCCTGCCCAGTGCCGCGTGGATCTCGACACTAGACGACGCCCTGATTTTGGTGGGCCAGAGCGCCGCCGCGGTGCGGTTTCAGGGCCTTTGGGCGCAGGCGGCGGCAATCGACCCGGCGCTGCTCTCCTGGCTACGCCAGCGGCCCCTGCAGGCGCTCGACCTGGATACCGAATGGACACGTCTGCTCGCCGTGGTGCGGTGGGTGCAGCAGCATCCACGGCCCGGCTGCTACCTGCGCGAAGTGGATATTCCTGGAGTGGACAGCAAATTCATCGAACGTCATCGAGGCGTACTGACAGAGTGGCTGGATTTGAGTCTGCCCGCCGATGCCGTCGACACGAATGCCACGGGAGTAGCCCAGTTCGCGCAGCGCTTCGGCTTTCGCGACAAACCCCAGCGCATCCGATTTCGGCTCTTGGCTTCGGGCCTGCTGGCCGACCTGCCAAGCTCGGATGTTACCCTGGATGCAAACAGCTTTGCCGGACTCAAATTACCGGTCAGCCAGGTGTTCATCACCGAAAACGAAACCAATTTCCTGGCCTTTCCCCCAGTCGCGCAAGCTATCGTAATTTTTGGAGCGGGTTACGGCTGGCAAGCGCTAGCGACTGCCAACTGGTTGAAAGCCGGTGAGCTGTATTACTGGGGGGATATCGACACTCATGGCTTCGCGATTCTCGACCAATTGCGTGGCTATTTTCCGCATACGCAGTCGCTACTGATGGATCGCGACACCCTGCTGGCGCATCGCTCACACTGGACGGAGGAACCTCAGCCTGCGCGCCATGACCTCGGGCGACTCACGCCAAGCGAAGCCACGCTCTATGACGACCTTCGTACAAATCGGCTGGCCTCTCGGCTGCGGCTGGAACAAGAGCGCGTTGGATTCGCGTGGCTGTCAGGGCGCTTGTCCGTCGTTATCGGGCATGACCAAAGTTGGTCCACGGACTGAGAAGCGCCCGCTCTCACCTTCCCCTCACCCCCCCGCCGGCTGCCAGAACGTGATCACCAGCCCGCCCAGGATGACCAGCGTGCCCCCGACCAGAATCGGCAGGGTGGGCAGTGTGCGGAACGCCACAAAGCTCATGACCTGCCACACCAGGAACAGGGTGGCGATGTAGAGACCAACTACCCGTTCAAAGGGCACCGGTGCCAGATTCAGCAAGGAACCATAGCCAAACAGCAACGCTGCCCCGCCGACGAACGCACCGATGCGGACTGGCCCGGCGAACTCGAACAGGGCCTTGCGCATGAGGGCGTCGCCGCTGACCTCGAGGGTGGTTGCCAGCAGCAGGAACAGGCAGGACTGGAACAGTTGGGTGGCGCTCATGAGACCTCGGTGGATCGTGAAAAGGAACCCGGCATCCCGGAACACCGGGAGGATAGCCGGTTGGCTCTGCGAGGATCGGGAAAGGACAATCCATTGGCAGACCGGTCGCCGTATTGTGTGAAGTTTTAAAGAATTTTGAACTTGTGTGACCCGCGGCCACTCCACCAAGGGTAGCAAACGCCTGTGGGAAACTACCTGCCTCTTGCAGGTTGCTACCTGATCCCGCGCTTCCGAATCCTCCCTCCCTCACCTGCTGCCCTTGGCCGTCGCCGATCGCTGTGACGCCCCCGCGTGTCGTTCACCGTCAGCGGCTTGCCTTGGCCTTCCATTCGCGCCCTCCACCCTACCCCACGCTACCGCGTTTCATTTCCTTCGGAGTTACCCGTATGTTCAATATCCTCAAGTCCACGCTCGTCGTGGCCGCCCTCGCCTTCGCCAGTGTCGCCGCCCAGGCCGCCGACATCGTCGACACCGCCGTTGCCGCTGGCAGCTTCAAGACCTTGGTCACCGCCATCAAGGCCGCCGGCCTGGTGGACACCTTGAAGGGCCCGGGCCCGTTCACGGTCTTTGCCCCGACGGATGCTGCCTTTGCGAAGATCCCGAAGGCCGATCTGGATGCCCTGCTGAAGGACAAGGGCAAGCTGACCGCCGTGCTGACCTACCACGTGGTGGCCGGCAAGGTGATGGCGAAAGACGTCAAGGCCGGCTCAGTCAAGACCGTGCAAGGCAAGACCATCCAGATCAGCACCACCAACGGCGTGATGGTGAACGATGCCAAGGTCATCAAGACCGACATCGAAGCCTCGAATGGCGTGATCCACGTCATCGACACCGTGCTGATGCCCTGATTTTCGGAAGCAGGGCTGTTCGATGGTTGGCGCCGCGAGTGCCACCGGTCGTCTGGTCCTGACCCTCTGAGCAACTTGAACGCCGGTTCCGGACAAGCCTGTCCGGAATCTTGGCAGGTAGTACCTGCAGTCCCCCCTGGAGCTTTCCAACATGCATGACATCATTGATACCGCCGTTGCCGCTGGTTCGTTCAAGACCCTCGCCGCAGCGCTGACCGCCGCCCACCTCGTCGACACCCTGAAGGGCGCGGGTCCGTTCACGGTCTTCGCACCTACCGACGAAGCCTTTGCCAAGCTGCCCGCCGGTACCGTGGAAGCCCTGCTGCAGGACATCCCGAAGCTGACCGCGATCCTGACCTACCACGTGGTGGCCGGCAAGGTGATGGCCGCTGACGTGCTGACCATGGATGGCAAGCATGCCAAGACCGTGAACGGCGCCGATCTCGCGATCAGCACCACCGGTGGCGTGCAGCTGAACGGCACGGTGCATGTCACCAAGACCGACATCGACTGCACCAACGGCGTGATCCACATCGTGGACAGCGTGCTGCTGCCGCCGGCTGCCTGATCCAGGCCGGGCACCGCATTCCCATCGCGGGAGCGTGGTCGCACGGTCACTGGTGGCATCTGAGGCCCCGTCTTCGCGAGAAGACGGGGCCTTTTTCGTATCAGCGGTCAGGGTCCGCCGGGTCGACAATCGGCCAGCATCATCGGCCGGTGGAACTGTCGGGAAAGACCGCGTCGATGGGCGGATGGATCGCGACGAACCGACAATGGTTATGATGGCGGGCGGGTGAAATCGCATCGGCAACTCTCCCCAAGGACCCCTGCATGGCTTTTGAATACAGCAGCAGCACCGGCAATCAGCGCTTCATTCCGCCGAATCCCCTGAAGCTGCAAAACCTGTTTCTTGGCACCTCCGGTGCCATCCTTCTGCTGGCTGGTGTCGCCCTGCTGCTGGTGCTCCGGGCCGGCGTGCGCACCGGTGCCATGGGCAGCACGGTGGGCGGATTGCTGGTGTCGGTCTTCATGATCGGGGCCGGGGCTACCCTGCTGGGCTATATGGCAGCGCAGCTGCGCTTCTGGTTCGGTCGCGAGCGGCCGCACAATCTGAGCAGCGCCGACCAGATCGTCGAGATCCTGAAGCAACGTGCGCTGGCCTTCCCGGAACCGAAGGGTGCGCTGAACGGCCTGCTCTATTCCTGGATTCCGGACCTGATCTTCTCTCCCCTGCCCCTGCAGCAGATGGCACAGCTGCAGTTTCGCAATGCCGTGACCATGGCGGCCCTGCTGGTGTCACTCTGTGTGGCCCTGCTAGGCGGGCGCACCGGCATGGAGGAACAGGTGTGGTCGCGGGTGACCGACTGGGTCGCACTGATTTATCTCGTCCTGGCCGGCAGCCTGATTGGCGGCAAGCTGGGCTTCAGCCACGTCGCGATTCCGAGCAAGACCCTGCTGGAACGGAATGGCGTGGTGTTCCTGATCGTGTTCTCGATCATCGGACCGCTGTTCTTGTCCTTGCTGGCCACCGTGTTGCCGGCCCTGCATGGCTTTTCGCCATATCCGCACATCTTCCTGCTGTTCATCGCGGCGGTTGGCACCTACACCCTGTTTCTGTTTGCCCTGTTGCGACAGTGCAACGCCCCACCACGCACCGAAGTCTCGATGGAGCAGCAGGCCTGGAGCATCAACTGCCAGCCGAGCCAGATCCTTGGCGAGTTCGATCGCATCATGCAGGACCGCTGGCAGGAGAAGATTCCCAACCGCCGGTACTGGCACCAGCCACCGGAGGTGAACCTGAATGCGGGTGCCGGTGCCTTCGCTGGCGGTGCGCTGGAAGAAACCCAGCCGATCATGCGGATACGCGAAGCGCTGGACCTGCAGACCGTGCTGCGCACGCCACGGCAGCAGTTGCTGGTGGCCCTGGACGCGGTTGGCGCCTGCTTTGTGGGCATCGCCGCCATCGCGCTGTATATCTTCGGTGCAGGCGTTGGCCAGGGCGATGCCAGCCCGGTCGCATTGCTCTATGGCCTCGCATTCCTGGCGCTCGGCACATACGCCTTCCGGGGTTCGCATCACCTATGGAAGCGCTTTGATTTCGAATCGCGGGTGACGTGGCTGGAGTTGAGCGGCAACTATGTCGCCGCCAACATGGAACACGGCAATACTCTCCAGGACACCGTGAAAACCAGCAGCAAGGTGGTGCAGGTCGAGTCGATGACGGCACGGGTATGGTCAGCGCTGTTTGAGACGGTGACCTTTGGTGTCGACACGCCACGATATGTCACCGGCACGGTAGGTCAGCCCGACGCCACCGCAGAGCTGATCCAGCATCTGCGGGCGTTCTCCCAGGATCAGGCCATGATCGTCGCGCCCAGCTCGCGCCGCGATGCGGAGCGGCATGCCGCCCTGACCCAGATGAACCGGGTGGCCCAGGCGGAGCGGCCGGACGGCCTGCTGGCGGCGGGCATCCGCCAGGAACTGCTGCGGCAGCCGGGCGGGACGGTGGGGGACGGCACCGATCCGAACGAGGCCGATCCGAACAGCACCCATTCGAACAGCAGCAATTCAAGCAGCACGGATTTGAACGAGCGGGGTTCAGGCAACGCCCGTCCCGACGGCGTCACGCACTGCACCCAATGCGGCCGGCCGGCCGCAACCGATGCCTTGTTCTGTGGCGGGTGTGGTACCCGGTTGTCAGGCGGCAGCGCTGGCTGATGCCCGCTGCGCCGCCTGGCGGGATGCCAGCGTCATGCACACCAGTCCGGCGCCAATCAACAGCATGCCGAGTACCTCAACCGGGTGGAAGCGTTCCCCCAGCACCAGGGTAGAAGTGACGATCGCGATCACCGGCGTGCCGAGCACCGACAGACTGGCCTCCCAGGCCGGAACGCGGTCGAGCACGTAGATCCACAGCCACCAGCCGCCCGCAGTGCTGGCGGTCGAGATCACGGTCAGCAGCACCACGTAGGTCGGGTTCCAATGCGTGGCGGGCTCCGCCACTGCCAGGGCCAGCAGCCCCAGCGGGACGCAGGCAATCAGCATCTGCCAGGTGGTCAGCACCAGCAGGTCGGCCGGGTGGCGCGCGCGCAGGCGCTTGACCAGAATGGTGCCGATCGCCCAGCACAGGGCGGCCGCCACCCCCAGCAGGTCGCCGACCAGATGGCCGTGGCGCGACCAGGGCGCGATGATCAGCAGCAGACCACCCAGCGTGGCAGCGGCCGCAATGCCTTGCACGCCGCGGATGCGCTCGCCGAGCACCGCCCGTCCGAGCAGCAGGGTCCAGATCGGCATGGTGAAGATCAGCACTGAGGTCTTGCCGGGGCCTGCCACCACCAGCGCCGTGGTCTGGAAAATCATGAAGCCGGCCACCTGGGTCAGGCTGATCGCCAGCACTTGCCGTGGCTGGTGCAGCACCAGCGAGCGACCAGAAGCCTTCATCACCAGCAGCAGGGCCAGGGCACCACCGATGCAACGCTGGGCAGCAAAGGCAAACGGCGGCGCATACGCCAGGGCCTGCTTCGAAAGCACCCAGGTGACACCCCAGATGAACGACAGTAACGCCAGCGCCGCCAGGGGTTTCCAGCTACCGGGGGTGGCGACCATCAGGACATGCCGCGCAGGGATTGCAGGTGTCCGGTCTTGCTCCACAGGCGGCAGCCCTGCTCGCCCGCCCGGGCGCGCAGGGTGGCCCCGACCGGCAGCCGCAGCCACGACCAGGGCACCAGCACGGTGCCGTCGTCGAGTTCCAGTGTGCCTTCCAGCACCAGCCATTCGCCACCGCCCGGCAAGGCCTGCCCGTCCGGCTCAGAGGCCTGGCTGGCAGGGCCAACGCCAATCCCGCCCAGCGTTGTCCCCGGCGCCCAGTGCTGCAGGGTGACCGTCTCCGATTCATCGTGAAACAGCAAGGTGCTGCGCAGGCCATCGTGCGTCTCGAGAGACGGCGCGTTGCTGACATCGCGCACGATGGCGGTGCGATCGGCCGGATCGAACTGCCAAAGTTTGACCAGGATGGTGCAGCCGCCGGCCGAGGCCGGGGTATGCGCCGATCCGGGCGGATTGCGGACGTAGGTACCGGCGGGATAGTCGCCGTGCTCATCCTGGAATACCCCCTCCAGCACCAGGAATTCCTCGCCGCCACCATGCGTATGCCGGGAAAACTGGCTGCCGGGGGCGTAGCGCACCAGCGAGGTGGCGCGCGCCACCTCCTCGCCCACCCGGTCGAGCATGCGCCGCTCTACCCCGGGCATCGGCGAGGCCACCCAGGGCAGCCCGCCGGCATGCACGACCACGCGCTGCGTGAAGTCCGCATTCAGCCGCATGGTGCCGTGATCTCAGGCGTGCTGGATGCTGGGACGGGCCGCCACGCGCGCCTGCCAGGCCAGCAGATGCGTCAGTTCGGCCGGCACCGGCAGCTTGATGAAGGCGGCAAACCCCAAGGCAGCAAAGGCAGTGATGTCGGCCACGCTGAAGTGCTCACCGCCCAGGAAGGGCTGATGGGCCAGCACCCCGTCCAGGTAATGCATGGTGTGCACGGCGCGTTCGCGGTTCTTCTCGCCCCACTCACGGTTCTGATACAGCTCGATAGTCGGCCCCAGACCCGGGGTGGCATGGTGGAAATAGGTACCCACGGCATCCATCAGTCCGGCCTCGGCACGGCGTTGCATCATGCCGATCACGGCCTTGTCCTTGGCGGTCACGCCAGTCAGGGTCGGCTCACCGACCAGGTGATCCAGATAGGAGGTGATGGCCGTGCACTCGCTGATGCAGGTGCCGTCTTCCAGCTCCAGCACCGGCACCGCGGCGTTGGGGTTCTTGACGAGAAATTCCGGCTTGCGGTGCTCGCCCTTCGGCACATCCACGTGGATGAACTCGACCTGATCGGTCAGACCCTTTTCGGCCAGCGCGATACGGACCCGGGCGGGATTGGGGAAACCCTTGAAATCATAAATTTTCAACATGGCGACAACGCGACCTTTTGGAGATGGGAAAAACGACTTTCCGGTTGGAGGAACGACACCCGTCTGGCATGTGCCAGGGGCAAAAGTTGCACCGAGTCCGATCCACAGACGGTCGGTGCAGGCAACACTCAGGGAAGCGGAAGTTCCGGCCCGGCCAGAAAGGCGGCAATCGCCGGATGGTCGGCCAGCGCAGCCTGTTCCGCTGCGGTTGGCAGTTGGGGCCGGTCGCGCTGCTGATTCACCATGCACAGGAAACCCAGCGGCTGGTCAGGCCCGGCACGGAACTGATGCCAGGTCATGGCGGGGATATGCACCAGATCATGCAGGCCAAGCAGGTGCACGGCATCCCCAACCAGGCAGCGTCCGGTACCGCGCAGGATCAGCACGGCGTGGCTGTGTTCATGGCGCTCCAGTGTCGAATAGCCGCCGGGTGCCACCTCGAAATAGCGCAGCTCGCAGCCCAGCGTAGGCTGCTGGAACAGCACCTGACGGGTGACGTCCTTGAAGGGCACGCCGGGATCCTGCTTGTAGCGCAGCACGTCGACGCCCTCCCAGGTGGCACCGTTTGCCAGCGCATGTCGCACCGGCGCGGTGGGGGTGGGGTCGGCGCGTGGCAGCTCGACATTCCGATGCGTGCTCATGGGGCAGCTCCTGCGGTGGGCGACGCCGGCCAACGCGCCACGGCGTCGACAAACTGGCGGGCACGATGATCCAGGTCGGGGGCAGCCAGCAGATTGCCGCCAATCAGAAGCACCACGTCGCGACCGTAACAGTCGAGCATTTCCTCGACCCGTTCGACCTGCATGCCGCCGGCCGGGATCGGCAGGGCGCCCCGCCCCGTCAACCCCGGGCTGCGGATGCGCTCAGCCAGCGTCAGACAACGCGTACGCGACCAGGAAAAACGGCCACCGTGGTTGGGAAAAATCACGGCGTCGGCCCCGAACAGGGGGAACAGGTCGCCCAACAGGCACTCCGGCGCGATACGCGGACTGCCGGCCAGTGCCGGGTGCGCCATCAGTGCCACCGGATGGCGGTGCCGCGTCAACTCGGCGAAGCGCGACACGCCCAGCAGAAAGGGGCAGGCCAGGGCCATCGAGACACCCTCGTCTGCCAGCAGGTCGAGTTGTCGCGTCACTTCCTGGGCATCGCCACTCAGGCTCGGCGCATACAAAGTATGTCGCCCGGTCTCCCGGTTGGCGACCGCAATCGCGGCCTGCACGGCAGGGACACGTTCGGCGAAGGGCGCGCTGTGCTGGTTGGCAATACCGTGATCATCCTTGATCAGGTCGATGCCGGCACGGGCGAGACGGCCGGCCAGCCGGGCCAGGTCAGCCGGCGGCAGGCCCTGCGGCTTCAGGGCACTGGCGGTGAGCGGGCGCGCGGGCGCGCCCAGCTTCTGGCGCAGGCCATCAATACCGAACCGCGATCCCGGAAAGCGGGCCCGGAAGACGGCGGACAGGGTGACACCCAGCAGGGTAACGTCGTCCTGCAGCGAGCAGTTGCCAAACAGCATGTTGAGCAATTGGGCCGGATCCTGTCCGACGGTTTCCTCGGCCAGATGCAGGTTGGCCCGGCCACTCGCGACATCGAGCGCCCCGACCCGGGCGACCACCCGGGCGCGTAGCCCGGCATCGGCAATCCCGGCCAGCGGCATCTCCACGCTTTGTTCCACGGCCAGTGCGGCGGCCCGCTCGGCGAGTTGCGCCCCGGCACCAGACAGCTGGTAGTGCGCGATCAGGAAGCCGGGTTGCAGCGCTTCCGGCAGCCCACCGGCGGTCGGCGCAGCGCGCATTTGCCCGGCTTCGGGCAAGGCCTGCGCAGTCACGACAGAGGAAGGAGTCAGCATCAGGACAGGGATTAACAACTCGGATCGGCTGAGAGCAGGATGCTACCATCGGATTGAAGGCAGGCGTATGCACCGGTGGAGAAGCCATATGGCAGGCAGGACAGCGAGCACGACCGCGTCGCGGCATCGCATCGCAGATCGGGTAGGCAAGCAGAGATGGCTGACGCCTATGGGTGCCGCAGGGGTCCTGTCCACGGGAATCGCCCTGTTGCTGACGGCCTGTTCGACGCTCTCCCCCCCACCTTCCCGCTCCCTGCCGATTCCGACGCAGTTCCACCATGGCGCAACCGTCTCGCCGGCACCCGCTGCTTCGGTTGGCAGTGGGGCGGATGGCGGTGATCCCTGGCTTGGCCTGGCCGACCCGCTCGCAGCAACACTGCTGACTGCCGCCGAGCAAACCGCGCCGAGCCTGCAGCAGGCACTGGCCCGGGTGGCGGAAGCGCGTGCCGCGCTGGCAATCGTGCAGGCAGACGCGCGACCGCAAGTGGGTGCCACGCTGCAGGGTAGTCGCGGCAACAGCTTCGGTTCGTCGGTCAGCTCCGGCAGTACCGGCGCGAGTGGTACGGGCACTGCTGGCACGGGCATGAGCGGCGCAGGCACGACTGGCACAGGCACGAGCGCCGGCAGCCTGTCGCAGGCGCCAAGCAACACCCTGACCGGCGCGCTCACGCTGTCCTGGGAGATCGACCTGTTCGGTCGACTGGCCGCCGGCCGCCTGGCCGCACAGGCCCGTCTGCAGGCTGCCGATGCCGACGCCCGGCTCGCCCGGGTGACGCTGCGCAGTGCCGTGCTCGATACGCTGGTCAGCGCGCGCGCCTGCCGGCTGGAGGAAGCCAGCCAACAGGCGAGTCTGGCGTCGGCCAGCGCGACCCGTGCGCTGACTGTGATCAAGGTCAATGCCGGTCTCGCGCCGCCGATGGATCGGTCGCGCACCGAAGCTGCCGAAGGTGAAGCTCGGGCCAATCTGGTCGCGATCGAAGGCAACTGCGCCGCGTTCGAACAGACGCTGGCGTCGCTAGTGGGCCGGCCCGAAGAAGACATCCATCAACAACTGATGCCCGCCGTGCAGGCTCCAGTGCCCGCCGTGCCCGCCACCCCACCATGGCAGGCACAGCTGCCAGCCGAAGTCCTGGCACGGCACCCGCAGATCCATGCCCTGCAACGCCAGGCGGATGCTGCCTGGGCTGACCTGGGACAGGCCCGAACCGGCCATCTGCCCAGCCTGAACCTGGGTGCCGTGCTGTCGTCCACACTGGTACAGGTGTCTGCCGGTCACGCCATCCTGAACAGCTGGTCACTGGGGCCAAACCTGGCCGCCACCCTGTTCGATGGCGGCCGGATCGACGGCACCATCGACCAGGCGCAGGCACGCTATCGGGAAGCCGTGCTGGCCCTGACCGCTGGCGTGCGCGACACGGTGCGCGACATCGAGCTGGCACTGATCCAGGGCGAGACGGCCGAACGGGCCAAAGCGCAGGCGTCTGACACCCTGCGGGCCAGCCAGGCCCTGTTCGACGCCAGCGACCGGGCGCAACGGGCCGGACGGCTCAGCCTGTTCGAACTGGAGAATGCCCGGGCCGGATTATTGTCGGCGCAGCTTGCGCTGGTGCATGCCGAGCGCGACCGGGCTCGCGCCTGGGTCGCCCTGATGAAAGCCACTGGCAGTCCGGCGCCCGTCGCCACCCTGCCTGCCGAGCCCCTGTCCTTGTCCCCGCCTTTCGTCGGAGTGGTTTGATGCGCGTGTCTGTCCTGCCTGCTGCCAGTGTCTCCTTCCTGATTCTCGCCCTGCCTGCCCTGCATGTCCCGCTGGCCGCCGCCGCGCCGGCAGCCACTGCCCCTGCGACGCCGCGCGCCAGCCTGGCCGTCACCACCACCCAGGCGCGGCTGCAGTCCTGGCCCCTCACGGTGGCGGCATCCGGATCGGTCGTGCCGTGGATGGAGGCCACCATCGGGGCCCGCGTGACGGGTCTGCCGCTGATCGAGGTGCGCGTCAACGTGGGCGACCGTGTGCGCAAGGGACAATTGCTCGCGCGCTTTGACGACCGTACGGTGCGTGCCGAGGAAGATCTGCAAAAGGCCGCCCTGGCGCAGGCCGAAGCGGCCGCCGCGCAAGCCGATGCCAACCGCGACCGTGCCCAGTCGATCCAGGATTCGGGCGCCATCAGCGCGCAGGATGTGCTGCAGTACGTGACAGCCGCCGCCACCGCCAAGGCGCAGGTGGCCCAGGCGCGGGCGCAGTTGCTGAGCACCCAGCTGCGCCTGTCGTTCACCGACGTGGTTGCCCCCGACGACGGCATCATCTCGGCCCGGGGCGCCACGATTGGCAGCGTGTCGCAGGCGGCCGGCGGCGGCAGCGAACTGTTCCGCCTGATCCGCCAGGGCCGCCTGGAATGGCGGCCCGAGCTGACCGCCGCCCAGCTGGCACAGGTGCGTCCCGGCATGCTGGCCACCCTGCAGTTGCCGGATGCCACCCCCGTCCAGGGCCGTGTGCGCCAGCTGTCGCCGGCCTTGGACAGCACCACCCGATTGGGACTCGCCTTCGTCGACCTGCCTGCGGGCGCGCACGCCCTGCCGGCCATGTACCTGAACGGCCATCTGCAGCTCGGCCTGCAGCCCGCCATCACGGTGCCCTACGAGAGCATCGTGATCCGCGACGGCCGCACCTATGTGGTGCAGCTCGATAGTCAGCGCTGCCGCCTGGTGCTGGTAAACACCGGCCGCCGCGTGGGTGACGAGGTGGAGGTGACCAGTGGCCTGGCCGTCGGCACTGTCGTGGTGGTGAAGGGTGCCGGCTTCCTGAACGACAACGATGTGGTGCAGGTCATCGCCGCCAAGACCGCCCCGGCCCGGCTATCGCTGCCGGCCGCCCTGCCCGCCCGCCCACTGGCAGCCGCCAAACTGTCGACGACCCTGAGCGCCCTGTCGACAGCCACCCCGCCCGCTCAGCCCGGTGCCACCCGAAAACTGCGGAGCGCGCCATGAATCTGGCGACCTGGTCGATCCGCCAACCGATTCCGGCGATCGTGCTGTTTGCCCTGCTCACGCTGGCCGGGGTGTATGGCTTCCGCCACCTGGGCGTGCAGGAATTTCCGGACCTGGACCTGCCCACCGTGAAGGTGGCCCTGACCCTGCCCGGTGCCTCGCCGTCACAGCTCGAGACCGATGTCGCGCGCAAGGTGGAGGACTCGATGGCGTCGCTGCAGGGGCTGAAGCACCTCTACACCACCATCACCGACGGCCAGGTCGACATCGTGGCGGAATTCGTGCTGGAGCGGCCGCTCGCCGATGCCACCAATGACGTGAAGGACGCGCTCGATCGCGTACGCAGCGACCTGCCGACCGACCTGCAGCAGCCGCAGGTCACCCGTGTCTCGATCGGGCCGGGCGGGCCCTTCTCGGTGTATGCCGTGACCAGCGACCGGCTCGATGAAGAGGGCCTCAGCTGGTTTGTTGACGACACCATTGGCCGCACCCTGCGGGCGGTGCCGGGCGTTGGCCAGTTCGACCGGGTGGGGGGAGGCCAGCGCGAAGTCGAGGTCAAGATCGACCCACAGCGCCTGGACGCGCAAGGACTGACCGTGGCCGATGTGTCACGCGCCCTGCGCCGGGTGCAACAGGAGGCCTCCGGTGGCCGCGGCCAGCTGGGTGGCGGCGAACAGGGCATCCGCCTGCTTGGCAATGTGCAGCTGGCCAGCCAGCTTGCCAGCCTGCCGATCGCGGTGTCGGGCGATCACTTCGTACGGCTGGACCAGATCGCCACGGTGCAGGACACCCTGGCCGATCCCACCACGGCCGCGCGTCTGGACGGCAAGCCCGCCGTCGGCTTCGAGCTGCTGCGCAGCAAGGGCTACGACGTGCTGAAGGTCTCGCAGGGCGTGGAAGATGCCCTGCGCACCCTGCAGCAACAGCATCCTGGCCTGCACGTGCAGCGCGTGGTGACCACCGTGGACCACACCGCCCAGAACTATCAGGGGTCGATGCGCATGCTCTATGAAGGCGCACTGCTCGCCGTGGTGGTGGTCTGGCTGTTCCTGCGCGACTGGCGCGCCACCGTGGTGGGTGCCGCCGCCCTGCCCCTGTCGATCATCCCGACCTTTGCCGTGATGTATCTGGTCGGCTTTGCCCTGAACGGCATCAGCCTGCTGGCCCTGTCGGTGGTGGTCGGCATCCTGGTCGATGATGCCATTGTGGAAGTTGAAAACATCTCGCGGCATGTGCGCATGGGCAAGAGCGTGCGCCAGGCCACCGAGGAAGCAGTCAACGAGATCGCCCTACCGGTGCTGGCCACCACCATGGCGCTCGTGGTGGTGTTCCTGCCGACCGCCTTCATGAGCGGCGTGGTCGGCCTGATCTTCAAACAGTTCGGCTGGACCGCAGTCGCGGCGATCCTGGCCTCGCTGCTGGTGGCGCGCCTGGGCACCCCGATGATGGCCGCCGCGCTGATGCGCAGCACCGGGGCGCATGCCGAGCAGGATGGCCGCCTGATGCGTGCCTATCTCACCAGCGCGCGCTGGTGCCTGCGCCACCGCTGGCTCACCAGCCTGGCGGCGGCCCTGTTCTTCAGCGGGTCGCTGGCGCTGATTCCGCTGATCCCGAAGGGTTTCATTCCCCCGGAAGACCGTGGCTATGTCGACATCTCGATCGAAACCGCACCGGGCTCGAGTCTGGCCACCACGCTGGCCACCGCGGAGCAGGTGCGCCAGGCCATCACCGAGGGTGAGGGGCACGTCCCCGGTATCGCCAGCATCTTCACCACCCTGGGCACCGCCAGTGCGCCGACCGCCGGGGAGGTGCGCAAAGCCAGCATGACCATCACCTTCACGCCGCTGGGCACCCGGCCTGGCCAGACCGAGATCGAGCAAAAAATCCGCACCCGGGTGGCGGCCGTGCCCGGCGCGCGCGTCACCATGGGCGGCGGCGGGCCGGGCGAGAAGCTGGAACTGGTGCTGGCCGGCCGGGATACTCGTGTGCTGAAGTCGGCCGCCGGCAACATCGAACGGCAGTTGCATACCCTGCCCTACCTAGACGGTATTGTCTCAACGGCCAGCATCGAGCGCCCCGAGGTAGAAGTCACACCGAATGCCGCCCTCGCAGCCGAGCGCGGCATCAGCACCCAGCAGATTGGCGAGACCCTGCGCCTGGCCACCAGCGGGGACTTCAATCCGGCGCTCGCCAAACTGAACCTGGACAACCGGCAGATTCCGATCCGGGTGCGCATTCCAGCGGATGCCCGGCGCAATCCGGACACGCTGGGTCAACTGCGCATCGCCGGCCGAGGCGGCCTGGTGCCGCTGGCCAGCGTGGCCGACATCAGCCTGGGCAGCGGCCCCTCGCAGATCGACCGTTATGACCGCGAACGCTATGTGAAGGTCAGCGCCGACCTTGGCGGTTTTCCGCTCGGTACGGCATTCGAAGCCGCCAAGGCCCTGCCTGCCATGCAGGCCCTGCCCTCGGGCGTGGTGCTGCGCGATTCCGGCGATGCCGAATTCATGACCGAGCTGTTCGGCAGCTTCGCTCTGGCCATGCTGATCGGAGTGCTGTGCGTGTACTGTGTGCTGGTGCTGCTGTTCGAGGATTTTTTCCAGCCGCTCACCATCCTTTCGGCAGTTCCGCTGTCACTGGGCGGCGCCTTCGTCGGCCTGATGGTGGCACAGGCCCAGCTTGGCCTGCCGGCCCTGATCGGACTGGTGATGCTGCTGGGCATCGTGACCAAGAATTCGATCCTGCTCGTCGAGTACGCCATCAAGACCATGCACGAACAGGGCCTGGCGATGCGTCCCGCCCTGATCGATGCCTGCCACAAGCGTGCCCGGCCGATTGTGATGACCACTGTGGCGATGGTTGCCGGCATGTTGCCGCTTGCGCTCGGACTGGATGGGGGCAACGCCTTCAACCAGACCATGGCGACCGCCGTGATCGGCGGGCTGGTGACATCCACCGCGCTCAGCCTGTTCGTGGTGCCGGTGGCCTTCACCATGATCCATGATGGCCAGCACGGTATTGGCCGGCTGATCCGGCGGCTGCGCCGACAGCCACCAGATGGTGTCGACGCGCTACTTGCCGAGCGCCGCGCCGAACACCTTTGACAGCAGGGCGGTGCCCTGCCCGACGGGATCCTGGCGGATCGCCTTTTCCTGTTCGCCGATCAGCGTGTACAGGCTGTCGAGCGCACGGGTGGCCACGTACTGCTCGAGGTTGGCGTCCTCGGCCTTGACCAGACCGAAACTCGACGCCTTGCCCGCCAGCTGGTTGTAGCTGGCTGCCAGGCCAAGCTTGGCCGTGGCCTGGCGCACGATGGGCAGAAACTTTTCCATCAGCGGGGCCTGCGTGGTGCGACGGAAATACTGTGTGGCGGCATCATTGCCCCCGGTGAGAATGCCTTTTGCATCCTCGACGCTCATTTTCTTCACGGCATCGACGAGCAAGGCTTTCGCCTCCGGCACCGCCGCCTCGGCGGCACGATTCATCGAAACAACCAGGGCATCGGCCTGATCTCCCATGCCGAACAGGCGCAAGCCGCTTTCGAGCTTGGCCACCGCCGGTGGCAGGGGAATCTTGAACCGGCTGCTGTTCAGAAACCCACCCTGCTGGCCAAGCTGGGCAACCGCTGCGGCACTTCCCTTGTTCAGGGCCTCTTTCAGACCAGCCGACACATCGGCATTGCTGAGGGCATCCAGCGACAGGGCAAACCCTGGGCTGGCAAGCCCCAGCGACGTGAGCGCCAGGGATGTCAGCAGCAGGCAGGACAGCAGGGAGCGACGAAGGGGCATGGCAGGCATCCGGTTATCAGGAAGGAAAACCGGATCTTGGCATACCTTCGGTGAACCGGGCATACGCCGCCTAAGTGCGCCTTCTTGTGGCACCCGCCGGGGCGTGCGGCCAGCCTCCGTTTCAGTGCGGTGTGAACCCAATCGGATGACGCGCCGGCTTGCCACGCTGGCGGAAATGCTGACGCTCCAGGGTATTGGCGTGCGCCATGCGCGCCGTACCCAAGGCATCGAGCAGGGCCTTGCGCATCTCGCGCGGAGGAATCTGCGCGACCAGATCCAGCACTTCCTCACCGAGCTGATCATCAAAGGGCAGATCATGTTCGCAGACCAGCGCGTGATAGATGTTGGCGCCAATCACCCGCCCTTCGTCGAGCGTGGGCGATGCCACCTCGTAGACCTGCATGCGCGACAGGATATGGTCGGGAATCAGCGACAGGTCATTGGCGGTCGCGATCCAGAATACCGCCGACGCATTCAGGTCTACCCCGAGATATTCGTCGGTGAAATGCGAAGAGGTTTCCGGCTCCATCAGCTGCAACAGCGCACCAAACGGGTCATGCCGGCTGTCACCCCCGCATTTGTCGAGTTCGTCGAGCAGGAACACCGAATTCGCAAAGGGATCCTCGATCAGTGCCTCGGCAATTCGCCCGTGGCGGGCTCCGCTCCAGGTGGGCGATGCGCCCGAAAGCACCCACCCGGCCGTGGTGGTACCCATCGACAGGAAATGGAATGGCACCTGCAGGGACTGCGCCAGACATTTCGAGAAATACGTCTTGCCTACGCCAGGATCGCCGGCCAGCAACACCGGCATCAGATTGGGCAGCGAGCGGCCGCAGGCAGCTAGCTCGATGAAGCGGGCGAGATCGTCGACAACGTCGGCAAAGTTCGGACACTGCGCCCGGATCGGATCGAGGGCCTCGGCATGCGCTGGCTTGGCCACGAAACGGTCCTCGCCACGGTCAAGCATTTTTCCGTAGATCTTGCGCAAATGCCCGGCATTAGGTGAATCTCCACAATCATCCAGAGCCTTTTCCACCTGTCCGTTCTGATAGACCTTCACCGTGCTGCCCAGCATCACTGCGTCCGAAGTCATGCGCCACCTCCGATTCCCTGATACCCCAGTCATTGCGAGTCCCCTGATGTTATCTACGACGTGTCTACCACTTCCCTTGAGGATTTTTACCGTGCTGTGCAACATGCTGCCACGGGTGCGGTTGACCCGGAATTCCTCCCGCAACTGGCTTCGCCAGATGCTGCTTGGGCTGCTGATGGGCGCCCTGACCTGCGCCAAGGCCGAGGAAGGCATGTGGACCCTCGACCATCTTCCACTTGAAAAAATCAAGCAGGAAATGGGCCAGGAACCCTCAGCCGCCTGGGTGGACCGGGTACAGCATGCAGCGGTGCGATTGGCCGGCGGCTGCTCTGGCAGCTTTGTCAGCGGCCAGGGGCTGGTGCTGACCAACCATCACTGCGCCGCCGCCTGTATCGAGCAGTTGTCCGACAGCACGCATGACCTGATCCGGGATGGCTTCATGGCTGCCCGACCGGAAGAAGAACGGCGCTGTCCGGACATGGAACTGAATCAGCTGGAGCAGATCCGGGATGTGACGGAAGCGGTACAGCAGGCCGTGGCCGGCCAGACGGGCGCTGACTACACGCGCGCCAAGCGGGCCGTGGAAGCACGACTGGTAAAGGACTGTGTGGCGGGCGATGCACGGCACAGCCGCTGTGATCTGGTCGAGCTCTATCAGGGCGCGCGTTTCCAGCTGTACCGGTATCGACGTTACCAGGATGTGCGTCTGGTATTTGCGCCGGAGGGCCAGATTGCCTTCTTTGGCGGCGATCCCGATAACTTCAATTTTCCGCGCTACAACCTCGACTGCAGCTTCGTGCGGGCCTACGAGGACAATCGGCCGGCGGCCACCCCGGCCTATCTGCCATTCCACGCGCAGGGCAGCGTCGAGGGTGAACCGGTTTTTGTGGCCGGACACCCAGGGCGCACCCAACGCGGACTGACCATGGCGCAACTCGATGCACGGCGGGATGTGGAAATCATTCCCGAACTGATCCGTCTGGGACAGCTGCGCGGCTATCTGACGCGCTTCGGCGAACAAGGCGCTGAGGATGCGCGGATTGCCCATACCGATCTGTTCCGCGTCGAGAATACCCGCAAGGCGCTGCTGGGTGCGCTGGCCGCCCTGCAGGACACCTCGGTGATGGCTGGCCGGGCGCAGGCCGAGCAGAAGTTGCAGGCCTGGGCTGCCGCGCATCCGGACCTGGCCCCCGGCACCCGTCAGGCCTGGCAACAGATCGCCGAAGCCCAAGGCCGCTATCGGCAGTTCGCCACCGAATACCAGCAACTTGAGGGGCGTGCTCCCGGCAGTCAGCTGGGTCGTCTGGCACGCAACCTGCTGCGCGCAGCTGAGGAGCGCACCCATCCTGATGCCGAGCGGCTACCCGAATACACGGATGCCGCCCTGCCACGCGTCGAACAGCTGGTGCTGAGCCGCAGCCCGATTTACCGGGAATACGAGCAGGCCATACTGACCCAGAGCCTGGCCGAACTGCGGGAAACATTGGGACCGGATCACCCGTTGGTGCGTCAGGTACTGGGCCGCGACAGCCCGGCGCAGCGCGCCGCGCAGATCCTGGCTGGTACACGGCTTGATCGTCTGGAAGAACGCCGCCGGCTGTGGGAAGGCGGTCAGGCCGCCGTTGCAGCCAGCCAGGACCCGATGCTGGTGCTGATGCGTGCCCTCGACGCGCCTGCCCGGGCCGTGCGCAAGCGTAAGGAGGAAGAGGTGGATGCCGTGGTCCGGCGCAATGCCGACCTGATCAACCGTGCCCGGTTTGCCCGCGACGGTGACAGCGTCTATCCGGATGCGACTTTCAGTCTGCGCCTGTCCTATGGCCGGGTGGCCGGCTGGCAGCTCGGCGAGCGGCGGATTTCGCCCTTCACGACCTTCGGTGGCACCTTCACCCGCGCCACCGGTGCGGAGCCTTTCGCCCTGCCGGCACGCTGGCTGGCGGCAGAAACGCGCCTCGACCCACAACAGCCATTCAACTTTGTCACGACCAATGACATCATCGGCGGCAACTCGGGCAGCCCGATGATCAATGCATCAGGTCAGCTGGTGGGCCTGATCTTCGACGGCAACATCGACAGTCTGGCAGGCAACTTCCATTACGACGGCGCGCGCAACCGGGCGGTGGGGGTGCACGCCGGGGCCATCCTGCAGGCGCTGCAGCAGGTGTACGCCGACGCCCGCCTGGTCGATGAACTGCAGGAGGCAGCGACTGCGGCGCGACCGCTCTGAATGCTGCTCTGAATACCGCCCTGAATGCCGCCCGGGCCTCAGCCCAGTCGGAAGCGCAGCACACCCAGGTCGCCGACACTGCTCTCCAGCTGTTCGCCCCGGCCAAGCCACCGCTGGCTGGCGGCAGGCTTGCCAGCAATCACGCCCTCAGGGGTGCCGGTGAACAGCAGGTCGCCAGCTTCCAGGGGAAAATGCTGGCCGATGTAAGACAGCAGGGTCGGAATATTGAAAATCAGGTCAGCCGTGCTGGAGTCCTGCACGAGTATGCCGTTGCGCCGGGTGGTGATGCGCAGGGCATGCGGATCGGGCACCAGCGCCGCACCGACGAAATCGGGACCAACCGGCGCAAAGCCGTTCAGGGTCTTGCCCAACAGCCACTGGCCACCGCGCTCTTTCTGCAGATCCCGTGCCGTGAGGTCGTGTCCGGTACAGTAGCCTGCCACAGCCTCCATCACGGTCGACACGTCCGGTCTGGCTACCTGCCCGCCCAGTACCACCACCAGCTCGGTCTCGTAATCGATCTTGTAACTGAGCGCGGTATCGGGCAACACCACGGTGTGATCGGGTCCCGCCAGCGCATTGTTGAATTTGCTGAACAGCACGGGATGGGTAGGCAGGGGCGCCCCCATCTCTTCGGCGTGACGGCGATAGTTCTGGCCGATGCACACGATCTTCCCCGGACGGGCGAACAGGACCGCGCTGCGGGCCAGGTCTGTCAGGGCCTGATCGGCAAAGGCAGCCGCATCGTCAGCCACGGCTTCCCAGCAGGCCAGCACTGCGGCGTCGGCCGCAGCAGTCGTGTCCTGCAGCACCGCCTCGAAGGTGGTTGGCACGGTCAATCCGAGGCGGTGCGCCACGGCCTCGGCATCGAAGCGTTGGCCGGACGGCGCCACCAGCGCGAGTCGGGCAGGACGATTGGCATAGGCCGCCATGGTGAGGCGGACACGGGTAAGCAAACGGGGCAAGGCAATCTCCAGGCGATCTGCGGAAACCGGGTTGGAAAGGGTTATCATGCGCAGAAGTACTGAACATAACAGTACGCACCATACCAACCGGACAACGATCATGAAACCTGTGCCGGAGTTCGCCGACGATGCGTGGCTTGCCGCCATCATCGACTCTTCCGAAGATGCAATCATCAGCAAGACCACCGAGGGCATCGTCACCAGCTGGAACCGGTCGGCGGAGCGCGTCTTTGGATATTCCGCCGGGGAAATGCTGGGCAAGCCCCTGCTGGTTCTGTTCCCGCCGGAAAGGGTTGGCGAGGAGGAGCGGATTCTGGAGCGCATCCGCACTGGCCTGCGAGTGGAGCATTTCGAGACCGAGCGCGTGCGCAAGGATGGTCACCGCATCCTGGTGTCGGTCACCGTGTCGCCAATCCGCAATGCCGCCGGGCAGATTGTGGGGGCCTCGAAAATTGCGCGCGACATCACCGAAAACCGCCGCCTGCAGGCCAGCCTGCGCCTGCTGAATGCCGAACTGGAGCAGCGTGTGATGGACCGCACCCGCGAGCTGGAATTTGCCAACCGCGAAATGGAGGCCTTCGCCACCGCGGTATCGCACGACCTGCGGGCCCCCCTGCGTGCCCTGTCCGGTTTTACCCAGGCCCTGCAGGAGGATTTTGGCGACCATCTGCCGGCCGATGCCAGTACCTTCGTGCAGCAGATCGCCACGGCGGGCCAGCGCATGGAAACCCTGATCAACGGCCTGCTGGATCTCTCGCGCAACACCCGCGGCCGGCTGGAACGTGCGCCGCTCGCGCTGGCTGCGCTGGCGCAGACCAGCTGGCGTACCGTCGCACGCGCCACCGGCGGTGATCTGCCGGCCTGTGAGGTGAATTGCCCCTGGCCGATGGATGGCGACCCACGCATGGTCGGCATCATTTTCGACAACCTGCTCAGCAATGCCGTGAAATATGCCGGCGACCTGCCGCCGAGGGTGCGCATCTATCAGAGCCGGGACGACAGCCAGCGGGTCTGGCTGCATGTGCACAACCAGGGCCTGGGTTTCGATGCGCATCAGGCCCAGGAGATGTTCAAGCCCTTCACCCGGGTGCACGCCCTGGACGAAGGCAGACGCGATCTGCCGGGATTGGGCTTGGGCCTCGGTCTGGGCTTGGCCACGGTCAAGCGTATCGTCGAGCGCCACGGTGGCAAGATCGAAGCCACCGGCGTGCCCGGCCTAAGCGCCGAGCTCCGCTTCCATCTCGGCACTGGCGCCCCCCTGTCATGAGTCATCGTCCGGCCTGCCTGCTGCTGGTGGAAGACAGCACTGAAGACGAATTCCTGATCCTGCGTGCCTGGCGCCAGGCTGCGCTCGACGTGCGGATCACCATTGCCCGGGATGGCCAGCAGGCGCTGGACCTTCTGTTCGGCAGCTGCCCGCAGGCACCGCCCACCGAGCCGCGGCCGGACTTGGTGGTGCTTGATCTCAATCTGCCCCGGGTGGGCGGGTTTGAGGTGCTGGAGCGCATCCGCGCCGACGAGCGCACGGCGTTGATTCCGGTGGTGATCCTGACCTCCTCGGATGATCCGGTCGACTGCGCGCGCTGCTACCAGCTTGGCGCCAACAGTTTCGTCCCGAAACCGGTGGATGCGCACCAGTTCCGCGATGCCATCACCCGTCTGGGCCAGTACTGGACGCAGAGCAACCTGCCCGCCGCCCCATGAGCACGCCACCGGTATCCAGCTTTCTGGTGATCGAAGACAGTTACGCCGACTTCCTGCTGTTGGAACGGGAACTGCGGCGGCAAGGCATCCGCGCGCGCCTGCATCGCGTCGACACCCTGCCCGACCTGCGGGCCGCCCTGACCGGACAGCACTGGGATCTGGTGATGGCGGATTACCACGTGCCAGGACTGCCCTTCTCCCGGGCGCTCGCCACGGTGCTCGACCTGCACCCAGACTGCCCGGTGGTGATCGTCTCAGGGGAAATCGGCGAGGAAGTGGCCGTCGAGCAGCTCAAGCTGGGGGCTGCCGACTTTGTCCTGAAAGACCGGCCGGCGCGGCTGGGCCAGGTGGTGCGGCGCGCTCTGCAGGATGCGCTCACCCAGCAGGGCAGCCGCCGGGCACAGCAACTGCTGCAACAGAGCATGGACGAGCTGCGTCGGGCTGCCGTGGTTTTCGAGCATGTCCGGGAAGGCGTACTGATCGTCGATCCGGATGGCATCCTGGTTTCCACCAATCCCGCTTTCCGGCGTATGAGTGGCATGGATGACGCTGCGCGGCCGGGTTTGCGCCTGTCCGACCTCGCATGCCAGCCTGCCCCGCAGGAACTGCTGTCGCGCATTTGGGACACGATGTGCGTGAAGGCCGATTGGCAGGGCGAAATCAGCCATCAGGCCAGGCCAGCCGACGCCACCCAGACCCTGTGGCTCAGCCTGAGCACGCTGTGCGATGCCGATGGCATGCTGCTCAATCATATCGCCCTGCTCACCGACATCAGCCAGCTGCGCCGGTCGGAACAGAAACTGCAGCATCTGGCGTCGCACGATCCGCTGACCGATCTGCCCAACCGCATGCAGATGATGGAACGCCTGCAGCACGCCATGCGCCGCGCCCGTCGGCTACGCCATGGTGGCGCCGTGCTCTGTCTTGATCTGGACCGCTTCAAGGATATCAACGACAGTCATGGGCATCCGGTGGGCGATGCGCTGCTGAAGCTGGTGGCGCAGCGGCTGCGTGAAAACCTGCGTGACAGCGATACGCTGGCGCGTCTGGGTGGCGACGAATTTGTCGTGATGCTGGAAGACTTGCCCGAAATCTCTCATGCGGCCCGGGTGGCGCAGCATCTGATCGACCAGATCAGCCGCGCCTTTGTGGTGGGTACCCATGAACTGTTTGTCGGGCTGAGCATCGGCATCAGCGGCTTTCCCGAGGGCTCGGCGAATGCCGACATCGTCATCCAGCATGCCGATACCGCGCTTTACCAAGCCAAGGCCCGCGGCGGCAATCTGGGCGGCAATTTCTGCTTCTACACGCGCGAACAGACCGAGGCCGTCAGCGAGCGTCAGGCTCTGGACGGCAAACTGCGTCGCGCCATGATGCGCGGCGAGTTCGAGCTCCACTATCAGCCCCTGGTAAACATGCGCACTGGCCGTGCCGATGGTGCCGAGGCGCTGGTGCGCTGGCGCGATCCCGAGCAAGGGCTGGTACCGCCCGACCGATTCATTCCGATGACCGAAGAGAGCGGCCTGATCATCCCGCTGGGCGAGTGGATCCTACGCAATGCCTGCGAACAGCTGGTCGCGTGGCTGGCGCAGGGGATTGACCTCAAGTCCCTCAGCATCAACCTGTCGCGTCGCCAGTTCGGGCAGGACGATCTGGCCAGCCGTATCCTTTCCATCCTGCACGAGACCGGGGCTCCGGCAGACCGGGTGGTGCTCGAGCTGACCGAAACCGTTCTGATGGAGCGGCATGAAGAGGCCGTCTCGAAGATGAATGAGCTGTGCGCGGCTGGGGTGCGCATCGCGATTGACGACTTTGGCGTGGGTTGGTCGTCCTTCGACCACCTGCGGCGGCTGCCCATCAGCAGCCTGAAGATTGACCGGTCGTTCCTGCGCGAGGTTCCGGCCGACAAGCGTGACAGCAATCTGGTGGCGGCCATCATCTCGATGGGCCGTACCCTGGGCCTTGCCGTGGTCGCCGAAGGCGTGGAACAGGCCGGGCAGCTTGCCTTCCTGCGCCAGCAGGGTTGCGATCACGCGCAGGGCTATCTGCTGGCCCGTCCGGTTCCCGCTGCCGACCTGCCAATGGCGCTGCTCGCCGCTTCCGCAACCCCGTCGACCCCGCCGCCGGTCACACCACCCTGGCCCGAAAAAAGCGCCCACCTGTGAGATGCCGGGGCGCCCGGCGCGCAGCGTATACTTCGCCCCTTGATCCTGACTGGTGAACCACGCATGGCCGAATCCGACGGGTACAGCCCCGAATTTGTCGAAGCTCTGAATGCCTGGGAGCAGGGACCGCCGCTGAGCGCCGAGTTCGTGTTCGATCTGCCGCCCGCCGATCCGCGCAAGGCGGACAAGGTGGGCGTGTTGATGTACCAGGCAGTGCTGATGAAACAGGATCATCCGGCACTGGATTTCGCGCGTATCCGCGCTGTCACCTTCACGATGGACGTGCACCGGACTGGCGCGGAACTGGAAAACATCGTCGGTCATAACCTGCCGCAGTTCCGTAGTGCGGCAGCCCGGCTGGATGCCTTCCATGTCAACGTCGCCGGTGGTCAGGTGCTGATCATCACCGACGAACTCGCGCAGGCCAGCCTGTCGCCCCAACTGGCCACCCGGCTGGCCGCCTGGGAGCTGTTGCGCACCGAACTGGCCCGTTCGGTGGCGGTGGTGTTGCTGAGCCA
>CAIPBT010000062.1 GCA_903863375.1 uncultured Ferrovum sp.
ACTCTGACCTGGGGCTCAACCCCTCCAGTTTCGGCGATCAGGTGCGCATTCCGATGCCCGCGCTCACCGAGGAGCGTCGCCGCGACCTGACCAAGGTGGTGCGTGCGGAATGCGAGGATGGCCGGGTGTCCGTTCGCAACGTCCGCCGTGACGCGATCACGCAGCTGAAGGATGCCCTGAAGGCGAAGGAAATTTCGGAAGACGACGAGCGCAAGGCGGCCGACGACATCCAGAAGCTGACCGACCGCTACGTCGGTGAGGTCGACAAGGCCATGGCAGCCAAGGAAGCGGAGCTGATGGCCGTCTGACCGGCCCGGCCCATCCTTCTCCCCCTTCCCGTTGTCTGCCGGAACCCCGTCATGACCGAGCCGCTCAGTTCCACCCTCAGCATCCCCGTTACCGGGCCGATTCCGCGTCACATCGCGATCATCATGGATGGTAACGGGCGCTGGGCGCAGAAGCGCTACCTGCCCCGGGTCGCTGGGCACCGGCGGGGGGCCGAAGTGGTGCGCCGGATCCTGATGACTTGTCGCGACCGCGGGGTGGAACATCTCACCCTCTTTGCGTTCAGCAGCGAGAACTGGCGCAGGCCCCCGGCCGAGGTCACCCTGTTGATGCGGCTGTTCCGCTCCATGCTGGAAGGCGAAGTGGCGCGCATGCACGAGGTCAACATCCGGTTTCGCGTGATTGGCGACCTTTCGCGCTTTGATGGCGCGATGATCCGACTGATCGAGCAGGCTGAGGCGCTGACCGCTGGCAATACCGGCCTCACACTCAGCGTGGCCGCCAATTACGGGGGCCGCTGGGATATCCTGCAGGCCGTGCGTCGGCTGGCGCAGACGCGGCCGGATTGCCTGGCAACGCTGAGCGAGGCAGATCTGGTGCCCCATCTGGCCCTGGCCGACGCGCCGGAGCCCGACCTGTTCATCCGCACTGGGGGCGAACAGCGCGTCAGCAACTTCCTGCTCTGGCAACTGGCCTATACCGAATTCTATTTTACCGACGTGCTGTGGCCAGAGTTTGATGCCGACGAGCTTGACCGCGCCATCCAGTCCTACCAGCAGCGTGAGCGTCGTTTCGGACGCACCAGCGAGCAGCTGCGGGGTGCGGATGGGGTTCAGCGTGAAGTGGCTGGCCGCTGATCCAGGCCGGGTCCTGCCATGCTGAAACAGCGGATGCTCACAGCGGTTGCGCTGATCGCGCTGCTGGTCTGGGTGCTGACTTCGCAGGATCGGCAGTTGTGGTCGCTGTTCCTGCTGGCGGTGGCCGCCCTGGCTGCCGACGAATGGTCGCAGCTGCAACGCGGCATGCGCCTGCCACGCGGTGCCTATCCCGTCGTCACGGTGGTCCTGCTCGCCCTGCTGGTGGACTGGCCACTGTTGCGCGCCTGCCAGCCCTGGCTGCTGGCGTTGGCCTGCGGGTTCTGGGTGCTCGTGGTGCCGCTGTGGTTGCGCCAGCGCTGGGTGATGCGGCAGCGGGTGGCGTCGGCACTGGTCGGCTGGCTGGTGATCCTGCCGTGTGCCCTGGCCCTGCAGCTGCTGCGCGATCAGGGAGAAGTCGTGCTGTTCGCCACCATGGCCGTGATCTGGGTGTCGGACATCGCTGCCTACTTCAGCGGGCGTCGTTTCGGCCGGCACCGTCTGGCCCCGGCAATCAGTCCGGGCAAGACCTGGGAGGGGGTAGCGGGAGCCCTGCTGGCGGTGCTGTTGTTTGGCGTCCTGTTGTGTACACCTGGTCCCTGGCATGTGGCACTGCAGCCCCTGCAGCTGGCGGCTGGCATGGCCTGGTTTCCGGCACTGGCACTGCTGGCCGTGCTCGGCATCGAGGGCGACCTGTTTGAGTCGTGGATCAAGCGCTGCGCTGGTGCCAAGGACAGTGGCTGGGTACTGCCGGGCCACGGCGGGGTGCTGGATCGCATCGATGCCTTGACCGCCGCCCTGCCGATGGCAGCGCTGCTGCTGCAGGCCGCCCGCTGGCAGGAATCCTGGATCCAGGGGGGACCATGAGCCAAACCATGCCGCAGGGCATCACCGTGCTGGGATCGACGGGATCGATCGGACAGTCCACCCTCGAGGTGCTGGCGCTGCACCCGGAGCGCTTTCGGGTGATTGCCCTGTGCGCCCGTCAGGATCACTACCGGATGTTGGCGCAGTGCCGGACGCACCAGCCCGAATTTGCCGTGATGGTCGACCGCGACGCCGCCGAAACGCTGCGCCGGGCCCTGCGCGCCGAGGGGCTGCCCACCGTGGTACTCACCGGGCGGAGCGCCCTGATCGAAATGGCCTGTCACCCCGATGTCGCTGTGGTGATGGCCGCCATCGTCGGTGCCGCAGGTCTGCCGCCAACCCTGGCGGCCGCCCAGGCCGGCAAGCGGGTGCTGCTGGCCAACAAGGAAGCGCTGGTGATGAGCGGGCCGCTGTTCATGCAGGCCGTGGCAGACAGTGGCAGCGCCCTGCTGCCAGTCGACAGTGAACACAATGCCATTTTTCAGAGCCTGCCCGCGGACTTCAGCCGGGGACTTGCGGCCAGCGGGGTCGAGCGCATCCTGCTGACCGCCTCGGGCGGTCCATTCCGCGAGCGCGCCCCGGACACCCTCGGCGCGGTGACGCCGGAGGAAGCCTGCCGGCATCCGAATTGGGTGATGGGCCGCAAGATTTCTGTTGATTCGGCGACGATGATGAACAAGGGCCTCGAAATGATTGAAGCCTGCTGGCTGTTCCACGCCGAACCCGCCCAGATCGACATCGTGATCCATCCACAGAGCGTGGTGCATTCGCTGGTCAGCTATGTCGATGGTTCGGTGCTGGCCCAGCTTGGCAACGCCGACATGCGCACGCCGATTGCCCATGCGCTCGCCTGGCCGGAACGGATACGTTCCGGGGTACCGGCGCTGGATCTGGTCCGCGCCGGCCGGCTGGATTTCGAGGCGCCCGATCCGCAGCGCTTCCCCTGCATTGCACTGGCGTATGCGGCCATGCAGGCGCGTGGCACGGCGCCAGCCCTGTTGAACGCCGCCAACGAAATGGCGGTCGAAGCTTTCCTGCAACGACAGATTCCGTTTACGTCCATTCCGGAAGCGGTGGATGCCTGCCTGCAGGCGGTGCCGCTGACGGCCGCTGATTCGCTGGAAGCGGTATTCGCAGCAGATGCTTCGGCGCGCGCCTGGGTCGGGGACTGGTTGCAGTCCCGACGCGTCTGACCCGACCGGCGGCAGGCATCGCCGACTCACCAACCTCAGGACTTATCCCATGTCTGCCTGGTTCATGCATGCGTTGTACACAGTGGGTGGTTTTGTGCTCGCCCTGGGCCTGTTGGTATTCATCCATGAATATGGCCATTACAGCGTGGCACGGCTGTGTGGCGTGAAGGTGCTGCGGTTCTCGCTGGGGTTCGGTCCGGTGATCTGGTCACGCCGGCGTGGAC
>CAIPBT010000063.1 GCA_903863375.1 uncultured Ferrovum sp.
CCAGGCGGCGGCCACGCCGTGGTGGTGTGCGTCGTCAATGCACCGCAGGTGGGCGATGTCACGGCCCTGCAGGCGGCCGTGCTGGATTACCTGACCGCGTCCTGGTAGGCGTTGAAAATCCGCAACAGATCAGCCGCTTCGTCACATTTGCTGACACTAATCATGGACTGTCAAGGCAGCGCTGCACTATGCTGAATCCATTGGTGACAACATGCTTCTGCCCCGTTTTGGTGCCTTAAAGGCTTCCCCCGGGCGCTCGGCAGGTTTGCCTGGTCCTTCCACCCGTCTTCAGATCTGCTGGCGCTGGCCAGACGCAACGCCATGAACATCCGCCTGCCTTTCCTGCTATTTGTGCTGATTTTGCTGCCTGTCCAGGCCGGCGCGGCAGACGGCTGGTTTGGCGGCATCAAGGTGTCGCCCTGGGTGAATCGCGCCGACGCCTTGCTCAATCTCGATCGTTCGGACAGCGGGACATCGGCCGCGCCTGCAGCAGCGGCATCGTCCGCCACCGGGCGGCGGCGACCGACGTTGCCGGTGCCAGCCCGACGGCTGGACGTGGAGGTGGGCTACGGTGAGGGGGCTGCCGGGCCGGGCGACGGGCTGAACGGCAGTCCGCGTACCAATCAGCCCGGACGCAATTTCCGTCTCGCCGGGGTAGGCACCTTGCCCATCGGCGACGGGGTGGGATTGACCGGGCGGGTTGGCGCCTACAAGGGCGACATCGAAATGCAGAACGCTTATCGCCTCACGCCGGACGAAAGCGTGCATCCCACGTATGGCATGGGTGTGCGCTACGATTTCAGCCCGAATCTGCGCGTGCAGGGTGGCTGGGACCGCTATCACCTCGGCGCATCACTGCGGCCGGGCGATGGCGGCATCGACCTGCTCACCATCGGACTCAAGTACCGGTTCTGACCCCTTCTGCCTGGCCCTGCCTGCCTGACCCTTTGCGCCAGGCCCTATACCCCTGAGCCTGCCCCCCCTGATCCTTGCCCCCTGTGGCCTTGGTCGCTTAAAGACCGAGTGAATCCCACAGGGCATCCACCCGGGCCACCGTCGCGGCATCCATGCGAATTGCAGTGCCCCATTCCCGGCTGGTTTCCCCTGGCCACTTGTTGGTCGCATCGATACCCATTTTCGATCCCAGGCCGCTGACCGGGCTGGCGAAGTCGAGATAGTCGATCGGCGTGTTTTCCACCAGCAAGGTGTCCCTTGCCGGATCGACCCGCGTTGTCATGGCCCAGATCACCTCCTTCCAGTCGCGGATGTTGATGTCATCGTCCGTCACGATGATGAACTTGGTGTACATGAACTGGCGCAGGAAGCTCCATACGCCAAACATCACGCGTTTGGCATGGCCGGGGTACTGCTTCTTCAGGCTCACCACTGCCAGCCGGTAGGAACAGCCCTCTGGCGGCAGATAGAAGTCGGCAATCTCGGGAAACTGCTTCTGCAGCAGCGGCACAAAGACCTCATTCAGCGCCACGCCCAGGATGGCGGGCTCATCAGGCGGTTTGCCGGTATAGGTGGAATGGTAAATCGGGTTGCGACGGTGGGTGATGCGGTCCACCGTGAACACCGGAAAATGGTCCTGCTCGTTGTAGTACCCCGTGTGGTCGCCAAACGGCCCCTCCAGCGCCGTTTCCCCCGGCGCGATATGTCCCTCCAGCACATACTCGGCACTGGCCGGCACCTGCAGGTCGCTGCCAAGGCATTGCACCAGTTCGGTCTTTGAGCCGCGCAGCAGTCCGGCGAACTGGTATTCCGACAGCGAGTCGGGCACCGGCGTGACGGCACCCAGGATGGTGGCAGGGTCGGCCCCCAGCGCCACGACGATCGGAAAGGGCTCGCCGGGATGAGCCTGCTGGTGGTCGCGGAAGTCGAGCGCCCCGCCGCGGTGGGCCAGCCAGCGCATGATGGTCTTGTTCGGGCCGATCACTTGTTGCCGATAGATGCCCAGATTCTGCCGCTTGCGCTGCGGACCGCGGGTCACCACCAGCCCCCAGGTGATCAGTGGCGCAGCATCGCCCGGCCAGCAGGTCTGCACCGGCAGGCGGCTCAGGTCAACGTCCTTGCCTTCCAGAACCACTTCCTGGCACGGCGCCGAGCGCAGCTCGCGCGGTGCCATGTTCAGCACCTGGCGCAACACCGGCAGCTTGTCCCAGGCGTCCTTCAGGCCTTTCGGCGGCTCGGGTTCCTTCAGAAAGGCGAGCAGCTTGCCGACTTCACGCAGGGCTGCGGGGCCATCCTCGCCCATGCCCAGCGCCACCCGCTGTACGGTGCCAAACAGATTGGCCAGCACCGGAACGTCAAAGCCGGTCGGCTTCTCGAACAGCAAGGCCGGCCCGCCGGCGCGCAGCACCCGGTCGGCAATCTCGGTCATTTCGAGCTTGGGCGAGACGCTGGCGTGGATGCGTTTGAGCTCTCCCAATGCCTCCAGTTGCTGGATGAAGTCCCGCAGGTCGTTGTAGCGCATGATGTCCTTCAGTTGAGGTGGGCACTGATGCGGTCCAGCACCAGTCCGGTGAAGACGCTGGCCCCCCACCAGTTGTTGTGCAGGAAAGCCTGAAAGCAGCGGCTGCCGTCCCGGTGGCGGATCAGCCAGCCGTGATACAGCGAAATCGCCGCAGCACCGCCCAGGCCCAGCCACCAGCACGGGCCCAGGCCAGCAAGCTGGCCGGCACGCACCAGCAGGAGCAGCGCCAGGGCATAACACAGCATCACTGCAGCGACATCCCAGTGGCCAAACCACAGCGCCGAGCTATGGATGCCGAGTTTCTGGTCATCGGGTCGGTCAACCATGGCGTATTCGGTGTCATAGGCGATTGACCAGAACACGTTCGCCAGCAGCAGCAGCCATGCCAGTGGGGGTACGGCCCCCGCCACGGCGGCGTAGCCCATCGGGATGCCGAAGCCGAAGGCAATGCCCAGATAGGCCTGCGGAATCGCCAGGAAGCGCTTGGTATAGGGATAGGAGCCGGCCAGGAAGGCAGCCGGCAGGGCCATGGCAATGGTCAGGCCGTTGGTGGTCAGCACCAGCAGCAGGGCAAGCAGTGCCAGCAGACCGGCGACCCACAGTGCCTCCTGGGGCTGCAGGGCACCAGTGGCGAGCGGGCGCTCCCGCGTCCGTGTCACGTGGCCGTCGATCCTGCGGTCGGCATAATCGTTGATGGCGCAGCCGGCGGAGCGCATCAGCACGGTGCCCAGCACGAACACCACCAGAATGCCCGGCGGGGGAACACCGCCGGCCGCGAACCACAGTCCCCAAAGGGTTGGCCAGAGCAGCAGCAGGATGCCGATCGGACGGTGCAGCCGCGTCAGCCGACAGTACAGCGGCAGGCGGCCAGGCAGGGAGTCGGTCCAGTCAGTCATGCCCGCATTCTAGCGCGGTGCCGCTACCGACTCGCGCTAGGCCCGAAGATAATCCGCGCGCCGACCCAGCCAGCGATCCAGATGGTCATGTGCCGTGGCCGGTTCCTCGGCCAGCAGCAGGTCGGCCCAGTCACGTGCCTGTTCCAGCAGGTCGACGTCTTCCTCAAGATCGGCGAAACGCAGCATGGGCGCGCCACTCTGGCGCGCCCCGAGGAATTCGCCGGGGCCGCGCAGGCGCAGGTCCTCCCGTGCAATCACAAAACCGTCCGTGTTTTCGTAGATTACCTTCAGGCGCTGCCGGGCGATCTGCGACAAGGGGCGTTCAAACAGCAGCACGCAAAAACCCTGTTTGCCGCCACGGCCAACGCGCCCCCGCAGCTGGTGCAGTTGTGCCAGCCCCATCCGTTCGGCGTGTTCAATCACCATCAAGGTGGCATTCGGGACGTCAACGCCCACTTCGATCACGGTGGTCGCGACCAGCAGCTGAATCTCGTTGCGGATGAAGGCCTGCATCACCGCCGCCTTCTCAGCGGGTGGTAGCCGGCCATGCACCAGCCCCACCCGCAGGTCCGGCAGCGCGGCCTGCAGTTCGGCCTGGGCATCGACGGCAGGCTGCAACTCCAGCGCTTCCGATTCCTCCACCAGCGGACAGACCCAATAGGCTTGCTCTCCGGCAGCGCAGAGTTCGCGAACCCGGGCGAAGAGTTCCTGGCGGCGGCCGCTGTCTACCAGCTTGGTGACGATCGGGGTGCGGCCGGGGGGCAGTTCGTCGATCACCGAAACATCGAGGTCGGCAAAGAAGCTCATGCTGAGGGTGCGCGGAATGGGTGTCGCACTCATCATCAGCTGGTGCGGTTGTCCGGTACCGGCCTGTTCCGCCTTGCGCCGCAGGGCCAATCGCTGCTCGACACCAAAGCGGTGCTGCTCATCGATCACCAC
>CAIPBT010000064.1 GCA_903863375.1 uncultured Ferrovum sp.
CCTGTTCAACCGGGCGGCCGAAGCCCTGCGCCCGACGGCTGGCTGGCAGATCGGCCAGCGTCTGCTGGACAGCCTGCCTGCCCCCGGCCGAGACCTGCTGGCGCGCGCCGAACCGGGTCAGGTGGCCGCCGAACTGGCCGGTCAGACCTGGCGCATCGACATTCGCCCCCTCGGCCCGGCCGCCCAGGCCGGCCGCTTGCTGACCTTCCTGCCCGCTTCCCACGGGCTGGCCTGACCCTGCCCGACGGCGTGCGCCGGGCCCTGCGCTGCCACCCCCCTTGCCGAGACGGGCAGCCGTCAGCCACCCTAGGGCGATGGACCTTTCTGCCGTTCTGGCCTTCCTGAGTCGCATTGCCACCGTGCTGGCGTCTGGTGCCCTGCTGGCGGCCGTGCTCATGGTGCTGCTGTGGCGGTTGCGCGCCCAACGCGACCAATTGCAGGAAGATCTGGCACGGGCGCGTATCGATGTGCAGTTCGCGCGCGAAGCGCGGCGGCAGGCCGACCTGCGCATCGAGCAGGCGATTGCCGATGCCAACGCCGCCAACCGGGCCAAGAGCCGGTATCTGGTGACGGTCAGTCATGAACTGCGCACGCCGCTCAACAGCCTGTTGGGATATGCCCAGCTGCTGGGCGATGACCCCGGTCTGCCCTCCCATCGCAAACGGGCCGTGGCGGTGATCCGCGAGGCTGGCGACCATCTGCTCAATGTGATCGACCATACCCTCGACATTGCGCGCATCGAAGCCGGACGCCTCAATCTGGACCTGCAGCCGGTGGCGTTTCCGGAACTGATCGACGGGCTGGTGCGCCTGTTCGAGATGCAGGCCATCGACAAGGGGCTGGACTTTGCCTTTCAGTGCGAGGATCGCCTGCCGGCCGTGGTCCGCGCCGACGGGCGCCGGCTGCGTCAGGTGCTGATCAACATCCTGGGAAATGCCCTGAAATTCACCCAGCAGGGTCGCGTGTCCCTGCACCTGCGGTACGCCCGGCAGATGGCCTATTTCGAGATTCGCGACACGGGTCCGGGCATTCCGGCGGCAGACCAGTCCCGCATTTTCGAGGCTTTCGAGCAGGGCGGTGGTGCTGACGGTCCTCCCATGGCCGGCAGCGGCGTTGGTCTCACCATCGCGCGCATGTTGACCGACCTGATGGGCGGCCGTCTGCAGCTGGAGAGCACGCCCGGGGCGGGCAGCTGTTTCCGGCTCAAGCTGTTTTTGCCCGAGCAGCTGCATGCCGTGCCCACCCAGCGCAGCCGGGTGCGACGCGTGCTGGGCTATCGCGGGGTGCGACGACGGCTGCTGTTGATCGAGGATGAACCGCACGACCGTGAGTTTCTGGAAGACCTGTTGCGGCCCCTGGGATTTTTGTTGAGCACCGCCGCCAGTGCGGAAGAGGGCCTGGCGCTGCTCGACAGCTTTTTGCCAGATCTGCTGCTGATCGATATCGACCTGCCGGGCATGAGCGGGTGGCAGGCCATCCGCGAGATCCGGGCTTCGCGTTTTGCGGGTCTGCCGCTGGCCGTGCTGACGGCACATGGCGCTGAACGGCCGGCCAGCCGGCCGCGCCGGCCTGCCGGGACAGACGACCCGCCGCCCGAGGCCGGCAAACCCGCAGACGCGCCGGGGGTGTTGCTGGCACCCGGCAACTTCCTGCAAAAGCCCCTGCGGGTGGAGGATTTTCTTGCCTGGCTGGGCGACACGCTCGGCCTCGAGTGGATCGATGACCCGGTGCAGGAGGAACTGCCCGTGCCTCCGGCGAGTGACCTGTCACCCCTGCGGCACCAAGTGCATGAAGGCTATCCGCGTGGGATCGAGCAGGCCCTTGACGCGCTGGCCGCGCGCCATCCCGAGGCGCATGTCTGGTTGGCGCAGGCGCGGGCCCTGGCCCAGCGCTTCCAGTTCGAGCGGCTGCTGCACCTGATCGACCAGGCCGAGCAAACCGCAGAGCGCGCGCCATGAACCGCCTGCCCGCCGATGCCGCGGCGCTGGATACGGCCAGCATCACCGTGCTGATTGTCGACGACGTTCCGCAGAATCTGGCGGTGCTGCACGATACCCTCGATGGCGCAGGCTATCGGGTGCTGGTGGCCACCCAGGGCGTCAGTGCCCTGGAACGGGCCCGGCACAGTCAGCCCGACATTGTGCTGCTGGATGCCGTGATGCCGGGCATGGACGGCTTCGCGGTGTGCCGGGCCTTGCGCGCCGATCCGCGCACGCGCGAGCTGCCCGTGATCTTCATGACCGGGCTAACTGACACCGAAGACGTTGTGCGCGGTTTTGCGGCAGGCGGCGACGACTATCTGACCAAGCCGGTGCGCCCGGCCGAGGTGCTCGCCCGCATCGGTGCCCATCTGCAACGTGCCGGCCAGTTGCGACTGGCGCGCACCGCCCTCGACCAGCAGGGGCGCGCCACCCTCGCACTCGACGGCGTGCATGCGCAGGTGCTGTGGCAGACCCCGGCCGCGCAGGCCCTGCTGCAAACCCATCTGCCCGGCGCGGTCGACACCCAGGGCCGGCTGCCCCTGCTGCAGGACTGGATTGAGCATCTGCGGGCGGAGACAGGCGTACCCCTGCCCCTGTCGGTGCAGGTGCGCGAAGGGCATGTGCTGTTCACCCTGCGCGGTCGCACTGCCGGCGGCGAATGGCTGCTGGGGGTGCGCCTGGACAGTGCGCCGCAAGAGGCCGAGACCCTTGCACGCTGTTTCGGCCTCACGCCACGCGAAGCCGAGGTGCTGCAGTGGGTGGTGCTGGGCAAGACCAACCGTGACATTGCCACGATCCTGTCGATGAGTCCGCGCACCGCCGACAAGCATGTGCAGCACGTGCTGACCAAGCTGGGCGTGGAGACGCGCACTGCGGCGGCGGCCATCGCGCTGGAGCGCCTGCGCAACCTGTAACACCCTGCCATACGCAATCCTGCGTATTCCTCAATGTCGGCAAGCTCCGCACCATGCAGACCTATCGACAACCGGGTCCCGGTTGCGCTGTCCCAACCCCGTGGAGCTTACCGACATGAATCGATTCACCCTGCGCCGTGCTGCCGCTGGCACCCTGCTGGCCGTGGTGGCCTTGACCCCCACCCTGGCGAACGCCGGTGCCACCCTCCCGTTTGGCGATGGCGAGTCGCTGTCGGTGGGCCTGTCGATGCGCAGCAGCTTTTCCAGCACCAGCAATGGTTCGCCGGACGGCCAAAGCAAATCCTCCAACTTCAGTGCCGACGACATGCGTCTGCTGCTGAGTGCCAAGATGAACGACACCATCGGCGCCACCATCAACGTGGGCCGTTTTGCCGGAGACAAGGGTGTCGACCTGATCGATGGCTTTGCTTCGTTCGACTTCGCGCCCGCATTTCACATCTGGGCCGGACGGTTTCTGCCGCCGAGCGACCGCGCCAACATGAATGGCCCGTATTACCAGCTGGCCTTCGACTATCCGGGCCTGGTGTCGAATTACTACGGCATCCGCGCCGGCCGCGATGATGGGGTGATGGCCTGGGGCAAGGTGGCGAGCGACAAGGTGGTGTACTCGATCGGCACGTTCCAGGGGCGCAACCACAGCGCCGGGGTGTCGAACACCTCGGGCAACGGCGGCGGCAACATCCTGTTTGCGGGCCGCCTGGCCGTCAACCTGCTGAATCCCGAGCCCGCCCCGGCCCACCTGAGCGGCAACACCTACTATGGCAGCGCCGGCCAGATCCTGACCGTCGCGGCTGCCGGCATGTCGCAGGCCAATGGCGTCGGGACCAACACCACGTATGCCGATTACAAGGTCTACAACCTCGATTTCCTGTGGGAACTGCCGGTGGCCGGTGGCTCGGCGCTGGATGTCTCTGGTGCCTACTACAAATACGACTATCCGGTGGCGGCCTACGCCGCCGACGTGACGCTGGCCACCTCGGGCGGCGGCTCCGGCAACATCTCGCCCCCCGGCAAGGCCTACATGCTGGAGGGTGGCTACTACTTCGGCGAAAAGGTCGGCCTGGGCCGCTTTCAGCCTTTTGCCCGCTACCAGAAATATGACTACGACGCTGGTGGCACCGCCAAGCGCAGCGACTTCGGCGTGAATTACATCATCAAGGGCTCGGATGCCAAGTTGTCCGCCTTCTACATCAAGGATGACGAAAGCGGAACGCCGGTACCCAGCAGCAACACCATCAAGCTCGCCCTGCAATTGCAGTTCTGACGTTGCGCTGGCCGGTCCGTGGTCAACCCGATACCGGCCAGCGCATGCACCCCCACCCAACCAGGAGTTCACTGATGCAAACCCGTCGTTCCGTGCTGTTCCAGCTGTCCACCCTTGCCGCTTCCCTGGCCCTTGGCCTCGTCACCACCGTGGCCCATGCCGAAGACACCATCAAGGTCGGCATCCTGCATTCGCTCTCCGGCACCATGGCGATTTCCGAAACCGCGCTGAAGGAAACGGCGCTGATGACGATTGACGACATCAACAAGCACGGTGGGGTGATGGGCAAGAAGCTCGAGCCAGTGGTGGTCGACCCGGCTTCCGACTGGCCGCTGTTCGCCACCAAGGCGCGCGAGCTGATCTCACAGAAAAAGGTGGCCGTGGTGTTCGGCTGCTGGACCTCGGTGTCGCGCAAATCGGTGCTGCCGGTGTTCAAGGAGCTCAACTCGCTGCTGTTCTACCCGGTGCAGTACGAAGGCGAAGAGCTGGAAAAGAATGTCTTCTATACCGGTGCCGCGCCGAACCAGCAGGCGATTCCTGCCGTGGAATATCTGATGAGCAAGGAAGGCGGCAGTGCCAAGCGCTGGGTGCTGTTGGGCACGGACTACGTCTATCCGCGCACCACCAACAAGATCCTGCGCGCCTTCCTGAAGAGCAAGGGCGTGGCCGATGAAGACATCATGGAGGAATACACCCCGTTCGGACATTCCGACTACCAGACCATCATCGCCAAGATCAAGAAGTTCAGCGCCGAAGGCAAGAAAACGGCGGTGGTATCGACCATCAATGGCGACTCCAACGTGCCCTTCTACAAGGAACTGGGCAACGCAGGCCTGAAGGCCACCGACGTACCTGTCGTGGCCTTCTCGGTGGGTGAGGAGGAGCTGCGTGGTGTCGATACGAAACCACTGGTCGGTCAGCTTGCCGCCTGGAACTACTTCGAGTCGGTGAAGAATCCCACCAATGCCGCCTTCATCAAGATGTACAAGACCTGGGCGAAGGACCACAAGCTGCCGAATTTCGAAACCGCCGTCACCAACGACCCGATGGAGGCCACCTACATCGGCATCCACATGTGGAAGCAGGCGGTGGAAAAGGCGAAGAGCACCGATACGGACAAGGTGATCGCCGCCATGGCGGGTCAGAGCTTCCTGGCACCGTCGGGCTTCAAGATCGAGATGGACGCCAAGAACCATCACCTGCACAAACCGGTGATGATCGGTGAGGTGAAAGCCGACGGCCAGTTCAATGTGGTGTGGAAGACCAAGGGCCCGATCAAGGCGCAACCCTGGTCACCGTACATCGCCGGCAACGACAAGAAAAAGGACGAGCCAGACACCAAATAAGCCGGTCTGCCGTCCTGCAGGATCCACACCGGGCCGCGGCTGCGCCGCGCTCCGGTGCGGTGTTGGGCTGCGCTGCCCTGACAGGCACGCGGACCTGATCGCTGGGACCTGCCGCTGGGGCCTGCCGCTGGGACCGACGGCTGGGACCGAGCGCCGGCGGTTTCAATGAAAGTCCTGGCATTTGTGTAACCTGTTCAGTCCTGTCAATTATGTGGATCCCGTCGTCATCGACGGGACCTTACGGATGCAGCCCCTCCTGATGCGCTTCCTTTTGCTGCTCGGCCTGTCCCTGTGCCTGTTGACCGCACGGGCCGAGCCATTGCGCGCTACCCCCGTTCCCCCCCCGGCACCGCTGGCAGCCGCCCTGGCGAGCCTGCTCGGCGACGACCCGGATGCCCGCAGCCAGGCGGTGCTCGATCTGGCGCTCTCGCCAGACGTGCGTGCGCGCACGGTGCTGCAGGCGTTGCGCGAGGATGGCCTGTTTGTGTTCAACACCCAGGCGCTGCTGCTGACTGGCGAACAGTGGGTCAGCGCGCAGTCCGGCCAAGTGGTGCCGGTACCGGCCGATGCCGCCGCGCCACCCGAGCAGGTCACCGTCAACAACCGCCTGCGCGGCGACGTCGTCAAGGCGCTGGCGCTGGGCGATCTGCGCAGCCCCGATGTCGCGGTCCGTCGCGCTGCCGCCACCGAACTGTCCAGCGAACCGCCGATTCCTTTCGCGGCGCGCATGGCCCTCGCGGCCCAGGCCGAGTCGGATGCCGAAACTGCGCAGATCCTGCGCCGGGCGGCGGCGCAGGCGCTGCTGGCCTCGCCAGATGCCGGAGTGCGCCTGCAGGCGCTGGCCACCCTGGCCGGAAGTGGTGAGCCTTCGATTGCCGCCCTGATCCGGCCCCTCACGACCAGTGCAGAACCCGATGCCGCTGTCCGCGAGGCGGCCCGCCATGCCCTGACAGACATTCAGCAACGCCTGTTCTGGGGTGACCTGCTGGACCGCCTGTTCACCGGCCTCAGCCTGGGCAGCATCCTGTTGCTGGCTGCCCTCGGTCTGGCCATCACCTACGGCGTGATGGGCGTGATCAATATGGCGCATGGCGAATTCCTGATGATCGGCGCGTATGGTGCCTATGCCATGCAGGGGCTGTTCCAGCAGCACGCCCCCGGCCTGCAGGCCTGGTATCTGGCGGCAGCGCTGCCGGTGGGTTTCCTGGCGGCGGCGCTGACTGGCGTGGTGCTGGAGCGGCTGGTGGTGCGCCATCTGTACGGACGGCCGCTCGAGACCCTGCTCGCCACCTGGGGTCTTTCGCTGATCCTGATCCAGGCCGCCCGCGCCCTGTTCGGACCGCAGAATGTTTCGGTGGCTAACCCTTTCTGGATGAGCGGCAGCCTGATCCTGACACCCAGCCTGGTGCTGCCCTGGAACCGGCTGCTGATCATCGCCTTTGCGGTGGCGGTGCTTGCGCTGACCTGGGGCTTGATGCAGCGCACCCGGCTGGGCCTCTACGTGCGCGCCGTGACGCAGAACCGGCCGATGGCGGCCTGCGTCGGTGTTGCCACCCAACGCATCGACACTCTCGCCTTCGCCCTGGGTGCCGGCATCGCGGGTCTGGGGGGCGTGGCGCTATCGCAGATTTCCAACGTTGGTCCTGAAATGGGGCAAGGCTACATCGTCGATTCCTTCATGGTGGTGGTGCTGGGCGGTGTCGGCCAACTGGCCGGTGCCGTCCTCGCTGCCCTTGGCCTGGGCGTGGCCACCAAACTGCTGGAAGGGTGGACCGGCGCAGTGATCGCCAAGATTCTGGTGCTGGTGTTCGTCATCGTTTTCATCCAGAAACGTCCCCAGGGCCTGTTCGCACAACGGGGTCGCCATGCAGACGCCTGACCCGGTGCCGGCAGCGGGTATGGCGGCGAACGCCCCGCCTTCCACCATCGGGCTGCCGCAGGTGCGGTCCCCCATGGTGGCGCTCACCCTGCCTTTCCTGCTCGCCCTGTTCCTGGTACCGGCGCTGCATCTGCTGACCAGCCCCGACAGCGCGCTGCATCTTTCGGACTTCTTCCTCACCCTGGTCGGCAAGATCCTTTGCTACGCCGTGGTGGCCGTCGCCATGGACCTGATCTGGGGCTTTGGCGGCATCCTCTCGCTGGGTCACGGACTGTTCTTTGCGCTGGGGGGATACAGTTTCGGCATGTACCTGATGCGCCAGATCGGCCGCGACGGCAGCTACCACGCCGACCTGCCGGATTTCATGGTGTTTCTGGACTGGAAAGAGCTGCCCTGGTTTTGGCAAGGCACCGACCAGTTTCTCTGGGCAGTCGTGCTGGCGGTGGCGGTTCCTGCCGCGGTGGCCGCTGCCTTTGGCTTCTTTGCGTTCCGCAGCCGCATCCGCGGCGTGTACTTCTCGATCATCACGCAGGCGCTGGTCTATGCCGCCATGCTGCTGTTTTTCCGCAATGAAACCGGCTTTGGCGGGAATAACGGCTTCACCGACTTCAAACGCATCCTGGGGTTCAGCATCACCTCGCCCGTGACCCGCTCGGTGCTGTTCGTGCTCTCTGGCCTGTTGCTGCTGGCTGCGCTCCATCTGACGTTCTGGCTGACACGCAGCCGCTTTGGCCGGGTGCTGGCCGCGGTGCGCGATGCCGAGACCCGGGTGATGTTTCTGGGATACCGGCCAGAGGACTATAAGCTGGCAGCCTGGGTGATCTCTGCCATGCTGTGCGGCCTGGCGGGCGCGCTGTATGTGCCGCAGGTCGGCATCATCAACCCGGGCGAGATGTCGCCGGCCAACTCGATCGAGATCGCCATCTGGGTGGCGGTGGGAGGGCGCGGTACGCTGATTGGCCCCGTGCTGGGCGCGTTCGTGGTGAATCTGGCGAAGACCTACTGCACCAGCCATTTTCCCGATTACTGGCTGTTCCTGCTGGGTGCGCTGTTTGTTGCTGTCACTCTGTATCTGCCGGAGGGCCTGATGGGCCTGCGGGCGCGGCTGGCATCGCGCGCCACGCCGCAGCAGGGTGGCAGCCGCCGCGCTTCCGATACCCACCGGAGCAGAACATGAAGCCCGTCTCCCTTCGGCCGTCCTGGATGTTTGCCCCGGCTGCCCCGGCTGCGGCAGTGGCGGCCAATGATCCGGCATCCGGCGGCCGGCACGGTAGTGCCGGGGCAGCAGGCGCAGCCGGAGATGCCGTTGGCAGCCACTATGCCGGCCGTGATGTCGACACCTCGCATCAGGTGATCCTGTATCTCGATGGCATCAGCGTGTCATTCGATGGTTTCAAGGCGCTCAACCAGCTGTCCCTGTCGATCGATGTCGGTGAACTGCGCTGCATCATCGGTCCCAACGGCGCCGGCAAGACCACCATGATGGATGTCATCACCGGCAAGACCCGGCCGGATACAGGCACAGCCTTTTTCGGCCAGACCTTCGACCTCACCCGCATGAGCGAAGCCAAGATCGCCAGCAGCGGCATCGGCCGCAAATTTCAGAAACCCACAGTGTTCGAGCACCATACGGCGTTCGAGAACCTCGAACTGGCGATGCGCGCGCCGCGCAGCCCCTGGGCCACGCTGTTCGCCCGTCGCCAGGACAGTGCCACCGCAGATCGCATTGCCGCCACCCTCGAGCGCATCCGGCTTGGCCGCGATGCGGATCGTCCGGCCGGGTTGCTGTCGCACGGCCAGAAGCAGTGGCTGGAAATCGGCATGCTGCTGATGCAGGAACCGCGGCTGCTGTTGCTGGACGAGCCGGTCGCGGGCATGACGGACGATGAAACCGAGCGCACGGCGGAGCTGTTCCTGTCGCTGGCCGGCGAGCACTCCCTGGTGGTGGTGGAGCACGACATGGCGTTCATCGCCGCGCTCGGGGGCAAGGTGACCGTGCTGCATGAAGGCGCGGTGCTGGCCGAGGGACCGCTGGCGGACGTGCAGAGCGACGAGCGCGTGATCGAAGTCTATCTGGGGCGCTGACTATGGGACCGTCCAACCGACTGCCAGCAGACTGGTCACGCCCGGATGGTCCGGCGCGGCGGTGGGCACGTGCCGTTTTTTCGGATGATGTCGCATGCTGAAGGTAGAACACCTCAACCAGTATTACGGTGGCAGCCACATCCTGCGTGATGTTTCGCTGACGGCCCGTCCCGGCAAGGTCACCGCCATTCTTGGTCGCAACGGCGTGGGCAAGACCACCTTGCTGCGCACCCTGATGGGACTGGTGCCGGCACGGACCGGCACCCTGCATTTCGAGAACCGCGACCTGACCCGGGCGAAAGCCCACGAGCGGGTGCGCGCCGGACTGGGCTATGTGCCGCAGGGCCGGGAAATCTTTCCGCGCCTGACCGTGCGGGAAAACCTGCTGATGGGGCTGGCGAGCCAGCCTACCGGCACCGACATTCCCGAACGCATCTTCGCGCTGTTCCCGGTGCTGCGGCAGATGCTGGGTCGCCGGGGCGGCGACCTCTCGGGCGGGCAGCAGCAGCAGCTGGCAATCGGCCGGGCCTTGTGCGGCAAACCCCGTCTGCTGATCCTGGATGAGCCTACCGAGGGCATCCAGCCCTCGATCATCAAGGCCATCGAGCAGGCCATCCGCACCCTCGCAGCCGAGGGTGAGATGGCGATCCTGCTGGTCGAGCAGTATTACGACTTTGCCCGGGCGCTGGCAGACGACTACGCCCTGATGGAGCGCGGAGAGATCATCCTGCAGGGGGCCGGTGCCGACATGGAACGCGATCGCGTGCGCGAGCGCCTCGCCGTATGATCGATTGATGGCTGCCGTTCCTTCCCTGAACACCGGCGCGACGGCGGGCTGGCGCGCCCGTCTCACCCTCGGTTTTGCGCGTCGTGCGGCGCGGACCGTGCTGGTGCGGCGCGAGCACGAAGGCCCGCTGCGGGTGCAGAAGGCGCTGTATCCGGAAGGCGACGCGGTGTGTCACGCCTTGTTGCTGCATCCGCCCTCCGGCATCGTCGGCGGTGATCTGCTCGCCATCGACCTCGCCCTGGACTCAGGCGCGCACGCGCTGCTGACCACGCCGGGCGCCACCAAGTGGTATCGCTCCGCCGGCGACACCGCACACCAGCGGGTGCACGCCACGCTGGCCGCTGGCGCCCGACTGGAATGGCTGCCGCAGGAGAACATCCTGTTTGACGGCAGTCTTGCCACCCAATCGCTCAGCGTCGAATTGGCCGCCGACGCCTGCTTCCTGGGGGCCGAAGTGTTGTGCCTGGGCCGACGCGCGTCGGGCGAGCGCTTCGCCAGCGGCCGTTTCGGCATGAGCACGCGCATCACCCGGCAGGGGCGACCGCTGTGGCACGAATGGGGCACCCTGCACGGTGGTTCGCCCTTTCTCGACAGCCCGGTCGGGCTGCGCGGGTCCCCGGTCAGCGCCACCCTGCTGCTGGCGGGTCTGGACGATCCGTTGGCACGCGCCCTTGTGCAGCAACTGCGGGCCACGGTCGCTGCCTCACCCGCCTGGGCCGTCAGTGCCCTGCCGGGTGTGCTGGTGGCGCGCTGGCTGGGCGATGGCACGGAGGCGGCGCGCGCCTGGGTGGTGGCTTGCTGGCAGGTGTTGCGCCCGGCCGCCCTCGGGCGCGACGCCGCCATCCCGCGCATCTGGCACACCTGAGCCCTGTTGATTGGTGGCCGGCGTGCTTTATCATCCGGAAGGCGTGAATGGCTGCATCGTCAGACCGGCCACGCCCGTGCGGCCGTCACCCGGCCGACCGCCTGCCCCACCTTGAGGACCGCATGGAACTGACTCCCCGCGAAAAAGACAAGCTGCTGATCTTCACCGCCGGGCTGCTGGCCGAACGGCGCCTGGTGCGCGGCCTGAAACTCAATTATCCCGAGGCGGTGGCCTACCTCACGGCAGCCATCCTCGAGGGCGCGCGCGACGGTCGCACGGTGGCCGAACTGATGTCGTATGGCACCACCTTGCTGGGGCGCGATCAGGTGATGGAAGGCATTCCCGAAATGATTCCCGACCTGCAGGTGGAGGCGACGTTCCCGGATGGCACGAAGCTGGTCACCGTACACCACCCGATTCCCTGACCCGCGGACGTGCTGCGCCCGCCCGGTTTTTTGCCCCTTTTTGCACGTGACCCAGAATGGCAGGTGACCCATGATTCCAGGTGAGATGGACATTGCCTCCGGCGAGATCGAACTGAATGCCGGACAGCCGCGCACCACGCTGACGGTGGCCAATCGCGGCGACCGGCCGATCCAGGTGGGATCGCACTATCACTTCGCCGAAACCAATGCGGCGCTCGATTTCGACCGCGCGCAGGCACTCGGCCAACGCCTGGACATTGCTGCCGGTACGGCAGTGCGGTTCGAGCCGGGCCAGTCCCGCACGGTCACCCTGGTGCCCTATCGCGGCCATCGTGCCGTGTTTGGTTTTCGGGGACTGGTGATGGGCACGCTGGGTGCAGCCGGGGATGTGGCTGGCAACCTGGCGCTGGCCCAGGATGTCACGGGCACCGCCGATCTGACGCGCATGCCTTCCACTGCCCCCGGAGACCGGCCATGAGCCGCATCAGCCGGCAGGCGTATGCCGAAATGTTCGGGCCGACGGTGGGCGACAGGGTGCGCCTGGCCGACACCGACCTGTGGGCGGAAGTCGAACGCGACCACACCCTCTACGGCGAGGAAGTGAAGTTTGGCGGCGGCAAGGTGATCCGCGATGGTCAGGGCCAGGGCCAGGCGCGCGCGGCGGACGTCGCTGACACCGTCATCACCAATGCCCTGATCATCGACCACTGGGGCATCGTGAAGGCCGACATCGGCCTGAAGGGTGGCTGGATTGCGGCGATCGGCAAGGCCGGCAATCCCGATGTCCAGCCAGGTGTCGACATCGTGATCGGCGCCGGCACCGAGATCATTGCCGGCGAAGGCATGATCGTCACAGCGGGTGGCATCGACACCCACATCCATTTCATCTGCCCGCAGCAGATCGATGAAGCGCTGATGTCTGGCATCACCACCATGATTGGCGGTGGTACCGGACCGGCCACCGGCACCTTTGCCACCACCTGCACGCCGGGTCCCTTCCATATCCATTCGATGCTCTCGGCGGCCGAAGCCTTCCCGATGAACCTGGGTTTTCTCGGCAAGGGCAACGTCTCGCAACCCGGCCCCCTGCACGAGCAGATCGCCGCCGGAGCGATCGGCCTGAAGCTGCACGAGGACTGGGGAACCACGCCTGCCTCGATCGACAACTGCCTGTCGGTGGCCGAACTGACCGACACCCAGGTGGCGATCCATACCGATACGCTGAATGAATCCGGCTTCCTCGAGGCCACGCTCGCGGCGTTCAAGAACCGCACCATCCACACCTTCCATACCGAGGGTGCCGGCGGTGGGCACGCGCCGGACATCATCCGCGCCGCGGGCGAAGCCAACGTGCTGCCGTCGTCGACCAATCCCACCCGTCCTTACACCATCAACACCATCGACGAGCATCTCGACATGCTGATGGTGTGCCACCACCTTGACCCGGCAATTGCCGAAGATGTGGCCTTTGCCGAGAGTCGCATCCGCCGCGAAACGATTGCCGCCGAAGACATCCTGCACGATCTGGGTGCCTTCTCGATGATGTCGAGCGACTCGCAGGCCATGGGGCGGGTGGGCGAGGTGGTGCTGCGCACCTGGCAGACCGCCCACAAGATGAAGACCCAACGCGGCGCGCTGGGCGACGATCAGCCCCGCCGGGACAACCAGCGCATCAAGCGCTACATCGCCAAGTACACCATCAACCCGGCACTGAGCCATGGCATCGCCCATGTGGTGGGCTCGGTCGAGGTCGGCAAGCTGGCCGATCTGGTGCTCTGGAAGCCAGCCTTTTTCGGGGTGAAACCCAGCCTGATCCTGAAGGGTGGCATGATCGCAGCTGCGGCCATGGGCGACCCGAATGCCTCGATTCCCACGCCCCAGCCGGTGCATTACCGGCCCATGTTTGGCGCCTTCGGCGGTGGCCTGCGGCATTCGGTCACCTTCGTGTCGCAGGCGGCCCTGGAAAACCCCGAAGTGCAGGGCCTGGGGCTGCGCAAACCGCTGATGGCGGTGCAGGGCTGCCGCACCGTGCGCAAGACCGACATGGTGCACAACGCTGCCATGCCGAAACTGGAAGTCGACCCCGAGACCTATGCCGTGCGCGCGGATGGCGAATTGCTGGTGTGCGAACCGGCCGCCAGCCTGCCGATGACGCAGCGCTATTTCCTGTTCTGATGATGCTGCCATGCTGCTGATCGAAGCCTTGGCTCCGCCGGGTGCCCAGCCGGACCCTGCCCTGTGCCTGGTGCTGCCCTTCGAGGCACGCACGCGCTCGCGCCTGCGCACCCGGCTGGTGAACGGCGAAGAGGTGGGCCTGTTCCTGCCCCGTGGCACCCTGCTGCAGCACGGTGACTGCCTGCTGGCTGCCGATGGCAGGGTGGTGCTGGTGCAGGCCGCCGAAGAAGCCCTGGCCGAGGTGCGCAGCGCCGATCCGCTCGCGTTGACCCGGGCGGCCTATCATCTCGGCAACCGCCATGTTGCGGTGGAAGTGGGGGCCGGCTACCTGCGCTTTGCCGCCGACAGCGTGCTGGAGGGCATGGTCGCCCAGATGGGCCTGCAGGTGACCAAAGTGAGCGCCGGCTTTCGTCCGGAGCCAGGAGCCTACGGCAGCGCCCACACCCACGGTGCCGAACAATTGCCCGGCACCCCGCGCATCCACGATCACTTTTCCGGGTCATGACCCCGGCATCGCCGCTGCTGCCCCTGGTTCGGCTGCTGCAGTGGTGCAGCCCTACCCTGCCGGTCGGCGGTTTCAGCTACTCGCAGGGGCTGGAGGCCGCCGTCGAGTCTGGATGGGTGACCGATGCCGCCAGCGCCGGCCGCTGGATCGGCGATGTGCTGGCGGGTCCGGTGGGCTCGGTCGAAGCCGCCTTTCTGGCGCGCTTTCTGGACTTGTGGGGCGCTGTCACGACCGTGGCGGATACCGCTGAACTCGCCGCCCTGCACGCGCTCGATGCGGCCTTCCAGGCCACGCGCGAGAGTGCCCAACTGCTCGCCGAAAGCCGCCAGATGGGCTGGTCGCTGCTCAGTCTGGTGCATGGCCTGCCGCAGGAATCGCTCGGCGCCGGCTGGCCCGTGCGCGCGCTGCTGTTGCGCCAGCTGGTGCAGCAGGCCAGCGCAGAGGGCAGCCAACCCTCGTTCCTGCTGGTCTGGGCGGCCCTCGCCAGTGCCACCGACCTGCCGGCTGAACAGGCTGTGCTGGCCTGGCTGTGGAGCTGGCTGGAAAACCAGGTGATGGCGGCCCTGAAAACCGTGCCCCTCGGGCAGAATGCTGGCCAGGCGCTGCTGTTGCAACTGGGCGCGCGTCTGCCGCCACTGGCCGAAGCCGCGGTGGCAGCCAGGTGGGTTGCCACCACC
>CAIPBT010000065.1 GCA_903863375.1 uncultured Ferrovum sp.
GGCCCCGATGCGAACGGCAACATCACGGATACCATCAACGGCGGCAACACCCTGCAGAGTGGCAACTTCCAGCGCAACCTGCGCGATCACGCCGAGAAAGTGGGTAACCGGGTGATGGCGTTCGGCGGCAGCAACCGCCTGGGCGAAGACACGATCGACTATCGGGTGGGCTTCACGCGCGGCAGCTTTGACAACCTGTACGACCGCAACACCCAGTTCCAGTACATCCCCCCTGCCAACACTACAACCGTCACCACCAATTCGGTGAATGGCGGTATTCCGCTGTATACGGTGGCGGGCGCCAATCCCTACAACCCGGCCAACTACACGCTGGCCGCGGTGCAGAACACCGCCAATTCCATCGTTGATGAAGAACGTGCCTATCAGGTCAACTTCAAGATGCCGACCCAGTTCACCGATATGGACGGCGAGAACATCAAGGTCGGCCTGAATGCGCGGCTGCGCAACCGCAACCTGCCCGGCACCTACACCTATGGCTACAATGCACCAATCGGTGCGCCGCTCAACAACTACATCACCGACCCGGCCGCCGTCAGTTTCTATAACGGCACCTACAACAACGGTCCGCTGCTCAACACCGCGCTGGTGCAGGGCCTGTATCTGAATCCGACTGGCGCTACCCTCAATCCGGCCACCGTGGAACACGAATCGGAAGATGTGTACGCCGCCTATGGGCAGTACGAGTTCGGATACGGCAACTGGTCGTTCCTGGGCGGTGCCCGCGGCGAAATCACCCGGGCGCAATATACCCACGATAACCAGACGCAGGTCAATAAAACGGTGACGGGCGATACCCCGGAAACCCTGAGCCGCAGGTACAACAATTTCTTCCCGTCGATCCAGGCCCGCTATGCCTTCGCCCCTGACCTGATCGGGCGCCTGGCTGCGTCCACGGCGATTGCGCGTCCCACCTTCGGGCAGGTCAATGCGGTGAACGTGGTGGATACCGGCACCCAGGTGATCTCGCAGGGCAACATCAACCTGAAACCGCAGACCTCGGTGAATACCGATGTCTCGATCGAGAAATATCTGCCGCACGCCGGCATCCTGTCGGCCGCCCTGTTCAACAAACAGTTCACCGATTACATCCTGCAGAACCAGTCACTCGCCAACATCGGTGGGGTGATCTACAAGGTGCAGAGCTACACCAACGCCGGCGGGTCGTATGCCCGCGGCCTGGAACTGAACTACGTCCAGCATTACGAGATGCTGCCGGGAATCTTTGGGGGCTTGGGTACCAGCGCCAACTACACGTTTGTCGATTCGAACTTCCAGATCCGCCCGGGTGAGAACAGCCAGCTGCCGCTGACCTCGAAGGGCACCGGTAACCTTGCCCTGTTCTGGGAAAAGGACGGCATCACCGCCCGCGTCGGCCTGTACTATGTCAGCCGCAACCTGTTCACCGTCGGCACCGGTCCCGGCCTGGACACCTTCCAGGAAGATCGCACCACGGTGGATGCCTCGGCCACCTATGCCCTCGACAAGCAGCTGTCGCTCTATCTGAATTTCAAGAACATCACCAACGAACCCCTCAAGTACACGGAAGGGGCGTCCGATCGGCCGATCCAGCGTGAGTTCTACAATGTGACCATGCAGGTTGGCCTCAACTTCAATTATTGAGGGTACCCATGCGCCTTCGCGCCATCCCCCCTGCGGCGGTTGAACGCCCTCTGGTTTGCTTCAGGGGGGGCAAGGCGCTGACGGTCCTGCTCCTGACCCTGGCAACGGCTGCACCCGCTTGCGCGACGCAAGCTGAGGCGGACCTGCCCAGCGCCGGGGCCGACCGGGACCCCGTGGTACTGAGTTTTGCCACGGTCGGCGACTCGCGGGAGGACCCGGCGACGCCGGGGCTGTCCGCACAAGATCGGCAATGGCTGCAGAACACCCCGGCATGGTCGCGCCTGATCCGGGAGATCGGCGGTCAGCATCCGCAACTGCTGTTCTTCAACGGCGACATGATCATGGGTTACGGCAAGCTGGATCCAGCCGCCCCGGCGGTGCGGCTGGATCCCGCCACTGGCGCCATCGTCGACGTCAGCGGCTACACGCAGTTCTATGCGTGGTACGCCTACTGGCGCGGCATGGTGGCCAACCTGTTCGAGACCGGTACCTATGTGGTGCCGGTGCCCGGCAACCATGAGGTGCAGGACAAGGGACTCGGGAAGAAGGCGCAGCCCGCCAACGAAGCCTTGTGGCGCGCCAATATGGGTGACCTGATTCTGGATGCGCGGCGCTTCCAGGCCGTGGTGGGGCAGCC
>CAIPBT010000066.1 GCA_903863375.1 uncultured Ferrovum sp.
CGACCTGCAGGCGCGGGTGCCCAGCGACCGGCTGCTGATCACCGAGAGCGGCATCCTCGGCGCGGCCGATGTCGAGCGGATGCGCGCCGCCGATATTCATGCGTTCCTGGTGGGCGAAGCCTTCATGCGCCAGCCAAGCCCGGGCGCCGCCCTGGCGGCACTGTTTGGCACGGCGGCCTGACGACGGCCCAGATGCCCTGACGACAGCCGGGATGCCAAGAATGCCCGGAGTGTCCGGGGTGTTCGGGGTGTTCGGGGTGTCCGGAGTGCCCGGAGCGTCCAGCGCAGTTTTATAACTTTTCCAGCTGTTGATTGGATTTTTTAGTGGTTAGGGTTCCATTGCAAGGCCATTACAGTGACGGTCAGCTGTATCGCTTGAACCGTACTCCTTGCTCTGGAACCCGACATGCATCTCCGATTGTTGACCCTGGCCGTGGCCGCCACCCTGACTTCCCTTTCCCTGAACGCCACGGCCGCTCAGGGCACCGCCCCCGCCGGCAGCGCGGGTGAGGTCGCTCCGAACACTGGCTCGACCGCTGTTGCCGGCGCCGCCGTCTTGCCAGCGCCTCTTACCTGGAACGGCATCACCTTGTATGGCGTGGTGGATGTCGGTGCCGCTTACCAGACCCATGGCACGCCGCTCAGCGACTATTTTGCCCAGGGACTGGAATACGGCATCTCGGCGAACAGCCGGCAACGGGTGGTCGCCCTGGCACCCAACGGACTCAGCCAGACCCGGCTCGGCCTGAAGGGCGACTATGAATTCCGCGACGGCTGGCACGCCCTGTTTACGGCAGAGTCGCGGATCAACCCGCTCAGCGGCGAGATCGCCAACGGTCCGAAGTCCTTGGTGCAGAACAATGGCGTACCGGCAGCCGCCCAGAACTCAAACGGCGATTCGAGTCAGGCGGGACAGTTGCTGAGCGCCGCTGCCTGGGTTGGCATCCGTTCCCGCGACTTTGGCACCCTCACCCTTGGCCGACAGAACGGCCTGCTGTACGACAACATTCTGCGCTATGACCCACTGGGCGGCTCGTATGCCTTTTCGCTGATTGGCTACTCGGCCACGGCCGCTGGCGGGGGCAATTCCGAATACAACCGCCTGAACGACTCGGTGCGCTATATCTATGCGCCGGGCCCTTGGCACGTCGGCGCACAATACCAGGCAGCCGGTCAGGAAGTGGGCGGACAGGCGTATCAGTTCAACCTGGGAGCCGATGCTGGCCCCTGGTCAGCCGATCTGACCTACGCCGCCAAGGTAAATGGTCTTGCGCTGTCCACGTTCTCCCCGACCGCTGCCCAACTGACGGCCCTGCAGGCCAGCGGCTACCCCCTGACCAGCGTGGTGAAGGCCACTGCCTCGGATACCCGGGCCCTGGGGCTGTTCGGCAAATTCGATGGTGGCGGCTGGTCAGCGTATGCCGGCATCGAAAACATCGTCTACTCCACGCCCGACCTCGGGTCGGCCGACGTCTCGGTCGGGGCCAGCACGGTGGGGGGGTACACCATCGGCAATCTGGCGGCCAATCCTTACGGTAATGCCAAGACATTGCAGGTGACCTGGGCCGGTGCCAGGTACGCGCTGACCCAGGAGCTCGAGTTGAGTGGCGGGTTCTATCACTACCGGCAGAACAGCTACGCCGGGGGCAGCAACGCCGGGTGCGGCAGCGCGGTCAGCTCCGCCTGCTCCGGCAGCGAAAATGCCGGCTCGCTGGTTATCGATTACCGTTTTGACCCGCGCCTCGATGTGTACAGCGGCATTTTCCTGACCCATGTGGATGGCGGTCTGGCGAGTGGCTTCCTGTACACCAGCAATCTTTCGATCACCAGCGGAGTGCGCTTCCGCTTCTGAGCGCAACACTGGCCGAAAAAAAACCCCGCAGCCTAAGCTGCGGGGTTTTTCGTTTCCCGGTACGGCAAGCCGGTCCGCAGACCGGCCAGGGATCAGAACTTGTGACGCAGACCCAGGGCCAGGATACGGTTGCTCTGGTAGGTCGTGGTCGACGGGAAGGCATCGCCACCCAGGTTCTGGTACATCATGCCGGCGTAGGCATCGGTGCGCTTGCTCAGGTTGTAGTCAGCCAGCAGCGAGTAATAACGCTGATCGCCGGCCTTCTGGGCACCGGCAGCAGCGGTGTTCGGCGAGGCATCCTGGTGGATGGCGTAGTAACCGGCGGCCAGGTTGAATTTGCTGGTCAGGTTGTAATCGCCACCGATGTAGCCGATGCGGAAGGTCTTGTCGGTGCCCAGGTTGGTGGCCGACGCGATCGGCGTGCCGTACAGGTTGGTCACGCTCAGGGTGCTGAAGGCATCCGACGGGGCGCCCAGGGTGTAGTGCATCACACCAGCCTTGATGTTGCCGTCGTACAGGTGGTACTTGGCAGCGATCAGGTAGCCCACCGAGTTCTGGTTGGTGACCTTGATGTTCGGGGCGTTCACCAGGGTGGTGGTGCCACCCGTCAGGTTGGTCAACACGGTCTGGGCAGCCGGGTTGTAGCCATCGTTGGCGGCCGACAGGGCGTCGGTCAGGCGCTGATAGGCGGCCTGAATGCCGACCGGGCCGGACTCGTAACCCAGACGCAGGTTCCAGGCCGAACCGGCACCGTTGTGGCCAGCGATGCCGCCAAACTGATACATACCGGCGAAATTGAAGTCACCCAGCTTGTGGGCGTACTTCACGCTGTTGTCCATGCGCAGTTCTTCCGACACGCCAATGCCGCCACCCAGGCTGCCCGAGAAGCCGAGCGGGGAGAACAGCTGGGCGTACTGCACCGGATCGTAGGTGGTCAGGATGTCGTACATCGGCTCGTACTGGCGGCCGACGGTGATCGCGCCGTATTCCTTGCTGGCGACACCGGCCCAGGCCTGACGGTTAAACAGCTGGCCGCTCAGCGAGCTGTTCGCACCGGAGCTGCTCGAACCGCTGTTGGTGCCCAGACCACTGATACCATCGGCGTTGTTCAGCTGACCGGACGGCAGGTCGATGCCCGACTCCAGGGTAAAGATGGCGCTCAGGCCATCACCCATGTCTTCCTTGCCACGGATGCCCCAGCGCGAATCCTGGATGCCGCCGTTGAACATGCCGTTCAGGCTCTTGTCGTTCTTGCCCGGGGTGATGGCGTTGGCCTGGGTGGCAACGATGGTCGCCGGGAAGGCGTTGTTCGTGCTGAAGGAGTGCTGCACCGTGCCCACGGCGGCGTCCAGGACACCGTACAGCGTGATGGTGCTGTCGTCAGCGTGGGCCACGCTGGACAGGGTGCTGGCGACTGCCAGGGCGATCAGGGCGATGCGTTGGGATTTCATGGGATCCTCAAGGAAACAGGGTTATGGAAATCTAGTCAGGGCAGCAGAAATTAAAGACTGCAACGTACCGCAGGATGCTAAACGGCTGCACCGTGGCGCAGCAAGAAAGCCCGCACTTATGCCACTTGCGCTGTTGCAAAGACGCAACAGACCGCTCTAGTGTGGTGCGCATCGCACCAAAAGCGGGACGTTGCGGGATCAGGCGCTGTCTGCAGGGGTGGCCAGCGGGCCACGCAACACCCGTACCGGCTCCAGGGTGAGCAGGCCGATGCCTTCCACCTTCTCGAGGGCGTCGATCAGGGGCTGCAGTTGCGGCCGCCGGTCGATGATCTCGATCACCACCGGCAGATCGGCCGAAAACAACACCTCCGCCGTATGCAGCCGGGTGGAGTGGCCGCTGCCCTGGCTGCCGCGAAAGACCGTCAGTCCAGCCAGCATCAGGCTACGGGCCTTGCGAACAATCGCCTGATGCAGCGGCAGTTCGTGATACCGCTTGTCCTCGCCGACATAGATGCGCAGGCGCGCGAACTCATCGGGCATCATGATTCTCGCCTCCACGAGGGAACAGGTGATGGAAGGCCGCCAGCACCGCCGGCTCGGGCGGCCGGATCGGCGGCGGCGGTGGCGCATCTTCCCAGCCACCGCCCAGCGCCCGATACAGCGCCACGAACTGATCCAGGGCAGCGGTCTGGCTTTGCACATACTGCGCCTCCAGATCGTAAGCCTGTCGCTGCGCGTCGGCCACATTGAGGAAATCGGTCAGACCGCGGTCGTAACGCGCCTGCGCCAGCTCGACCGATCGGGTGGCAGCCGCCAAGGCCTTGGCCAGGGCAGCGAGCCGTTGCTGTTCGCTCTGATAGGCGCAGGCGGCGATGTCGACCTCGCTCACGGCCCGCAACACCACCTGGCGGTAATGCGCCACCTGGGCCGCCAGCTCGGCGTCGGCGATCTCGCTGAGACCGTCGAGCACGCCAAAATCGAGCACCGGCCAATAGGCGCCCGCCCCCAGCGACCACAGGTGGCGACGTCGGTCACCGCCCTGCAGCAGGTCCTGCCCCTCCAGCCCAACCCCGCCATTCAGGCTGATCGAAGGCATCAGGTGCGCCACCGCCAGCCGTGCGCGGGCGGCGGCGGACTGCACCGCCTGCTCCGCCGCCCGCACATCCGGCCGCCGGGCCAGCAGATCGACCGGCAGACCGGTCTGCACGCCCCCTGGCAAGCCGGGCGGCGGCCCGATGGTCTGCAGGGCCTTGGGCAGCGCATCCGGGCTTTTGCCCAGCAACAATGCCAGGATCGATCGCGCCGCCGCCTGCTGGCCCGGCAGCCGCGCCGAGATCGCCTGCAGACTGGCCAGCTGCCGTTCGGCCAGGGCCACATCCAGCTGGTTGATCAGACCACGCGCATAGCGCGCCGACACCAGATCGAGCACCTGGCGCGCCGCGTCCTCGCCGCGGGCGGCAACGGCGGCTTGCCACTGCAAGCCGCGCAAATCCTGATACGCCTGCACCACATTGGCCGTGACCGCCACCAGCACCGCCTGCCGCAAGGCCTCGGCCGCCTGCCGATCGGCCGCCGCCAGCGCCCGCTGCGCTTCGAAGGCGCCGGCCAGATCGAGCGTCCAGCTCACGTCAAAGCCACCGGCATAGGCAATCTGGCGCAGCCCAGTCGCGTTTTCCCCATCGCGCAGGGCATTCGCGACGCGGCCGCGGGTAGCGTCCGAACCCGATCCACGACCACCGCCCA
>CAIPBT010000067.1 GCA_903863375.1 uncultured Ferrovum sp.
CGAGCACTCGGTGCAAGCCGCCGTCAATATCGCCGTGGACGAAGTGGCTGAGCGGGTCTTGCGCGAAGCCAAACGCCATTTCGGCTCTGGTGCCGACCTCGATGTGGTGCTGTTCGTGGGCGGTGGCGCAGCCCTGCTCACCAAACTTACCAGCTACTTCCCAAATGCCCGGGTGCAGCCCGAGCCGGAATTTGCCAACGCCCGCGGCATGTTCAAGTATCTCAAGCTGAACGGCTGAGACCGGCGCGTGTGGCTGGGGGGCCACCATGCTGAAACAGGTCACGATCACGCTCGACACTAGCGACCCGCTGCAGGCGCAGGTTCTGGTGGAATACCTCGCGGCCAGTGACCGCACCCGGTTTGGACGCACCTGCCTGATGCTGGGTTATCTGGCTGCCACCGGACGCATTACAGCCCCGGCGGCCGCCTCGAACGAACCGGTGCCCGTTCCTGTGGCCCCAACATCTCGCAAGGGCAAGGTGATCGGCGCCAAACTGTTCGGCGTGGAGTGATCGGCGGCACCCGGAACAACGGGCACTGAACGCCGCCGGATGGACGGCGGCATGTTGCCGTTGATGACTCAGACCGGTTCGGGCACTGCCTCGTCGAAGCCCAGGGTGATCTCGCCCGCAGCGTCCACGTCCACCGTCACCTTCCCGCCACTGGCAAGCCGACCAAACAGCAGCTCGTCGGCCAGGGCGCGACGGATCGTGTCCTGGATCAAGCGCGCCATCGGTCGTGCCCCCATCAGCGGGTCGAATCCGCGTTTGGCCAGGTTGGCCCGCAGCTCGTCGGTGAACGTGACTTCCACGCGCTTTTCCTGCAGCTGGGCTTCCAGTTGCATCAGGAACTTGTCCACCACCCGCAGGATCACGTCCTCGTTCAGCGGGGCAAACGACACCGTGGCATCCAGGCGGTTGCGGAACTCTGGCGTGAACATGCGTTTGATGTCGGCCAGTTCGTCGCCCGCCTGCTTGCTGGTGGCGAACCCGATGGTCGATTTGGTCAGCGATTCAGCCCCCGCATTGGTGGTCATCACCAGCACCACATTCCGGAAATCGGCCTTGCGACCGTTGTTGTCGGTCAGGGTGCCGTGATCCATCACCTGCAGCAGGATGTTGAAAATATCGGGGTGGGCTTTTTCAATTTCATCCAGCAACAGCACCGAATACGGATGCTTGGTGACCGCCTCGGTCAGCAGGCCGCCCTGATCGAATCCCACATATCCGGGTGGCGCCCCAATCAGCCGCGATACCGCATGGCGCTCCATGTATTCGCTCATGTCGAAGCGCAGCAGTTCGACACCCAGGATGTAGGCCAGCTGTCGTGCCACCTCGGTCTTGCCAACGCCGGTCGGGCCGGAGAACAGGAAGGAACCGATCGGCTTGTTGGGGTTGCCCAGACCACTGCGGGCCATCTTGATGGCGGAGGCCAGGGCATCAATTGCCTTGTCCTGGCCAAACACCACGGCCTTCAGGTCGCGGTCGAGGGTCTTCAGGGCAAAACGGTCATCACTGGAAACGTTCTTCGCCGGAATGCGGGCGATCTTGGCGATGATGTCCTCGATTTCGGTCTTGCTGATCACCTTGCGCTGCTTGCTCTTGGGCAGGATTCGCTGCGCTGCACCTGCCTCGTCGATAACATCGATGGCCTTGTCCGGCAGATGACGGTCATTAATGTACCGCGCAGCCAGCTCGGCGGCGCAGGTCAGCGCAGCTTCGCTGTATTTCACACCGTGGTGGCTCTCGAAACGCGACTTGAGCCCACGCAGGATCTGCACGGTCTCGTCCACGGACGGCTCCACCACGTCGATCTTCTGGAAGCGACGCGACAGCGCGTGATCCTTTTCAAATACGCCACGGTACTCCACGTAGGTGGTGGCACCGATGCATTTCAGCTGGCCGGAAGACAGGGCCGGTTTCAACAGGTTGGAAGCGTCCAGCGTTCCGCCAGAGGCCGCGCCCGCCCCGATCAGGGTATGAATTTCGTCGATGAACAGGATGGCGTTCGGATTATCGTTCAGCTGCTTCAGCACAGCCTTCAGACGCTGCTCAAAGTCGCCGCGATACTTGGTGCCCGCCAGCAGCGAACCCATGTCCAGTGAGAACACCACGCTCTTGCTCAGCACGTCCGGGACATCGCCCTGCACGATGCGCCAGGCCAGACCCTCGGCAATCGCAGTCTTGCCCACGCCGGCTTCGCCCACCAGCAGTGGGTTGTTCTTGCGGCGGCGACACAGGATCTGGATCACCCGTTCCAGTTCCTTGTCGCGACCGATCAGTGGATCGACCTTGCCGTTCTGGGCATGGATGTTGAGGTTCTGGGTGAAGCTCTCGAGTGCCCCGCCGGCGGCAGATTCTGCCTCGCCCTCGGTCTCGACTTCCTCTTTCGGCGGCTGGTTCTGCGGCATCTTGCTGATGCCGTGGGAAATGAAGTTCACCACGTCGAGACGATTGATGCCCTGTTGGTGCAGGAAGTACACCGCATGCGAATCCTTCTCGCCGTAGATCGCCACCAGTACGTTGGCCCCGGTGACCTCTTTCTTGCCGCTGGACTGCACGTGCAGGATGGCGCGCTGGATCACGCGCTGGAAGCCCAGCGTGGGCTGGGTGTCCACCTCATCACTGCCCGCCACGGTAGGAGTGTGCTGCTGGACAAATTCGGCCAGCTGCTTGCGCAGGTCATCCACCTTGGCACCACAGGCCTTCAGTACTTCCATGGCCGACGGGTTATCCAGCAGGGCCAGCAGCAGGTGCTCGACAGTAATGAATTCATGGCGCTTTTGACGGGCTTCGACAAAGGCCATGTGAAGGCTGACTTCAAGTTCCTGGGCAATCATTTCAATTTTCCTCCATCACGCATTTAAGCGGATGCTGATGCTGGCGAGCGAATCCCAAAACGAGTTCAACCTTGGTAGCCGCGACGTCCAGGGGATAAATCCCGCAAACCCCGCGACCCTCTGTGTGCACCTTGAGCATGACCCGGGTGGCCTGCTCATGGTCCAAAGAAAAGAAGCGCTGAAGTACCGCTACTACAAATTCCATCGGCGTGTAATCGTCGTTCAGCAGCATCACCTTGTACATAGGCGGTGGCGCGGTGCGCTCCTGCTGGCGCTCCAGCAACGTGCCCTGCTGTTCCTTGCTGCTCATCTGACCAACCCTGCGCCCTGTGAAAGTAAACCCGGCGGCCCGTGCCGCAGAGATGCTGACCGCTCGGCCAAAGGGGAGTTCGCATCGACCTGCGGGAATCTGACGATCCTGCCGCCATGCTTTCGCGCCCGCACCGCACTACCCCTGCCAGTTCACTCTACACAATTCCAGTCTATCCCTTTGGGCAATTTTGGCAAGGCGATTTGCCTCCCCATCGTGCCTGATCCAAGGTGCTTTCGACACCTGCCCTGCTGTACAGCAAGTGGAGGGGGTGCCCCCCGTTTTCAAGGGCTGAACGTCTCGCTGCGCCTGCGCCTGGCGCGCTTGAATGGTAGGCACCGAAACCGGGGTGCGCAACCTGCTACTTGCCGTCGGCACGGCCTTGGCGCAGCCCCGCTCGACTGTCCGCCAGGCCACGGTGCGCGCGGCAAATGCCGGTTCCTGCCCGCACCCTGGTGGACGCTTGACGATTGCATTCTGGCTGAAGTAAAAATTGCTCAAGGACAGATGCTGGCCCCCCGGTAGCGCGCTGCCGCGCTACCGCCTGTCGGGCGGATGGCCGAAGTGACGCAAAGGTCGGATGACCTGATCAACATCACCGCAAGGACGCATTCAACATGGCAACAGGCACGGTCAAGTGGTTCAACGATTCAAAAGGCTACGGCTTCATCACGCCCGATGATGGCAGCGAGGATCTGTTTGCCCACTTTTCGGCGATTCAGATGAATGGCTTCAAGACGCTGAAGGAAGGGCAGAAGGTTTCCTTTGACGTGACCCAGGGTCCGAAGGGCAAGCAGGCCAGCAACATCAACAACGCCTGATGCTCTGGCCCCACGTGCGATGCCCGCTCTACGCCCAGCGGTGGTGTCCAGTCACCGGGGGCTGGCCACGAGTCTGCCCCCAGTGAGCGATGCCTGTGTAATTTGGGTTTGACGAACCGCATCAAACAGGCGTAAAACATCACTTGAGTTTGGTTTCATGTTGCTGCTGGTATCTTTCGGGTTCCTTGAGCATGGGCTTGATCCCCAAACTTTTCTAGGTGATAAGCCTTTTATTTTTACTTGCTAGGAAAATTCGATATGGCAACTGGTACCGTCAAGTGGTTCAACGATTCCAAGGGTTTTGGCTTCATCTCCCCGGATGATGGCAGCGAAGACCTGTTCGCGCATTTCTCCGCGATCAACATGAACGGCTTCAAGACCCTGAAGGAAGGCCAAAAGGTTGCGTTCGACGTGACCCAAGGCCCGAAGGGCAAGCAGGCCAGCAACATTCAGAGCGCATAAAGCGTTCGTGGCTTGCGGTTGCTCCGGCAACCGAAATAAAAGCCCCGCTTCGGCGGGGTTTTTTTTTGCCTCTTCCGGCTGCAGGCTGCCGGCTGGGCGCTTGAATCCTCGGGCTCAAGCGTGCCCGGTCACCCGATTGTCGGGTGACCGGCGCATCAGATCACAGGTGCGCGATCATCGCCCGGCCAAAGCCTGAGCAGGACACCTGCGTGGCGCCTTCCATCAACCGGGCGAAATCGTAGGTCACGGTGCGGCTGGCAATCGCAGCATCCATAGCCGAGATCACCAGGTCTGCCGCCTCAACCCACCCCATGTGCCGCAACATCATTTCGGCCGACAGGATCAACGAACCCGGGTTGACGTAATCCTTGCCCGCATATTTCGGTGCCGTCCCGTGTGTGGCTTCGAACATGGCCACGGTGTCTGACAGGTTGGCACCGGGAGCAATGCCGATACCACCGACCTGTGCGGCCAGTGCATCGGAAATGTAATCGCCATTCAGATTCATGGTCGCGATCACATCGTACTCATCCGGACGCAGCAGGATCTGCTGCAGGAACGCATCCGCGATCACATCCTTGATCACGATGCCCTGTGGCAACTGCATCCAGGGACCGCCGTCGAGCAGCTGCGCGCCGAATTCCTTCGCAGCCAGCGCGTAGGCCCAGTTCTTGAAGGCACCCTCGGTGTATTTCATGATGTTGCCCTTGTGCACGATCGTGACCGACTTGCGCTTGTTGTCGATCGCGTACTGCACCGCCTTGCGGAACAGGCGCTCGGTGCCCTCCTGCGAGATCGGTTTGATACCGATGCCCGAGGTGCCCGGAAAGCGGATCGAAGTGACGCGCAGTTCTTCCTGCAGGAAGCGGATCAGCTTCTGGGCCTCGGGGGTGCCGGCCTCCCACTCGATCCCGGCGTAAATGTCCTCCGAATTCTCGCGGAAGATCACCATGTCGGTCTTCTGCGGCTCCTTCACCGGGCTGGGTACCCCCTTGAACCATCGCACGGGCCGCAGGCAGACATACAGGTCAAGCTGCTGGCGCAGCGCCACATTGATCGAACGGATGCCACCGCCGACCGGCGTGGTCAGCGGCCCCTTGATCGACACCACGTAGTCCCGTACGGCATGCAGGGTTTCTTCCGGCAGCCAGACGTTGTCGCCATAGACTCGCGTGGACTTCTCGCCGGCATAGACCTCCATCCAGGAAATCCGTCGCTTGCCGCCATAGGCTTTCGCGACCGCCGCATCGACCACGGCCATCATCGGGGGCGTGATATCCACCCCGGTGCCATCTCCTTCGATGAACGGAATGATTGGCTGATCCGGTACGTCCAGCGTCAGATCGGGACGAACGTGGATCTTGCTGCCTTCGGTCGGGACTTTGATGTGCTGATACATATGCCTCCTGCGGATTTCGTTGGATTGCCGGCCAGCCTGCAGGGGTCACCCGCGCCGGTCGGAGGGTCGGACATGCCCAGTTTGCGGGCGCGTCCGTAGGATGTACGGATACCCTCGCACAGGTCTTATATATGATATATTATTCAAGTCGTGACGCCGAACAATCTGCTGCCGGCGTTCACGCATTGTACTTTGAGGATCCGGCCAATGTCCTTCACCACTGCTGACCTTTGCGATGCCTACGCCGACCGGGTGCAGGTGTTCGAGCCCCTGTTCTCCAACTTCGGCGGCGCCTCGCAGTTTTACGGCAGAGCCGTCACGCTGAAAGTGTTCGAGGACAATTCGCTGGTACGTGCTGCCCTGGAGACCCCTGGGCATGGCCAGGTTCTGGTAATCGACGGGGGTGGGTCGCTGCGCTGTGCGCTGGTGGGAGATCAGCTGGCGGAACTAGCCGTTCGCAATGGCTGGGCGGGCCTCCTGGTACACGGCTGCATTCGCGATTCCGCCGCCATGGCCGACATGCCGATCAGCGTGCAGGCCTTGGGCACCCACCCGCTGAAAAGCATCAAGCGCGGTGAGGGGCAACGCGATATTCCGGTCCAGATGGCAGGTGTGGTGATCCCGCCTGGCGCCTGGGTCTACGCCGACGACGACGGGATCCTTGTCGCGGCAACTGCCCTCCCCCTGAACGCACCGGACTGAAAGAACGAACGAACCGGGATGGCGCGCCCTGCTTAGGCCGCCCGCCCGGTCCTGCATCTCCTGTTTGAACCGCACCATACAAACCGCAACATCTCACAAGGGAGTTTCACCATGAGCAAGACTCGCGAACAGCAAATCGCCGAACTGAAGCACGACTGGGCCACCAACCCCCGCTGGAAGGGAATCAAGCGCGGCTACCGCGCCGAAGATGTGGTCCGCCTGCGCGGCAGTTTCCAGGTGGAAAACACCCTGGCCCGTCGCGGTGCCGAAAAGCTGTGGAACCTCGTCAACAACGAGCCCTACGTCAACTGCCTCGGCGCCCTGACCGGTGGCCAGGCCATGCAGCAGGTGAAAGCCGGCATCAAGGCGATCTACCTGTCCGGCTGGCAGGTGGCAGCCGACAACAACGAATATTCGGCCATGTATCCGGATCAGTCGCTGTACCCGGTGGACTCGGTGCCGAAAGTGGTCGAGCGCATCAACAATGCCTTCACCCGCGCCGATGAAATCCAGTGGTCGAAGGGTGCCAACCCGGGCGACGCCGGCTACATCGACTACCACGTGCCCATCGTTGCTGATGCCGAAGCCGGTTTCGGCGGCGTTCTGAACGCCTACGAACTGATGAAGGCGATGATCCGTGCCGGTGCAGGCGGGGTGCACTTCGAAGACCAGCTCGCCTCGGTCAAGAAGTGTGGCCACATGGGTGGCAAGGTGCTGGTGCCGACGGCCGAAGCCGTGCAGAAGCTGATCGCTGCCCGGATGGCCGCCGACGTGTACGGCGTGCCCACGCTGGTGATTGCCCGCACGGACGCCGAAGCCGCCGACCTGCTGACCAGCGACTACGACGCCAACGACAAGCCGTTCCTGACCGGCGAGCGCACGGCCGAGGGCTTCTACAAGACCCGCAAAGGCATGGATCAGGCTGTCTCGCGCGCCGTGGCCTACGCCGAGTACGCCGACCTGGTGTGGTGCGAAACGGGCACGCCGGACCTCGAGTTTGCCCGCAAGTTTGCCGAAGCCGTCCATGCCAAGCATCCCGGCAAGATGCTTGCGTACAACTGCTCGCCGTCGTTCAACTGGAAGAAGAACCTGGACGACGCCACCATCGCCAAGTTCCAGCGCGAGCTGGGCGCCATGGGTTACAAGTACCAGTTCATCACCCTGGCTGGCATCCACAACATGTGGTACGGCATGTTCGACCTGGCGCAGGACTACGTCGCCCGCGGCATGTCGGCCTACGTCGAAAAGGTGCAGGAACCGGAATTCGCTGCACGCGAGCGTGGCTACACCTTCGTTTCCCACCAGCAGGAAGTGGGCACCGGTTACTTCGACGACATCACCACGGTGATCCAGGGTGGCAAGTCGAGCGTGACCGCGCTGACCGGCTCGACCGAAGAAGAACAGTTCCACTAAGTCTTGCGCTGCCGCCGCGACGCCAGATGGGCAGCCGTCCGCTGCCGCATCCTGGCTGCCGTGGCGGTACCGGGGCCGGTTGCCTCTGTGGCCACCGGCTGCCGATGCCTGTGCTTGTGTAATACAAGCAGATCGGAGCACCTCTCGCGAGGTGCTCTTTTTTTTTTCATTCCTGCCTGCGGCCATTCTGCCTTAATAGACCGTAACTCCACGCCTCCCTTACGGTTTCAGCCAGTTTCAGCTATAGTTTGCGCCGCATCGCAACATCCAGCATCCACAACCTGAGAATGGTTTTTGACGAGGTCTGTCCATGAGCCTTACCCTGCCCGCCGGTGTGCAACTCACCCTTCCCGTACCGGCTGCCGCCAGCGAAATCCTGACCACCGAGGCGCTGGCCTTTCTGACGGACCTGTGCCGCACCTTCGAACCGCGTCGCCAGGAGCTGCTGGCCCTGCGGCGCACCCGCCAGGCGGAATTCAACGCCGGCAAGCGCCCGGACTTCCTGCCTGAAACTGCCGCGATCCGCGCAGGCGACTGGAAGGTTGCGCCCTGCCCTGCCGACATCCAGGACCGGCGGGTGGAAATCACCGGCCCGACCGATCGCAAGATGGTGGTGAACGCCCTCAATTCCGGGGCGCGCGTGTTCATGGCCGACTTTGAAGATTCCACCACCCCCACCTGGGAAAACCAGTTGACGGGCCAGGTCAACCTGAAACTGGCCAACGCCCGCCAGATTGATTTCACGACGGCGGAAGGCAAGGCCTACAAGCTGTCGGACAAACCGGCAGTGCTGTTCGTCCGCCCGCGCGGCTGGCATCTGCCCGAAAAGCATATCCTGATCGACGGCCAGCCCATTTCGGGCTCGATGTTCGACTTTGCGCTGTACTTCTTCCACAACGCGCGCACGCTGCTGGCGCGCGGTAGTGCCCCGTATTTCTACTGCCCGAAGATGGAGTCCCATCTCGAAGCACGCCTGTGGAACGACATTTTCGTCTACGCACAGAAGGCCTTCGGCATCCCGACCGGCACCATTAAGGCCACCTGCTTGATCGAGACGGTCCTGGGCGCGTTCGAGATGGACGAAATCCTGTATGAGCTGCGTGAGCACAGCGCCGGCCTGAATGCCGGACGCTGGGATTACATCTTCAGCTGCATCAAGAAATTCAACCGCGATCCCGACTTCATCCTGGCCGACCGCAACCACGTCACCATGCTCTCGCCGTTCATGCGTGCCTATGCCCTGCTGCTGGTCAAAACCTGTCATCGCCGGGGCGCATTCGCCATGGGCGGCATGGCAGCGCAGATTCCGATCAAGAACAATCCGGAAGCGCACGAACAGGCGCTCACCAAGGTGCGTGCCGACAAGCTGCGCGAAGTCACGGACGGCTTTGACGGCACCTGGGTGGCACATCCGGGCCTGGTGGCCGTGGCCCTGGAGGTGTTTGATCGCGAGATGACCACCCCCAACCAGATTTTCCGCCAGCGCGATGATGTCACCGCCACGGCAGCCGACCTCACCCGGTTCGAGCCCCGCAGCCCGATCACGGAAGACGGCCTGAAGATGAACATCAACATCACCCTGCAATACCTGGGTTCATGGATTGCCGGGGTGGGTTGCGTGCCGATCTTCAACCTGATGGAAGATGCGGCCACTGCCGAGATCTCGCGCGCGCAGCTGTGGCACTGGATCCGCTCGCCGAAGGGCATCCTGGAGGATGGCCGCAAGGTCGACATGGCGCTGTTCCGTGCCCTGCTGCCCGGTGAACTGGCTGAGGTTCGGGCCGAAATCGGCGAAGCGCGCTGGAATGCCGGCAAGTACGAGGAAGCGGCACGCATGCTGGACGTGATGACCGCCGACGACGAGTTTGCCGAATTCCTCACGCTGCCGGCCTACGCGGTCATCCCCTGAACGATAACCCGCCATTCCGGGGCAGCCGGCGCCCGCCGGCCACCCCGGCCGCGCCCGCGGCGCGGCACGGCGACCCACCGCGCCATCCTGCTGGGGCGCCATCCGCCCGACAGCACACCGCCGGCGCGCCCCGACTGGTGGTGTTCAACAAGCCGATGGGGGTGATCTGCCAGTTCAGCGGCGAGGCAGATCGGGTAACCCTGAAGTCCTTCATCGACATTCCGGCGGTATATCCGGCCGGCCGGCTCGACACCGACAGCGAGGGACTGCTGTTGCTGACCAATGACGGTCGCTTGCAGCACCAGATCAGTGACCCTGCCCACAAGTGGCCGAAAACCTATTGGGTGCAGGTGGAAGGGGCCCCGGATGCCACCGCACTGCAACGTCTGCGTGATGGCGTGATGCTGTCCGACGGCCCGACACGGCCGGCACAAGCCGAGTGGCTGGCCGAGCCTGCCCTCTGGCCGCGCACCCCGCCCATCCGGACCCGACAGGCCATCCCGACGCACTGGCTCACCCTGACCCTGCAGGAAGGCCGCAACCGGCAGGTACGCCGCATGACGGCTGCGGTCGGGCTGCCAACCTTGCGGCTGGTCCGCTGGGCGATCGGGCCATATCAACTCGACGACCTGCTGCCAGGCCAGTGGCGGGATGTAAAAATTTTTCGCTGAAGACGTCAACCGCCCTGCCAACCGTACGTTATCAGTCGTACGGTGCATGACACCGGTTCAGTCCCCCGGGACTTTTACCCTGATAAGGATTCATCATGAACAAGCTCCTGACCGCCCTGATCGCTGCCGCCTTCGCCGCCGTTACCTTCAACGCCGTTGCCGCTGACGCCCCGGCCGCTGCCGCTGCCGCCCCGGCCGCCGCCGCTGCCCCGGCCGCCGCCGACGCCGCTGCCAAGCCGGCCAAGAAGAAGCACAAGAAGCACGCCAAGAAGGAAGCCGCTGCCGACGCAATGGCTGCCCCGGCTGCTGCCGCCCCCGCCAAGTAATTCGGCAAAGGCTGGTTCAGCGGGCAGGTGCCTTCGGGCATCTGCCCGTTTTCTTTTTGCGGTACCTTTCCCGTCATGATCACTGATCCGTCTTCGCACATTCCTGCGCAGGCCGCCACCCCGGACCCTGGGTCAGCTGCAGGCTTCCCGCCGGCCGCCGCGGGGCTGCCAGGCAGCGCCACGTTGCCCGCCACCCAGACCCATCCTCTACAGGACGCGAGCCGGCTGCCACAGGCGGGGGACCGTGTGGTGCTGGGGCTCTCCGGCGGGGTGGATTCTGCTGTCAGCGCCCTGCTGCTGCGCGACCAGGGATTTGACGTGGTCGGCGTCTTCATGAAGAACTGGGAAGACGACGAAGACTGCAATGCGCGTGAAGATCTGGTCGACGCTGCCAGCGTGGCCGATCAGCTGGGCATCGACATCGAGGCCGTCAACTTCAGTGCCGAATACCAGCAGCGGGTGTTTGCCTATTTCCTCGCGGAATATCAGGCTGGCCGCACGCCCAACCCAGACATCCTGTGTAATACGGAAATCAAGTTTCGCGCCTTTCTGGATCATGCCGCCACCCTCGGTGCCGACTGGATAGCCACCGGCCATTACGCCCGTGCCCGACGCCAGGACGGCCGTACCGAATTGCTGCGCGGACTGGACACCAACAAGGACCAGACCTACTTCCTGCACCGCTTGCAGCAATCCCAGATTGCCCGCGTGCTGTTTCCGGTGGGTGAACTGCCCAA
>CAIPBT010000068.1 GCA_903863375.1 uncultured Ferrovum sp.
GGCGCACAGCGCGATCAGCACCGCCAGAAAGGCCCCCTTCCCGGGTGCCGCCGCCAGGCAGAACCGAACCATGTGTCGGCAGATGGCCAATCCCAGGCGCGTCAAAGGTCTCCAGATCACAGCAAGGCTCCAGCGCATGGCAGCGCTCCGGTTCATCAAATGCTCAGATCATCGAACGGCTAGGCCATCGGGTCGTTAGGTCATCGAATGCTGAGGTGATCGAATCGTTGGGCAGCAGATCGGTCCCGTCCGTTGACGCACAGCATACGGCACGCATCACCGGAATTCGGCACGAGCTGCGGGAATCAGGCCGAGAACGCCAACTGACCCTGGCCTTCGCGCACCCGATAGCCCTGGCGGCGCAGTCGCCGCACGATGCCGGCGGCATCCGCATCGTGCAGATGCGGGTGCTGGAAGGCCTGGGCCAGGGTGATGGTCAGCCCAGCCAATGACAATACGTCGTTGCGATGATGGTCCATCACGCGCAGCAGGCCTTCGTCGCTGCCGGCGCGCAACCAGCGCATGAAAGCCTGCGGTGCCTCGCTGCCCGGCAGGTCATCCTGGCGTCGGAACTGGCACAGGCGGCGTTCCGCGGTTTGCAGGCGGACATCGGGCCAGCGCTGGGCATAAGCGCTGCGCGCCGGATGGAGCAGATCGAGGTGCAGCAGGTGCTGCTCAGGCAAGGCGCACCGTTGCAGGCGCGCTCGGGTGCGCAGCAGGGGCAGGTCGAAGGATTTGCCGTTGAACGTGACCAACAGGGCGGTGTGCTGCAAGGTCTGGATCACCCCGTCAAGCAGGGCGGCTTCACCACCAAAGCGGGTGAGCAACCATTGCCGCAGCGTGAACTGCTGCCCGTCGAAGTGCAGTCCGCCATAAAGGAACACGAGCGTGCCGGTACCGCCGGCAAGCCCGGTGGTTTCGGTGTCCATGAACCACCAGCCGCGTTCCGGCGCTGGCAAGGGCAATCCCAGCACGGTTGTCGGCAGTTGCCGCAGCTCCGCCAGATCAACCCCGCCATGCGCAAAGTGCAGGCCTAGGGGCTGTTCGCGCAGCAGCAGGCCCGGCGCGACCAGGGTAGCCTGCAGACGACTGGCCAGACGTTGCTCGCGCTGGCTAGGTTCGGTTGCGCTGGCCGGCATCGCGATGCCGGTCGGCCTGGATGTTTCAGGGTAGCGCGCAGAGCCAGTCGGGTGCGGTATGGTCGGGTCCGGTGTGGCCGGCCATCCTGTCGCGGTGTTGCCGCGAGCCGGTTCGGGTGGGATCACTTCCCGGCACCCTGCCGATTTCTGCAGGGCCCGCAGGCGGGTGCTCAGATCCATGCGCGGGCGCCCAGCAGGGAAAGGATGCGGCTGGCGGCGGCTTTCGGCGAGAAACCCCGCTGCGCCTCGGACGCCAGGATCGGGCCGACGCAGGCCGGACAGCCCTGGGGGCAAGGACATTGCCCGATCAGGTCGGCGGCGCCCTGCACAATTTCTTCGGCAAGCGCCAGCAGGGGCTCGCTCAACCCCACGCCGCCGGGAAAGTTGTCGTAGAGAAAAACCGTGGGCACAAAGCGGTCCCCGCCCTGTTCCGGATCAAACCGGCTGCCGTCCGGCCGGCGCGCGTTGCCGCGGCTGTCAGCGCCGACCGTGGCGAACCACTCGCCATTGCCATCGCCCACTGCCCGCCCAAGATCCTGCCGTTCGGCCATGCTGCGCAGGGCCGCAATCAGATGCAGCGCATGGGCGGCTCCCAGGAAGCCGTCGAGCGCCTCGGAGCGGCGGGCGAAGTGCTGGTCGATCACGGCGGGGTCGACCTGCCACCACAGACTGGAGGTGTGCATTTCATGATCGGGCAGGCTGATGTTGCCGTAACCGACATTTTCATGGCTGTAGTAGCGGATCTTCTTGTATCCCGGCACGCGGCGCAGCAGATGGACCTCGCCCCGGGCACACAGGGCTGGTCCGTCGCTGCGCGTCTCGAAGGTGTCCAGGATGCGCAGGTGGGTGTAGTCGATCGCATCGGTGTAGTAATCCACCCGGGTGCTGCGCACAAAGGCCTTGCGTCCGGTCCAGTCGAGTCGTTCCACCTGGTAGGGCTGTGCCTGAACGAGATAGATGGCCCCTTCATACAGGGTCATTGCTGCGGCTGAATAATCCACTTCGGCGATCACGTCCTTGCGTTGGTCGGTCTGGTCGATCACCAGGAAATTGCCGTCGGCCACGGAGCGCAGGCTGACGGCATTGGCGGGATAACTGTCCGACATCCAGTGCCAGCGATCGGCCTCCAGATGCAGCACGCCCTGTTCGGCGAGGTAGGCCAGATGCTCCTCGACGCTGGCGTTGCCGAAAAGCTCGTCTCGCCGGAAGGGCAGTTCGAAGGCGGCACAGCGCAGGTGCTCCATCAGGATCAGGAGTTGGTCCGGCGCGATGCGGCCATGCTCCACCGGCGCCTGGTCAAAGAACTCGGGGTTGCGCACCAGATACTGGTCGAGGGCATCGCTCGAGGCCACCAGCACGCCAAGGGCAGTTCGGCCGCGCCGGCCGGCCCGGCCGAGACGCTGCCAGGTGCCGGCAATGCTGCCGGGATAGCCGTTCAGGATGCAGACATCCAGGCTGCCAATGTCCACGCCAAGTTCCAGGGCGCTGGTCGACACCACACAATCCACCTGATCACCGCGCAGGGCCTGTTCCGTCCGGCGCCGCTCGTTGGGCAGGTAGCCGCCCCGGTAGGCGCTGATGTGGGCGGTGGGCTGGATATCGCGCTCGAAGGCGTCCTTGAGGTATTTGGTCAGCACCTCCACCATCAGGCGCGAATTGGCAAAGACGATGGTTTTCAACCCTCGTTGCACGGCCAGCCGGGCGATCCGGGTGGTTTGCGAACGGTTGGATGCCCGGATGCCGAGATCCGGATTGATCACCGGCGGATTCCACAGCAGCAGGTGCCGTTCGCCACAGGGGGCGCCAGTCTGGTCCACAGCCGTGACAGGGGCGCCGATCAGGCCGCTGGCCAGTTCCACCGGATTGGCCAGCGTGGCCGAACACAGGATGAACTGGGGCGTGCTGCCGTAAAACGCCGCGATGCGGCGCAATCGGCGCAGCACATTGGCAACATGCGAACCAAACACCCCCCGGTAGGTGTGCATCTCATCGATCACCACATAGCGCAGACCCTCGAAGAAGGCCGCCCATTTGGTGTGATGGGGCAGGATGCCCTGGTGCAGCATGTCCGGGTTGGAGACCACGATGTCGCCTTTGAGGCGCACCGCCTGGCGGGCATCGGCGGGCGTGTCGCCGTCGAAGGTGAAGGCGCGGACACCGAATGCTGCTGCCTGGTTCAACGCGTTCAGTTCCGCCACCTGGTCCTGGGCGAGCGCCTTGGTGGGAAACAGGTAGAGGGCCTTGGCGCCGGCCTCGCGCACGGCCTGCAGCACTGGCAGGTTGAAGCACAGGCTCTTGCCGGAGGCGGTCGGTGTGACCACCACCAGGTGTTCGCCCCGGCGTGCACTCGCCAAGGCTTCGGCCTGATGACTGTAGAGGCGGGTGATGCCCCGGCTTTGCAGGGCCTGGCAGAGGGATGGGTCCAGCCAGGCCGGAAAGGCAACCAGCCGTGCCGGCCGGGCCGGCTGGACAATGCGCGCCGTGATGCGTTCGCCGTAGCGGCGCACCAGTTCGTCGGCCAGCCGATGGGCCGGATCGTCTGCGCCGACGGCGGTGGCGGCGGCGCTTTCCTGCTGTTCCATGGCTTGTTCTCTTTGTGTTCTCTTGCGTATAGTAGGGCTGGTGATGATTCCCCACAAGACGGACGTGCCATGGTTGATGCCAAACGGTCTGCCCCGCCAGACCTGACGCCCGCCCAGCGCCGGGTGCTGGCCGCACTCGAATCGGCCTGGTCGGCCGGAACCCCGGTCGACAACCTGGATGCGCTCTGCCAGCGGCTGGCGCTGCGCTCGCGCGGTGCCCTGCATCGGCACATGCAGCGGCTGGTCGAGACCGGCTGGGTGGCACCGCTCGACCGGCACCGCCTGGGCCTGCGTCCGGGGCCGCGCGCCGAAGTCTTGCCACCGGCATCCGGCTTGCAAGCCCGGCCGGCATCTGGTGCGCAGGCCTGGCCTGCATCGGGTGCGCAAGTCCAGCCGGCGTTGTCGGGCTGGCCGGATTGGCAGGCCATGGGCGTGCCGCTGCGCGCCTTGCCGCGGTTGGGTCGGATCGCTGCCGGAGCGCCGCTGGACGCGGTCTTTGAAGACGAGCCAGTGCTGGTGCCAGAGCATCTCACGCCCAGAGGCGAGGCCTATGTGCTGGAAGTGCAGGGCGATTCGATGATCGGCGACGGCATCCTGGACGGTGACCTGGTGGTGGTGGAAACCGGGGTTGCGGTCCGGCCAGGGGAAATCGCGGTGCTGCTGGTGGCCGGGGAGGGCGCTACCCTGAAGCGTTTTCGCCAGGAGGGCGAGCATCTACGCCTGATGGCCTCCAATCCGGCGGTTGCCGACCGGCTGGTGCCGGCCGCCGCCATCATGGTGCAAGGCCGGATCAGCGGCCTGATGCGTCGCTGCCAGTAACGGCGGTCGTGCTGTCGACCCCCGGCAGTGGCGGATAACGCACCGCATTGCTGACCAGTTTGGTGCGCACGGCCTCGTCCAGGTCGACCTCTAGCATATCTGCCAGGCGCACCAGATAAATCAGGACGTCGGCCAGCTCATCGCGCACCGGCCTCGCGGTGGCCGGATTGTTGCCCACCTGCCGGCTCTGGTCTGCGTCCAGCCACTGGAAGATCTCGACCAGCTCTCCCACCTCGCCCGTCAGCGCCATGGCGAGATTTTTCGGGGCATGGAAGCGGGTCCAGTCGCGCGCTTCGGCGAAGGCACGCAGGGCCAGTTGCAGCGGCCGAACATCGAGCAGTCCTGGCGCGGCGGCGGCCGGCTGCGTGGCGTCTGGCGCTGTGAAGTCTGGCGTTGAGAGAGTTGACGGCGTGGCGTCTGACGGTGTGACGGCGGATGGAAGGGCGGACGGACGGCCAGCAGGTGGTGAGGAAAGCGACATGGAGGATCACCCGGAGGATCTGGAGGAATCCGGATGCTGCGACAAAATCCCCGTCGCCGCAAAACCTCACCTGCGGCACAATCCTGCCATGTCCCAGATCGATCGCCTTCAGCGTATCCGCCAACTGTTTCGCGACCGTCGCTCGATCAGCATCCAACTGCTGCTCGACACCCTCGAGATTTCGCGGGCCACCCTGAAACGCGATCTGGCTTTCCTGCGCGACGTGGTCATGGTGCCGATCGTATTCGACCGCGAAGTGCGGGCCTATCGGCTGGAAGGGCCCGCGGTGCAGGGCACGGGCCAGTACGAGCTGCCCGGCCTGTGGTTCAGTTCGCAGGAAATCCACGCCCTGCTGACCATGCAGCACCTGCTCGCCAACCTTGGCCCCGGCGGGTTGCTGCATGACCACATCGAACCGTTGCTCAGCCGCCTCAACCAGCTGCTGGGTTCCGCGGACAGCACCGCCGAGGAAATCCGCCGACGCATCCTGATCGTGGGACTGGGCCGGCGCGAGTACAACCTAGAACACTTTGAGCGCATCGGCTCGGCCCTGCTGCGGCGGCAGCGGCTGGAAATCGATTACTACGCCCGCAGCAACGACGCACTGACCACGCGCCAAGTCTCGCCGCAGCGTCTCGTGCACTACCGCGAGAACTGGTACCTGGATGCGTGGTGCCATCTACGCAACGGGCTGCGCAATTTCAGCATCGACTCGATCCGCCGGGTGGAAACCCTGGACCGGCCCGCCCGCGAGGTGGCCGAACGCACGCTGAGCAGTGTGCTCGGCCCCGGCTACGGCATTTTTGGAGGCAAGCTTTTGCAGACAGCGCACCTGCGTTTTACGCCGGCGCGGGCGCGTTGGGTGGCCGCCGAGCAGTGGCACGTGCGTCAGAAGGGCAGGATGCGCACGGATGGCAGCTATGAACTGTCCTTCCCGTTCAGCGATCCGCGCGAGCTGGTGATGGACATCCTGCGGTTTGGCGCCGACGTCGAAGTGCTGGGTCCGGAGACCCTGCGGGCAGCGGTGCGCGCCGAAGCCGTCAGGCTTGCGGCGCTTTATGCAGTGTCGTGAATTTTGCTGCAGGTCGGTGTCTTGTCGCGGTGGTAGGCTGCAATCCTGCTCAATCTTCCGGAGAAGCTTGTGACGCAACAACATTTCACGCGCACCGCCATCGTGTTCCACTGGTTGACGGCCCTGATCATCGCCGGTGCCTTTCCGGTCGGGCTGCTGATGGGCGACATGGCCGTCACCCCGTTCCGGATCAAGGTCTTCGTCTGGCACAAGTGGGCGGGCATCACGGTGCTGATCCTGTCCTCCCTGCGCCTGAGCTGGCGCCTTGGCCACCCCGCCCCGCCGCCACCCGCCGGCATGCCAGCCTGGCAACATCGCGCCAGCCGGGTGGTGCAGTGGGCCACCTACATCCTGCTCTTCATCGTGCCGCTCACCGGATGGATGTACAGTTCGGCGGCGGGTTACAGCGTGGTGTACCTGAACTGGGTGCCGCTGCCCGACCTGGTGGGCAAGAGCAAGGAGCTGGCCCATCAGCTCAAGGAGCTGCATGAGACCCTGAACTGGGTGCTGTTCAGCCTGGTCATGCTGCATGCCGCAGCGGCCCTGAAGCACCATTTCATCGACAAGGATTCCGTGTTGCTGGGCATGTTGCGCAGCGCACCCCGTCACAAGGCCTGACCATCATGACCATTTCTCCCTTCCGCTCCTCCCAAGCCTGCCACGCCAATCCTCACCAGGGCGACCGCTCGCGGTCTTCGCGCCATGCCGTCCTCCTGTTGTCGGCACTGGTGTCCCCCTTGGGCCTGATACCCGCAGCGTCGGCCCACGCGGCCGGCTTTGTGCCAGACCGTAGCGAGATCACGTTTGTCTCGAAACAGATGGGTGTCGAGCTGCAGGGCCGCTTCCGCAAGTTCGACGGCGACATCGTGTTCAAGCCGACAGACCTGGCCGCCAGTCACGCCCGCATCGAGGTCGATCTGGCCAGCATCGATCTGGGGGCGCCCGACAGCGAGCAGGAGGTCAAGGGTAAAGACTGGTTCCTGGTGGCCAATTACCCGAAGGGTATCTTCCAGTCGACGCAGATCCGCAGCAAAGGACCCGACCAGTATGAGGCGGCGGGCAAGTTCACCCTGAAGGGCATCACGCGCGACCTGGTGGTGCCGATCACGGTCCGCCATGCCGGCAAGGTAGACACCGCCGAAGGCGGATTCGTCATGAAGCGAACCGATTTCAATATCGGCCAGGGCGTCTGGGCGGATCCAGATGCTGTAGCCATCAATGTCACGGTAAAATTCAAGTTCGCCCTCATCTCAGGAAGTGCCAAGTAATGAGCATCCGCAAGACAGCGTTCATCGGTCTCGGTGTCATGGGTGGTCCCATGGCGGGTCATCTGCTTGCCAAGGGGCATGCCGTCACCGTCTACAACCGCACGGCATCCCGGGCAGCGGCCTGGGTGGCGGCCCACGCCGGTGGACAGTCGGCAGCCACACCCCGCGAGGCGGCACAAGGGGCTGACGTGGTCTTCGTGTGCGTCGGCAACGACCATGACCTGCGCAGCGTGGTGCTCGGCGCCGACGGCGCGCTGGCTGGCATGCATCCGGGCAGTGTGCTGGTGGATCACACCACGGCATCCGCCGAGGTGGCGCGTGAATTGCACCGTCTGGCGGCAGCGCGGCAGGTGGCATTCATCGACGCGCCGGTTTCTGGCGGTCAGGCCGGCGCTGAGCGCGGCCAGCTGGCGGTGATGTGCGGCGGCGACGCTGAGCCGTTCGCGCAGGTGCGGCCGGTGATCGACAGTTATGCCAAGGCGGTCACCCTGATGGGGCCGCCGGGGTCCGGCCAGCTGACCAAGATGGTCAACCAGCTGTGCATCGCCGGGGTGGTGCAGGGGCTGGCCGAGGCGCTGAATTTTGCCCAGAAGGCCGGGCTGGATGGCGAACAGGTGCTCGAGGTTGTCTCAAAGGGGGCCGCCCAGTCCTGGCAGATGGAAAACCGGGGCAAGACCATGCTGGCCGACCAGTTCGAATTCGGTTTCGCGGTCGACTGGATGCGCAAGGACCTCGGGCTGTGCCTGCAGGAGGCGCAGCGCAATGGTGCCGTGCTGCCGCTGGCGGCCTTGGTCGACCAGTTTTATGCCGAGGTGCAGGCAATGGGCGGCGGACGCTGGGATACCTCGTCGCTGATCCGCCGCCTGCATCGTTGAGCATGGTTGGCCACGCGGCCAACGTGCGTCTCCTGAACCCATCACCTTCATCACTTTCCGGGGAATTTCCATGAACATGCCACTGCAGCGACGTCACTTCCTGAAACAGATCGGTGCCCTCGGTGGCGGCCTCGCGCTGGCCATCGAGTTTGGCGCGCCCGCCGAGGTGGAAGCGGCCGCCGATGCGGCAGCGCTGCAGGCAGGCCCGTGGATCCGGCTGGATCACCAAGGCATCCTCACGGTGGTGGTCGACAAATCCGAGATGGGGCAGGGGGTGCTGACCTCGATGCCCATGCTGGTGGCCGAAGAGCTCGATGTTGCCTGGGATCATGTCCGGGTCGAGCAGGCGCCGGCGGCACCGCAGTATGCGCATCCCTGGTTTGGCACGCAGGCCACCGGCGGATCGACTTCGGTCCGCGCGATGTGGCAGCCCCTGCGGCAGGCCGGTGCCACCGCGCGGCAACTGCTGCTGCTGGCGGCGGCCAAGAAATGGGATGTCGCGGTCAGCACCCTGCACACCGAACCCGGCGTGGTGATTGGTGCCAAGGGGCGCCTGCCCTATGGCGAACTGGTCGACCTGGCGGCCACGCTGCCCCTGCCGGAGAAGGTGGCACTGAAAGACCCCAAGCAGTTCCGGCTGATCGGTACGTCGCTGGGTCGCAGCGAAGTGGCCAGCAAGGTGAACGGCAGCGCCCAGTTCGGTATTGATGTGCGGGTGCCCGGCATGTTGTTCGCCTCGGTTGAGCGTTGTCCGATCATCGGTGGCACCTTGGTGTCGTTTGATCCATCGGCGGCCCTGAAGGTACCGGGCGTGCGCCAGGTGCACCGTGTCGAGACGCCGGTGTCGGTTGGCGTGGCGGTGTTGGCCGACAGCACCTGGGCTGCGAAACAGGGGCGTCAGGCGCTCAAGGTGGAGTGGGCCCCTGGCAAGACCGGCCTGCTGTCGACGGCGCAGATGCAGAAAGACCTGAAGGCGCTGGCGGTGAGCCGCACCGGTGCCAAGGTGGCCAGGCGCGTCGGCACGCCGGAAAGCGTGACCACCGGCAAGCTCGTCCAGGCCGCTTATGAGGTGCCCTATCTGGCGCACGCCACCATGGAACCGATGAATGCCACGGCCTCGGTCACGGCCAACGGTGTCGAGATCTGGGCGCCTACCCAGGCCCAGGGCCCGCATCAGCAGATTGCCGCCGGTATCGCCGGGTGCAAGCCGGAACAGGTGATCATCCACACCACCCTGCTGGGGGGCGGGTTTGGCCGCCGCTTTGCGCCGGATTTCATCATCGAGGCGGTCAGCCTGGCCAAGGCTGCCAAGACGCCGGTGCAGGTGTTGTGGAGTCGTGAGGACGATACGCGCGCCCAGTACTACCGGCCGATGGCCCGTTCCGAGCTGCAGGCACGTCTCGGCGATGACGGCAAGCCGCTCGCCATGACCGGCGTGAACGTGGTGGAGTCGCTCTCCACCGGTACCGGCTTCGAAGGGGCACTGATCGACAAGCAAGGCATCGACACCACCGCGGTCGAGGGTCTGGCCGAATTCCCCTATGCCATGGACCATTTCCAGCTTGACTGGGTGCGCCACAGCCCCGGCGTGCGGACCTGGTTCTGGCGATCGGTGGGCAGCACCGAAAACGGCTTCTTCGCCGAATCCTTCATCGATGAATTGGCCCATGCTGCCGGCCAGGACCCCTACACGTATCGCCGTAGCCTGTTGGCTGCCAAGCCGCGCCATCTGGCGGTGCTGGACCGGGCCGCCAAAGAAGCCGGCTGGGGCACGCCCCTGCCAGCGGGGCGTGCCCGCGGCATTGCCGTGTGCGAATCCTTCGGCAGCTACGTGGCCGAGGTGGCCGAGATCTCGCTTGACGGTGGCGCGGTGCGTGTCCACAAGGTGACCATCGCGGCAGACGTTGGCGTGGTGGTCAATCCGGACATGGTGAAAGCGCAGATGGAAGGCGCCATGATCTATGGCCTCTCGGCCGCCTTGTACGGCAAGATCACGCTGGCGGAAGGACGGGTGGAGCAGGGCAACTTTGGCGAATATCCGCCCGTACGCCTGGCCGAGACGCCGCAGGTCAACGTGCATCTGGTGGCTTCGGCCGAACTGCCTGGCGGCGTAGGCGAGCCGGGCACGCCGCCGATCGCGCCGGCGGTGGCCAACGCCTTGTTCCAGTTGACGGGAAAGCGCATCCGCAGCCTGCCGCTGGCAGATGCCACCCTCGCCTGACAGGCGGTAAAGCCGGTTTATATATTGAATAAAACTGCTTCAATAACAATATCTTTCGAGCATAAGTTCATGTGAAGCATGTCAAGACTGGCGTGGTAGTGCCGTAAAGCAAGTACGGATACCTTGACGGCCTGCCAGGCCAGACATCGCATGAACCTGCTTTCTTCTTCTCCCGCCGATTTCACCCTGCCGTTGGCCGTGGCGGACGGGCTGGTGCTGTCCGGCATCGAATTGGAATGCCAGGCGTGCCTGCGGCCCTACCGTCTGACACGCGGTCAAGGCTATGCCAGTCCGCTTGGGCAGCGGGTTGCCCTGGCGGCGCGGGCCGCCTGCCCCTGTTGCGACCAGCCGGCCTATTTCCTGATCGTGGTCGATGCCGAGCGCGCCAGTGCCCAGGTGCAACGGGTTTCCCGGCTCGGTCTGTGGATTGCCCAGCGTCTGATTGCCCTGCGCGGGGGCCGGTCTGCGCCGACCGCCGCTCCGGTCCTGCCGGCATCCCGGGTATGGCAACGCGAGGAAGTGGTGTGCAGCGAGGAGAGCCTCGGCAGTTTCGGCAACCTGCCGATCCCGGCTACGATCCAGATGGCGGGCATCGAGTGCCAGTTTGTCGGGCTGGCAGGGGATATCGGCTCTGCGACGCCCCTCGCGTTTGGCGAGCACCTGCTTGCCCCGGGCCTGCTGTACCGCGAGACCATTGACCTGCACGCCTGATCCCGCCGCGCTTCCCTTATCATGGGCCTTTCGTTACGGTACCAGGAGGCCCTTGTATGCGTACCACGCTTCGCGACCTGCGCCGGCTGCACGCCGAGCGACAGCCGATTGTTGTCCTGACCTGCTACGAAGCCAGTTTCGCCCGGGCGATGGATGCTGCCGGCATTGATGTCCTGCTGGTGGGGGATTCGCTTGGCATGGTGGTGCAAGGGCACGATTCGCCCAACCCGGTTTCGCTTGCCGACGTTGCCTATCACACGCGCGCCGTTGCCCGTGGATCGCAGCAAGCGCTGGTCATGGCCGATCTGCCGTTTGGCACGTCCCAGGTCAGTCCGGAAGAGACGTTTCGCAATGCGGTGGTGCTGATCCAGGCCGGGGCGCAGATGGTCAAACTGGAGGGTGGCGTGGACATGGCCGACACGATCCACTTCCTGGTCCGCCGTGGCATCCCGGTGTGTGCGCACATTGGCATGACCCCCCAATCGCACCACCAGTTCGGCGGTTTCCGGGTGCAGGGACGTGACGAAGCCGGTGCCCAACGCGTGCTGGCCGATGCGGCGGCGGTAGAGGCGGCGGGTGCCGACCTGCTGCTGATGGAGTGCATTCCACGGCAGCTCGCCGACCAGATTGTGACGCAGGCTGGCGTACCAACCATTGGCATCGGTGCCAGCCCCCTGTGCAGCGGCCAGGTGCTGGTGTTGCACGACGTGATCGGTCTGGGACCGGTGCCGCTCGCACGACTGGCCAAGGATTTTTCTGCTGCCCCAGGCGGTGTGGCAGGTGCCATTCGGGCCTACGCCGAGGCGGTACGCGCTGGGACATTTCCTGACGCGCAGCATTGTTATTGACGTTGCGTTCGCGACGTCCGAGGAAGCGGGGGCCGGCGCAATGCTGATCCGCAACTATGCTTGACTGAAATAATACCGATTGGTAATATTTTTCTTGATACAGTCAATGCGTTCGTCATGTCTGAATTTCCTGAAGCCTTGCTCGACTTCCGTGAGCGCGTCCGCCAGGGTGCCTGCCTGCAACCGGAGATGCCGGCGCAACTGGTGGTGTTGAGCCGGCTGTTTGGCTATGTCTACATGCGCCTGGAAGCGGCCTACGACACCTTGATGGCGCGTTGGGACCTGACCGCCTGGTCGTGGTTCACGCTGATGGTGGTGTACAGCCGCCACGGCGAAGAGGTCACCCCGTCCGACATCAGTCGGGTGCTGTTCCTGGCGCGTGCCAATGTCACCCGCCTGACCGATGATCTAGTGCGGCGGGGTCTTCTGCATCGTGAACCGTCGACCCAGGACCGGCGGGTACTGCGCCTGAGCCTGACCGACGCCGGCACGGCCTTGGTCACCGACACCATGCCGCATGCCTGGGCCATGCACCGCAGCATCTGGTCCGAGTTCAGCGAACAGCAGCTGGCCGATGCCGAGGTGCTGTTCTGCAATCTGCTGTCCGGTCTGGATCGGTGGCCGGCCGCCGACCTGCCGTGTGTGGCCCCCCCTTTGTCTTCCCCGGAGTCTGCATGAACCGAACCGTGTTGCCCCGTCCTGCGTCGTACCCGCTGGTTGCGGCGGCGTTTGTCCTGCTGACCGCGACCCCTGCGCTGGCAGAGTTGCGCTTGGCATCGGCGCTCAGCGCGGTGCCGGCTGGCGTGCCTGCGGTCGCGCCGGAGAATGACCGCCACCCGTCTGCAGGCCGCGTGTTGGCAGCAAGCGATGTTGGTGCGGATGGCGCCAGGGCCAATCCGGCGGGCCGCCTGACGCTCGCGCAGGCCCTGCAGATGGCGCTGGAACGGAATGACCAGTTTGCCCTGAGCTTCGAGCAGGTCGAGCAGGCCCGCAGTGCCTTGCTCGAGTCCCGCGCGCCGCTGGGGCCTTCTGCCCAGCTGACCGCCTCGCAGGCCAATCTCACGACCAACCTGCGCGCTCAGGGTTTCCCGTCCCTGCCTGGCGGACAGATACTGTTTCCCACCCTGAACGGGCCCTTCAACAGCTTTGATGCCCGGCTTACGCTCAGTCAGGCCGTATTTGATCCCGCCCGTCGTCATCTGGCCCGGGCCAGTGAAGGCCAGGTCGGCGAGGCGGAGCACCAGCGCCTGGCCCTGCGCGACCAGTTGCTCGACATGGTTGCCCTGGCCTACATCGCCGCCCAGCAGACCCAGGCCACGCTGGAGTCGGCCCAGGCCAACCTGGCGCTGTCCCGCGAGCTCGCACAGCTTGCCAGCGACCAGCAGCACAACGGACTTGCCACCGGGGTGGATGTTGCCCGGGCACAGACCCGGGTGGCGCAGGACCAGTTTGCCGTGACCCAGGCGCGCAGCGACCAGGCCCAGGCGCTGTTGCGGCTCAAGCGCATCATCGGCCTGGGCGTGGATGATCCACTGGCCCTGGCAGCGCCCCTTGCCTATCAACCCCGCCGGCTGCCCGGGCTAGCCGAGGCCCTGCAGCACGCCATGGAACGACGACAGGAACTGCTGGTGCAGGAAGCCCGCGTGCATGCTGCGGAAGAGGGTGTGCTTGCCGCTGAAAGCGAGGGCATGCCGGTGGTCAGCGTCTCGGCAGCGGTAGGGCCCAGCGGCGTCACGCCGTCCCAGACGGTATATCTTACCCGGTCGATCGGCATTGGCGTTTCCGTGCCGCTCTACACCAACGGTTTGCTGGATGCGCACCGTGGGCGGGCCAAAAGTCTGGTCCGCGCCGCCGAAATTGCGCGCAGCGACACCCGCCACCAGATCGAAGAAGACGTGCAGCTCGCGCTGGTGGCCCTGGCGACGGCGGAAGAGCAGGTGGCGGTGACCACCACCACCGTGTCGCTGAGTGACCGTTTGTTGGAACTGGCGCGCGACCGCTTCAAGGCGGGTGTTGCCGACAATCTTGAGGTGCTGGACGCGTTGACATCGAACACCTCGGCGCGCAGCCGGCTGATCGAGGCCACGGCCGGGTATAGCGCCGCCCGCGTGAACCTCGATGCAGCAATGGGCGACGTTGCCGGCCTGCTGCAGCTGCCCTGATCTCCTTATCCTTATCCGCCGGATGCCATCATGACCGAATCTACTCAATCTGCTGCCGCTGCCGGTGGCGTCCCTGTCAAACGCCTGTTGGGCGGGCTCGTGCTGCTGGGCGTGCTCGCCACGGCCGGCTACGTCTGGTACGCCGGCCGGGGTTATGAAACCACCGACGACGCGGCGATCGAGAGCGATATCGTGCCGATCGCCCCCCGCGTTGGCGGCACGGTGGCCACCGTGGCGGTCGCCGAGAACCAGACCGTGAAGGCCGGCGACCTGCTGTTCCGTATCGACCCGCGCGATTATCAGCTGCGTCTGGATCAGGCCAAGGCCGCCCTGGTCGCGAGCGAAGCCCGCGTCGGCGTGGCGCGCAGCGACTCCAGTCTGGTGACTGCCAGCACCCACGCCACGGTGACCCAGGCCGAAGCCGGCCAGGCGGTGGCGCAGGGCAACCTGGCGCAGGCGCAGGCGCAAGTCAAGGCGGCCGAGGCGCAGTCCCGCCTGGCCGATGCCGACGTTGAGCGCTACCGCAACCTGCTGGCCAAGGACGAAATCTCGCGCCAACGTCTCGACCAGGCGGTCACCCAGGCAGAATCCGCGCATGCGGCCCTGGATGTGGCGCACAAGGCGGTGCTGAGTGCCGAAGCCGCTGTCCGGCAGGCTGCTGGCCGTTTGGAGGAAGCCCGAACGGCACCGCGTCAGGTGGCGGTGAAGCAGGCCCAGGTACAAAGCCTGGGCGCAGATCTGCAGACGGTGCAAACCCAGGTGGCGCTGGCGCAGCAGGACCTTGCCTACACGGAAGTGCGTGCCCCCCAGGCTGGACGGGTGACGCGCAAGGCGGTACTGCCCGGGCAGGTGCTGCAGGCGGGCCAGGCCGCCTTGTCGCTGGTCACTGGCAAACCCTGGGTGGTCGCCAATTTCAAGGAAACCCAGCTCACGCGCATGGCACCGGGGCAGTCGGTTGACGTCAAGGTCGACGCCTTCCCTGACCGCCGGCTGCTGGCGCACGTCGAGAGCCTGCAGCCAGGCACCGGCGCGCGCTTCAGCCTGCTGCCGCCAGAGAATGCTACCGGCAATTACGTCAAGGTGGTGCAGCGTGTGCCGGTGAAGATCGTCTTTGACGAAACCCCGGAGGTGCTGGCGCGTCTCGCCCCGGGCATGTCGGTCGAACCGCGCGTGCAGGTTGGCGTGTCGCACTGAGCCCGCCATGCGTTCCGACGCCCTGCCGGCGGCCGGTCCGGCAACCCTGCCCCCGCAAGGGGCCAGAGCCGTCAACCCCTGGGTAATTGCCCTGGTGGTGGCGCTGACCACGTTCATGGAGGTGCTCGACATCTCGATTGCCAATGTGGCCCTGCGCCACATTGCCGGCGATCTGTCTGCCGGACAGGACGAAAGCACCTGGGTGCTTACCTCCTATCTGGTCACCAACGCCATTGTGCTGCCAATCAGTGGCTGGTTTGCCTACGTGGTCGGCCGGCGTCGGTTCTATCTCTGGTGCGTGCTGATCTTCACGGGCAGCTCCCTGCTGTGTGGCCTCGCCCCGACCCTGCCGCTGCTGATCTTCTTCCGCACCCTGCAGGGGGCAGGCGGTGGCGGCCTGCAGCCGATTTCCCAGGCGATCCTGGCCGATACCTTCCCGCCCGCGAAGCGCGGCATGGCCTTTGCGGTTTACGGGATTACCACCGTGCTGGCACCGGCGATCGGGCCGACGCTGGGTGGCTGGATCACCGACAACTTCAGCTGGCGCTGGATCTTCTTCATCAACGTGCCAGTCGGCCTGATCGCGTTCTGGTTGTCCAACCGGCTGGTGTGGGATCCGCCCCACCTGCGCGAGGCACAGCGCGCCTTGCGCGAGCGCGGATTCAAGGTCGACTATTTTGGGTTTTTCCTGCTGGCCTTGGGTTTTGGCCTGCTGCAGCTGGTGCTGGACAAGGGGCAACAGGAGGACTGGTTTGAGTCCGCCTTCATTCTGCGCGCTGCCTGGCTGGGTGGCGTGGCCTTGTTGATCCTGCCTTTCTGGGAGTTGCGCCAGCGTGATCCGATGGTTGACTTGCGCCTGCTGCAAAACCGCAACTTCGCCATCGCCAACGTGCTGATGTTCAGCCTCGGTTTTGTGCTGTTCGGCAGTACCCTGCTGTTGCCGCTGTTCCTGCAGACCCTACTGGGCTACAGCGCGACACAGGCCGGCATGGCGATTTCGCCAGGAGGGGTAGCGATCCTGTTCGCCATGCCCGTGGTGGGCATGCTGGTCAGCCGGGTGGACGTGCGCAAGCTGATCGCCTTTGGCCTGCTGGTGTCGGGTGGTGCCCTGGTGCTGTTCTCGATGATCAGCCTGGACGTCGACTACTGGACCGTCGCGCTGATTCGGGTGATCCAGGCGCTGGGGCTGGGCTTTCTGTTCATTCCGATCAATACGGCTGCCTTCACGGGCATTCCGATGATCAAGAGCAGCAGTGCCTCGGCCTTGATCAACCTGTCCCGTAACCTCGGTGGCAGTTTTGGCATCGCACTGGCGGCGAGCTATCTGGTGGAGCAGCAACAGCGCCACCAGGCCTACCTGGTGGCGCACGTCGACACCAGCAGTGGTCTGGGGGCCGCCGAGCTGGCCGGGCTGACCGCCCATTTTGTCGCCAGCGGGCATTCGGCACTGCAGGCTGGCCAGCTGGCCATGGGCACGCTATACGGCATGGTGCAACAGCAGGCCAGCATGCTGGCTTTTGTTGACGCTTTCCGGCTGCTCGCCCTGATGTTTTTCCTGCTGCTGCCGGCCTGCCTGTTTCTGCGGCGCCCGGCACGCGACCAGGCGCCGCCTCCGGACGCCCATTGAGGCGGCCGGGCGGTTTGGCCGTCGGGCGCTGGCGGGATTGAGGCAGCCGGGCGCCGTCAGGCGCTGGCGGGCGGCTTGGGCGCGTTGGCGGTAGTGAACGGGATGCCGGGAACAATGGCGGCGTCAAACGGCAGGATGGTCACGCCCGGCAGGTGCAGCGAGCGGAGGGCAGTCGCCAGAACTTCCACCGCCTTTTCCCGGCCGAAGCTCTTGCGCCACACCAGCGCAATGCGGCGGCTTGGGGCGGGATCGGTGAACGGCACCACGGTCAGCAGGGCGCTGCGGTACCGCTCGCTGTTGGCCGAGGCCGGCAGCACGGTCACGCCGGAACCAGACGCCACCATATTGCGGATGGTTTCCAGCGAATTTCCGGGAGCACTCACGCCGCTGGTGCCCCGTCCCACCTCCGGGCAGGCCTCGGCCACCTGATTGCTGAAGCAGTGTCCGGTATTCAGCAACAGCACCCGTTCCTCGCTGAGCGCCTGCGGTGGCAGCGCACGTTTGCGCGCCCAGCGATGGCGGGCGGGCACCACCACTTCGAACACTTCGTCATAGAGCGGCAGGGCCTCGATGCCGGGCACATCAAACGGCAGTGCAAGCAACAACACGTCGACCAGCCCGTTCTTGAGATTGATTTCGAGCTGGGCGGTCGTGCTTTCCTCGACTTCCAGTGGCATTTCCGGGGCGACCTGGCTGAGGGCTGGAATCAGGTCGGGCAGCACATAGGGACCGACGGTATGGATCACCCCAAGACGCAGCGCCCCAATCAGCTGATCGCGACCCTCGCGGGCCAGCGCGCGCAGTCGTTCCACTTCTTCCAGGGTGCGCTGGGCCTGTTCTACCAGCCTCGCGCCGACCCGGGTGAGCGTAACCTCGGTGCGGGAACGCTCAAAAATCTGCACGCCCAGCTCTTCTTCCAGTTTCTGCACGGCGGTGCTGAGCGCCGGTTGACTCACAAAGCAGCGTTCTGCTGCGCGGCGGAAATTCCGTTCCTGGGCCACCGCAACAATGTAACGCAATTCATTCAGATTCATGCGGGACGACTTCCTCTCGGCAGTACTGGCAAGCCTGGGTGTCTCCGGGCTGGACGGGCCGGTCTGCCGCGGCAGATCGGCGCCATGTACTGATAGGCAGAACATATCACAGCGTAAGGAACAATCAATTGGACGCCACCGCTGTGGAACCACAGACTGTCAACATCGACTAAGTAGTATCCGTTTCCCCCCGCACCGATACCGGTGCTTCTTCTCAGGAGTCATCCCGCATGTCGCAAAATCGTGAAGGTCAACGCGTCCCCCAGGTCTCTTTCCCCGTCCGTGTCGGCAACGACTGGAAGACGATGACCACTTCGGAATTGTTTGATGGCAAGAAGGTGGTGGTGTTCTCGCTGCCTGGCGCATTCACCCCGACCTGCTCGTCCACCCATCTGCCGCGCTACAACGAACTGGCCAGCACCTTCTTCGCCCACGGTGTGGACTCGATCCTGTGCGTGTCGGTGAACGACACCTTCGTCATGAACGAGTGGCTGAAGGACCAGGAAGCCGAGCACGTCATCATGGTGCCGGACGGCAACGGCACCTTCACCGAAGGCATGGGCATGCTGGTCGACAAGGCCGACCTGGGCTTCGGCAAGCGCTCCTGGCGCTATTCGATGCTGGTGGACGACGGCGTGGTGACCAAGATGTTCGTCGAGCCGAATGAGCCGGGTGACCCGTTCAAGGTGTCCGATGCCGACACCATGCTGAACTTCATCGCTCCGGGTGCGCGCAAGCCGGACCAGGTGGCGATCCTCTCCCGCCCGGGCTGCCCGTCGTGCGCCAAGGCCAAGGCGATTCTGACGGAAGAAGGCATCACCTTCGCCGACGTTTCGCTGCCGGTGTCGATCCGCAGCCGTGCCGTGGGTGCCATCACCAAGAAAGGTACCGTGCCGCAGGTGTTCGTCAACGGTGAACTGATCGGCGGCGCCGAAGACCTGGAAGCCTGGGTCGCCAAGCGCAAGCAGCAGGCTGCCTGATCCACGGCCCGGCCACGGGCCGGGCTGTCCGGCAGAGCACCAGATCGTCGTCATCACGCTGGCGTGCGCGCCAGCGTGACAGACGCAGGGCAGGGAGGCATGTCTACCGCCCGGCAGTACCCCCAAATCTTGTTGGTGAAATAAGGAAAAACCGCGATGAATGTGATTCGAATCGACACGGCCGTGATCGGTGCCGGCACCGCCGGCCTTGCTGCGTATCGTGCTGCCCGGGCAGCCGGCAAAACGGCGGTGCTGATCGAATCGGGCCCGTACGGCACCACCTGCGCCCGCGTCGGCTGCATGCCGAGCAAGCTGCTGATCGCCGCCGCCGAAGCGGCGCACGGTATCGACCGCTTCGATGCCTTCGGCCTGCGCCTGGAGGGTTCGCTGAAGGTCGACGGGGCCGCCGTGATGGCACGGGTGCGGCGCGAACGCGACCGGTTTGTCGGCTTTGTGATCGAGGGGGTGGAACGCATCCCGGCCGAAGATCGGTTGCTGGGCGCCGCCCGCTTCACGGGGCCGCACCGGTTGGAAATCGATGACCATACGGCGGTCGAATTCGCCACGGCGGTGATTGCCACCGGGTCATCGCCCCAGATCCTGCCTTTCCTGCGGGCGGCCGAAGACCGCCTGCTGGTCAACGACCATGTGTTCGAATGGAGCACGCTGCCGGCATCGGTGGCCGTGTTCGGTCCCGGCGTGATTGGACTGGAACTGGGGCAGGCCCTGAGCCGCCTGGGCGTGCGGGTGCGTATGTTTGGGGTTGGCGGCATCGGCGGTGGTTTGACCGACCCGGCAGTGCGCAGCTATGCGGAAAAAACCTTCGCGCGTGAGTTTGACATGGACTGCGATGCGCGGGTCCACCAGGTGCAACGGACGGCCGACGGTGTCAACATCCGCTGGACCGGGTCTGACGGTACGGATGGCAGCGAGACCTTTGAGTGGGTGATCGCCGCCACCGGCCGGATCCCCAATGTACGCACCCTGAACCTGGAGGCCACCGGCATTGAACTGCAGCGCAACGGGGTGCCTGTGTTCGACCGCAGTACCCTGCAATGCGGCAGTCACCCTATCTTCATCGCGGGCGACGCCAATGCTGACGTGCCGCTGCTGCATGAAGCTGCCGACGAAGGCAAGATTGCCGGTGTCAACGCGGCAAGTTTCCCGGTTGTCAAACCGGGGCTGCGCCGGTCGGGCATTGCGGTGGTGTTCAGCGACCCGCAGATCGCCACGGTGGGCCAGCGCTTTGCCGAGATCGACCCATCGATCCGGGTGGTGGGTGAAGTGTCCTTCGAGGATCAGGGCCGTAGCCGGGTGATGCTGCGCAACCGCGGCCTGCTGCATGTCTACGCGGATGCGAATACTGGCCGCTTCCTCGGTGCCGAAATGCTGGGGCCGGATGCCGAACACCTGGCACACCTGCTGTCCTGGGCGCACCAAGCCGGCATGACCATCGATACCATGCTGGACATGCCCTTCTACCATCCGGTGATCGAAGAAGGGCTGCGCACCGCGCTGCGCGATGTGGCGCAGGCACTGGCCAAGCTGCGTCAGGATCGGCAGGCCGCCGCCTGATCCGCTTGTCCTGCGTCCTGAAAGCGGCAAGGCCTGCGCCTTGCCGCTTTCATTGTTTGTGCCGCATCAGAAGCGATAGTTGATGCCGGTACTGATGCCCATCACCCGGCAGCCGCCCCAGGTGGTCGGGCCGGTGCCGGAATAGTCGGTGAACACCGTGTTGGTGCCGTCATGGCAGTCGGTGGTCAGGCCGCGGCCACCGGCACCCAGGTCGTAATGGGCGTTGGCGCTGTTGAGGGTGAAAGCAGCGTTGACGTACCAGCTCAAGGAAGGATCGATGCGGTGCCGATGTCGTCCACATAGCCGCCCAGGGCACTGGCCGGCAGGCCTTGCGGATTGTTGGTCGGCGAGACCACCAGGTTGGGATACTGGCTGGCGAACACGCCGTAGAGCGGATTGTTCGAGCCGATGCCATCGCTGTTGCGGTTCACATTCTGGTGCTGTTCATAGGCCACGGTGCCGAACACGGGGCCATCTTCATACCGCAGGGCCACACTGAGCGCGTTGCTGAAGCCGCCATCGTCGCAGTTCAGTGGCAGGTTACCGCTACCTGGGGCGTTGCCGCCATTGCAGTCAGCAGAACCGGCCGATTGCACCACGTTGTCATAGGTGCGGTTCTGGCCCGGCGACCACAGGAAATCCAGCGCGAGCCGCTGGTCCAGAAACCGCGGCGATTCGTACCAGATCGCGTGGTCCTGGCGGGTTCCGAATTCGACACGGTTGTCGCCACCCGAATTGCCCATGATCACCGCGTAGTCGCCCAGCATGCCCGAGAAGGGATTCAGTCGGTCTGTCGATTTCTTGTAGGGCGTGTAGGTGGTTCCCACCTTGAGTTGGCCGAACGTCGGGTTGGCGAGGCCGAGATAGGTGTCGCCCGATCCCAGGGTGCCTTTGACCGTATTGCCCTGGGCGGTGTAACTGGTGTTGAGACCCGGTGCCGCGGTCAGGCTGAGCGAGGCCTCGATCTGGTAGACCAGGCTGGTGCCTGCGCTGCCCGCGATGGCGTGCGTGCCCCGGTAGCCAAGCGAGGATTTGTTGCTGGACAGCGCCGGCATGTAGCCAACCCGTCCGACTGGCGGCGCCTTCGGGCCTCCGGCGACCGAAAATCCAGAACCTGGATTGGTCGGATTGTTGAGTTGCCAGGGATAGGCCACCAGACCATCAATGCCCTTGGTGGTGTCGTCGATCGATACATCCAGGTTGCCGTAGAAGCCCCTCAGCAGCGCTTCCAGCATCGGCTCGGTGCCGCTGGCTGCGGCATGTGCCGGTCCGGTCGCCCCCATCATGCTGCCGGAAGCCCCTGCCGCGCCAATCGGCGCCGGCCCGGAATTTCCAGCCACCGCGCTGCCGGCAGCCGGGGCAAGCGCAGTCCCGTTGCCGGCGGCCTGGCGACTCAACTGGTCGAGCCGCTCGGTGATCTGCTGCAGTTGGGCACGCAGGGCTGCGATCTCATCCTGCGTGGCATCGGCGAATACGGGGCCAGCCGGGGTGCCAAGGGCGACCGCCAGCAACAAGGCAAGGGGGGACAGCGCGCGACGGGCGCGCGTGGGATGTGACGACATGGTGAAGCGCTCCTCCGACGGAATTTTCAGGATCCCGGCGTCGAGGCCGGGACTGAAAATCAGTCTAGCGAGGCCTGCTGCGGGTCAGCCATGATTCCGCTGATGGCAGCATAAGGTGCGGGCAGGGACGCTGGCGCCGTTTCCCACCCACGCCCGCTGGCGCTGCCGACCGTGCGGTCAGAAACTGAGCCCCAGTTTTGCCGCCAGGCCGATGCGCTGCAGCTTGCCGGTGGCGCCTTTCGGAATCTCGTCCATGAACAGGACCTTCTTGGGCACCTTGAAATCGGCCAGTCGCTGCGCTGCAAAGCTGCGCAGCGCCGATTCGTCGAGGGTGTGACCTTCCCGCAGGACCACGCAGGCAGCCACGTCCTCGCCCAGCTTGGCGTGCGGCACGCCGAAGGTCACCACCTGCAGCACGGCAGGGTGGTCCATCAACACTTCATCGACCTCGCGGGGCGAGATCTTTTCGCCGCCCCGGTTGATGATTTCCTTCAGCCGTCCGGTCAGGGTGACAAAGCCGTCCTCATCCATGGCACCCTGGTCGCCGGTGCGGAACCAGCCATGGGTGAAGGCCTCTCCATTTGCCTTCGGGTTGTTCTCGTATCCTGGCGTCACGTTGTCGCCGCGGATCACGATCTCACCCACTTCGCCCGTCGCCAGCAGCGTGCCGTCCTCGGCCATGATCGCGATGTCCGGGCCTGCCGACTTGCCGACGGCACCCGGTTTGCGCAAGCCAGGCGGCAGTTGGTTGCTGGCCATCTGATGAGCGGCCTCGGTCATGCCATAGGCTTCGATCAGCGGTGCCTTGAACACCTGCTCCAGTTCGCGGATCACCTGGGTGGGCATCGACGAGGAGGAGGAGCGCATGAAGCGCAGCGGGTGACGCGCGATCACGTCGGCATTCTTTTCGGCACGGGTGAGGATTGCCTGGTGCATGGTCGGGACAGCCGTGTAGAAGGTCGGCCTGGCCTCATCCATCTGGGCGAAAAATTTCAGGGCGTTGAAGCCGGGGGTGCAGAACACACTCGCCCCCTGCGACAGTGGGGCGAGGATGCCGGCAATCAGGCCATGGATGTGGAACAGCGGCATGATGTTGAGGCCGCGATCTTTCGGCGAGAACTGCAGGGTGGCCGCGATGTTGCCCGCCGAGGTGCAGACATTGCGCTGGGTCAGGGGCACGATTTTCGGGCGCGACGTCGTGCCGGAGGTGTGCAGGATCAGTGCCACCTCGTCAGCCTCGGCGAAGCCGCCACGGGCGGCGGCACCAGACTGACCATCCCGGGCGCGCAAGGTGAAACGGCCGGCGCCGGCGGCCGGGGTGGGTTGCAGGTCGATCACGCGAATACCCAGCTTGGTTGCAGCAGCGAGCGCCGGAGACTGGCTGCCCACTTCCACCACCAGGGCCTTGGCATTCAGATCCTGCAGGTAGAACTCGAATTCGTCCTCGCGGTAGGCCGGGTTGAGCGGGGCCGACGTGGTGCCGGCGGCAATGCTGACGAAGGCGCTCGCCATTTCGGCGCCATTCGGCAGCACGATCGCGACCCGGTCGTTGCGACCGAGACCCATGCCGTTCAGGGCAGCGACGGTGTCGGCCATCAACTGGCGCAGATCGGCAAAGCTCAGGTCCGGGGTGGCGGGGGCGCCCAGCGCCGCGGCGTTGTCGGCGCCGGCTTGCAGCAGTTCGTGCAGGTTGGAGCAGCGGTTCATGATGTCGATATCCCTGAAGTCAAAAAGTCAGCGGTTGGATCAGCGCGCCACACGCAACTGTCCCTGTTGTTGTTCCAGCGTCTGCGCCAGCAGTTTGACGATGGCATAGACCGTATCGAGATGGGGGGTGGCAATGCCCGCCACCCGGCCCAGTTCCTGCACGCTGCCCACCAGCGCATCGATCTCGACGGGCCGGCCAGACTCGATGTCTTGCAGCATCGAGGTCTTGTGCGCTCCCACAGCCTCCGCGCCGGCAATCCGTTTCTCGAGCGAGACGCGGAAGCGGATGCCGAGCGCCTCGCCGATCGCCTGCGCTTCGATCATCATGCTGGCGGCCAGGGCGCGCGTCAGCGGAAACCGGCAGATGTCTTCGAGCGTGGCGTGGGTCAGGGCGCTGATCGGGTTGAAACTCAGGTTGCCCCACAGCTTGAGCCAGATTTCCGCACGGATGTCCGACAGCACCGGGGCCTTGAAGCCGGCCTCGCGCAGGGTCTGCGATACCTGCTGGATGCGCGGCGTGTCGGCGTTGTCGATTTCGCCGACCGAGAAGCGGTTGCCCTCGATATGCCGGATCACCCCCGGAGCGGCAATCTCGGCTGCCGGATAGACCACCGTGCCGATCACCCGGTCCACCGGCAGGTGGTCGGCGACGATCCCACCAGGGTCGACACTTGCCAGACGCTGGCCTTCGTGTGGCCCGCCATGTTTGAAGAAGTACCACCAGGGGATGCCGTTCTGCGCGGTCATCACCATGGTCTGCTCGTGATACAGGGCGGGCAGATCGCGTAC
>CAIPBT010000069.1 GCA_903863375.1 uncultured Ferrovum sp.
CCAGACCGACGGTACCGATACCGGTGTCCATGCCACGGCCACGGCGCCGATCGGGCGGGAGGGCTAAGGGATGGCCGATACCCTGCTGATCGAACTGCGTACCGAAGAACTCCCGCCGCGCCTGCTGGCAAAACTGGGGCAAGCCTTTGCCGAAGGCATCGTGACCGGGCTGAAGGAACGCGCCTTGCTCGCCCAGCACGCGCCATTTGAAGGCTATGCCGCACCGCGCCGGCTGGCGGTGCGCGTACCCGGTGTGGAAGCCCGCCAACCCGACCGGCAGGTGGAGCGCAAAGGCCCGGGCAAGCTGGCCGGCTTCAAGCCGGATGGCGAACCCACTCCGGCGCTGGCTGGATTTGCCCGGTCCTGTGGCGTTGCGATCGCCGACCTGCAGACCACTACCGACCCCAAGGGCGTGGAAATTTTCGTCTATCGCACAACACAGACCGGCCAGGACCTGGCCGTGGCGCTGCAGGAACTGCTGTCCGAGGTGTTGGCGCGCCTGCCGGTGCAGAAAGTGATGCGCTGGGGGGCGGGCGATGCCAGCTTTGTGCGGCCGGTACATGGACTGATGGCACTGCACGGCAGCGAGATTCTGCCGCTGACCGCCCTGGGGCATGCCGCCACCCGCACCACGCTGGGCCACCGTTTCCTCAGCAAGGGCCCACTGACGCTGCCCAGGGCAGACGACTATGCCGTGGTGCTGGAACGGGACGGCCATGTGGTTCCCAGTTTCCAGGCCCGGCGCGACCGCATCCGCATGGGCCTCGCGCAAGCCGCCGCCGGTGCCCGGCTGCTGGCAGAAGGCGAGCTGCTGGACGAAGTGTGCGCGCTGGTGGAGTGGCCGGCCGTGTATGCCGGTCACTTTGAGGAAGCGTTCCTGGAAGTGCCGCAGGAGTGCCTGGTGCTGTCGATGCAGCAGCACCAGAAGTACTTCCCGCTGGGCGACGCAGACGGCAAGCTGCTGAATCGCTTCCTGCTGGTGTCGAACATCGACACCGATACGCCGCAAGGCATCATCGATGGCAACCAGCGCGTGTTGCGGGCACGCCTTGCAGACGCCCGCTTTTTCTACCAGCAGGACCGTCGGATCCGGCTGGAAGCGCGCCTGCCCGGCCTTGCCAATGTGGTTTACCACAACAAGCTGGGCAGCGTGCTGGCCCGGGTGGAGCGTCTGTCGGCCCTGGCCGCCGGGATTGGGGCGGCGCTCGACAGCGATGCTGGGCTGGCCGGTCGCGCGGCGCGGTTGTGCAAGGCCGATCTGGTCACCGACATGGTGGGTGAATTTCCGGAACTGCAAGGCACCATGGGCGGTTATTACGCCCGCCATGACGGTGAGGATGCCGTGGTGGCCGACGCGATTGCCCAGCATTATCGGCCGCGCTTCGCCGGCGACGCGCTGCCCGAAGGACCGGTGGCCTGCGCTGTGGCCCTGGCAGACAAGCTGGACACCCTGGTTGGCATCTATGGCGTCGGCCAGATTCCGACCGGTGACAAAGACCCCTTCGGCCTGCGCCGTCAGGCCCTGGGCGTGGTGCGCATCTTGATGGAACGCCAACTGCCGCTCGATTTGCGTGACCTGCTCGCGCAAACCCTGGCGCAGTTCCAGCCCGGTGTGCTGGCCGCCGATACGGCGGAAAAACTGCATGCCTTCATGCTGGAGCGCCTGCGGCACCTGTTGCGCGAGCGTGCGTGGACGCCAGAGGAAGTCGAGGCGGTGCTGAGCCACGCGCCGGGCCGGCTGAACGACATCGAGGCGCGTCTCGAGGCCGTGCGGCACTTCCGCACCTTGCCGGAGGCCGCAGCGCTCGCCGCTGCCAACAAACGCATCCGCAACATCCTGCGCAAGAACGAGGCACATGCGCCGGCCGGCGCGGCGGTCGATTCGCAGCGCCTGAGCGAGGCTGCCGAAAGCGCACTGTACCAGGAAATCCTGAGACTCTCGCCTCTGGTGGAAGCCCACCTGCTGCAGGGTGACCATGTCGGTGCGCTGCAGGCCCTCGCATCCGCGCGGGCGCCGGTCGACCGTTTTTTTGACGATGTGATGGTGATGGCCGACGACCCGCTGGTGCGCGACAACCGCCTGGCGCTGCTGGGCCGCCTCGACAACCTGATGAACCGGGTGGCTGACATTTCCCGGTTGTCCACCTGACCGGAACGGCGCGCATGGAAGCCAGCGAAGACAGGCTCGTCATTCTTGACCGCGATGGGGTGGTCAATATTGACAGCGACCGCTTCATCAAGCATCCCGATGAATGGAAACCGATTCCTGGCAGTCTGGAGGCCATTGCCCTGCTCAATCAGGCGGGATTCCGGGTGGTGATCGCCACCAACCAGTCCGGCGTCGGGCGCGGGCTGTTCGATATGGTCACGCTCAACGCGATTCACGAGAAGATGATGGACGCGCTAAACCGGGTAGGCGGCCGGGTGGAAGCCGTGTTCTTCTGTCCCCATGCCGCCAATGCCGGTTGTGACTGCCGCAAGCCAGAAATCGGCATGTTCGTCGAGATCAGCCAGCGCTACACGCTGCCGCTGTCGCAGGTGCCGTGCATCGGGGATTCGCTGCGCGACCTGCAGGCGGCACAACGCGCCGGCGGGCAGCCCTGGCTGGTGCGAACCGGCAAGGGAGAACGCACCCTTGCCACAGGCGGATTGCCCGAAGGTACCCGGGTGTTTGACAACCTGGCGGAAGCCGCACGCGTGATCATCGCCGAGACCGAAGCGTGACAGGCGCCCGGATCCAGTCTGGCGGGGGCCGTCAGTCGCGCAGCCGCAGGGTTTGCCCATGAATGCCCTGCGTGGAATCGCACTGTTCCTGCTGCAGTGCCTGATGACGCCGGTGGTGCTGGCGCTGATGATGCTGGTCCTGCCGCTCGGCGGCCCGGCGGTGTATGGGCTGGCGCGGCGCTGGTGCCAGACCAATGTGCTGGTGGGCCGGCTGCTTGGCCTGCGGTACCGGATCGAATACGAAGAAGCACCTGCCCGGGGCACCGCTGGGGCCGGGCCCGTGGTGATCCTGGCCAAGCACTCCTCAGCCTGGGAAACCTTCTTCATCGTCGGCCACTTTCCGCGCCTGGTGCCCGTGGTCAAGCGGGAACTGCTGTGGGTGCCGTTCTTTGGCTGGGGTCTGGCCCTGTGCCGCCCGATTTCGATCGACCGCAGCGTGCCACGCGAAGCCCGCGCGCAGCTGCAGGAACAGGGGGTGGCACGGGCACGGGATGGTCTGTCGATCATGATCTTCCCGGAAGGTACGCGCATTCCGCCCGGACACCGGGGCCGCTACGCCGCTGGTGGTGCCGGACTGGCCATGGCGGCCGGCATCCCGGTGGTGGCACTGGCCCACGACGCCGGCTATTTCTGGCGCAAGTCGCTGTTCGATAAACGCGCCGGCACCATCCAGGTCCGGATCAGCGCGCCGATGCTGGCGCAGCCGGGCGAATCGGCCGCCGATCTGACCCGTCGCGCCGAACACTGGATCGAGGCGCAGATCGAATCGTTCGGTCACCCGCCGGCGCAGCGGACACCAGCGGCCCTTGCGGCGTGGCGCGGAGCCGCGGCCGACGCGCCACTGGCCGATGCGCCACTGGCCGATGCCGCACCGGCGGACCTATCGCTGGCGGACGCACCGCCAGCCGATGCGCCACCGGCCGGCTGACGCAGCACCCGCTGCCGGTCTGATTCGCTGCCTGGCTGGCCCGCTGTCTTCTCAGCCCTTGTTTTTTCCAACGCCGTCCGCATGAGCACATACCGCCGCGCCAGCCTGCCGGTTCACCACCTCACCCTGGGACAGACGGTGGTGGAATACAGCCTGCAACGCTCAGCACGCCGCCGAACGATTGGCCTGCGGATCGATGACCAGGGTCTGCGGGTCTCGGTGCCGCCCTGGGCGTCGGATACGGATATCGAGCAAGCCCTGCAGGAACATGCCCGCTGGATTCTCGACAAGCTGCGCAAATGGGAAAGGCGCGCCGCGAGCACACCGCCGCTGGCTCTCGAACCAGGTACCGAACTGCTCTGGCTGGGCCACAGCCTGCCCCTGCAACAGGTCAGTGCACGCGAGGCCATTCCGCGGCCAGTCCATCCCGATCAAGCGCTGGACTTCATCCCGCTGAGCGAAGACTGCGAGGATGCCCTTTCGGCCGTGACCGCCTGGTACGTGGCGCAGGCGCTACCCTGGTTTCGTCGCCGCGCCCTGGTCTATGGAGAGCGGCTGGGCCGGTTGCCCCGGGAGGTGCGTCTGAGCAATGCCAGAGGGCGGTGGGGCAGCTGCACCCGGCAGGGGGTGATCCGGCTGAACTGGCGGCTGATGCAGGCCAGCCCGGAAGAGATCGACTATGTCGTGGCGCACGAGGTGGCCCATCTCGCCGAGATGAACCACAGCCCAGCCTTCTGGAATACCGTCAGCCGGCTGTATCCCGGCTGGCAGGCCGCAAGCGACCTGCTGGACGCTCGCGACCGACTGTACCGACGGTTCTAGCTCTATCGGCGGTTTTAGGGGCGGCTCTGGCGCCCCCGGTTCAGTTGGCGGCGCCGGTGGTGAAGGCCCAGACCTTGCTCACCGCAACACCCTTCACGGTTGCCATGAAGGTGGCCGTGTAGGTGGTGTTGGGGACCAGCGGTGCCGTGGGCACCAGCACCACAAACCCGGCACCGGACAGGTTGCTGTCAGCTGTCAGGGTCGGGCCATCCGAGGTCACGCCGGACACCGCGAGCACCCGCGCCGCCACGGGCGTGCTGCCCGCGTTCAGGCTGTAGGTGTGCACCACCACATCGGCAGGGGCGAGGGTTGCGGTAGCCGTGGTGTTGGCCTGCGAGTACACCGAAACCATCACGGCATGACCCGCGGTGGCCAGATCTGGCGTAGGTTTCGGGGTTTCGAACTGGTTGTACTACGTTGGCAGCACGCCAGTCTGACCGTCACCCGGATAGAACACCAGCCCGCCCGAGGCCGGAAACTGGCCGAATGTATTGACCCAGTGAAAACCTGCTCAGGTCATAATTCTGATAGGAGCATGACGTGAGCACGTTGATGGAAGAAGACTTCAAGCGATGGACGGCCAAGCGGAAGTCCGCTTTGGTCCTTGAAATTATCCAAGGTAAGAGCACCGTGGCAGAGGCCGCGAGGGCCTATGACCTGCAACCCTCCGAGGTCGAGGACTGGGTTGAGGACGGTAAGAAGGGCATGGAGAACGCCCTGCGTGCCAAGCCGCTGGAGATCAAGGAGCAGTACGAACGCCAGTTGCGGGAACTGCAGGAAGCCTACGGCGAGGCCATGCTGGAGCTGCGTGCCCGAAAAAAATTGCAGTCCCTGCTGGGAGAAGACGAGAAGTGATTGAGATCGTCCAGCAGGGACTTGCAGCCGAAGGCTGCTAGATCTTCACTGCCAAGCTGTGCCGCTGGTTCGACGTGCCGCGGCGCACGGTTTACTACAAGCCCATCAAGTCGGCGCCCAAAGTGCAGGAGCAATTTGAGAAGACTATCAAGGCCATGATCGAGGAGAACCCTTCCTTCGGTTACCGCACGGTTGCTGGGCTTCTTGGGTTCAACAAGAACACGGTGCAGCGCATCTTCCAGATCCGTCACTGGCAGGTGAGGAAGCGCCCGGTTGGCTTCCGGCCACGGGTTCAAGTCTCGCCGTCCGTCGCCAGTGCCCCCGATGAGCGCTGGGCCACGGATATGTGTCGTATCTGGGCTGGTCGTGACGGTTGGGCTGTTTTGGCGTTGGTGATCGATTGCCACACGCGGGAATTGCTCGGCTGGCACTTGTCGCGCTCTGGCAAGGCCAAGACCGCTGAGTCGGCGCTGGAGCAGGCCCTGATTGCTCGATACGGATGCCTGGGACGCGTCGACGAGCCATTCTTGCTTCGAAGCGACAACGGCTTGGTCTTCACTAGCCGCAGTTTCACTGCACTCGTCCGCAGCTACGGCCTACGGCAGGAATTCATCACACCGCACACGCCGGAGCAGAACGGCATCGTTGAACGTGTGATCCGGACCCTGAAGGAACAATGCGTGCACTGCACCCGCTTCGAGACCCCGCAGCATGCCAGCCGGTCGATTGGCGAATGGATCCATTTCTACAACAACGAACGCCCCCACCAGGCACTCGCGATGGCGACGCCTGCCGAGGTGTACGAGAATTTCAAATTAGCAGCCTGACCTGAGCAGGTTCTGCTGGGTCAATACACCTGGGCATTGCCGTTGAGCGAGGTGGCCCAGACCTGGGCGCGCTTGTTGGTGCTGGTGAAGGTACTGCCCACCACGTCATGGAAGGCCTTGCGGTCCCAGTTGACCTGCAGGTTGAGATTGTCGGTACGCGACCGCAGCACGGGGTAGATGGCATACGCGCTGCCGACCAAAGCCTCGCCGCTCGCCTGCAGGCTGGTGAAGGTATCCACCAGGCGATAGCGGACCTCGGTGTAGGCAATTCCCACCTTGGCCTCGCCGGCCTGCACCTGATAGGTGGCATGCGCGTTGGTCAGGCCCACCAGGCTCTGCTGCACCCGCAGGCTCTCGGTGTCGCCAACGCCGAACAGTTCATTGGTGAACACCGTGGCGCCGATACGGCGGGTTCCCGTGTATCGCCCCCCATTGTTGTCCGCATCGACCGACCCAGCCAACCGGGGCAGTGGTTCCACTTCCAGCACGAGATCACTGGTGCCCGGCTGCTGACCGGCCACCAGGGTGCCGCGGCCAATCACGTCTGGCAGGTCGTTCAGCAGCAGCAGGCCGCGCTCCAGGGCACTGAGCTCGATCGGCTGGTCAGTGCCAGCCTTGCCGAGGACGCCGGTCAGGACCGGCGTCTCGACCCGTGTGGCATTGCGAACCAGCACCTGGCCGTATCGGCCCTCGATCACCTGCACGCGCACGCTCGCCTGCTCGACCGTCTGCGCCGGCAACACGGCTTTTGCCACGAAGTAGCCCTGCTGGCGGTAGAAACGGGTGATGCGCTCGGCGAGCGCGCGCAGATCATTCAGGGTCAGGGCCTGGTCGGCCACGAATCCGCTTTCCTGCAGCAGACGCGCTACGGGGAACAGGGTGGCCCCTTCGATCACCAGAGCGTGAACGGTCACCCGGGTAGTGTCGCTGCTCTCCGGCACCTTGTCCGGCTCGGCTGGCACGTCCAGGCGGGGCGCCACCTTTGGCGGGGCCTGCAGGGGCGGCGTGAGCAGTTGCAGTTCGGAGCCGGCGTTAGGTACCGGCGCGGTCGGCAGCGCGGCAAGAGCCCTCACCGCCGACACCGCCAACAGACACAGGGCCAAGACACGACGGCACATCACAGGGTTACCGGCGGCAAATTCAGACGCGGCAGCTTGTCCCACGGCGCGGCTTCATGACAAGGCTTTTGACGCCGAAGCCGGCGGACGCAACGCGTGCGCCAGGCGCACGAAGGCAGCAAGATCGAGTTCCTCGGCCCGGGCGGTCGGTTCAACCTGGAGGGCCTCCAGCTCGGCGCTGCTGAACAGGGGCTTCAGGGTGCTGCGCAGCATCTTGCGCCGTTGCGAGAATGCCGCCGCCAGCACGGTGCGCAGGCGCCCCTCGTCCACGGCGGGGCGCTCATCGGCCTGACGTGGCATCAAGCGCACCACGGCCGACATCACCTTTGGCGGAGGATTGAAGGCCTCTGGTGGCACGTCAAACAGGCTTTCAAGGTGAAAGTGCCACTGCAACAGCACCGAGAGTCGGCCGTAATCGGCCGTTCGCGGCTGCGCCACCATGCGATCCACCACTTCCTTCTGCAGCATGAAATGACCATCCCGGATCTGTCCGGCCAGGTCGGCAAACCGGAACAGCAGGGGGGTGGAAATGTTGTAGGGCAGATTGCCGATCAGGCGCAGACCGCTGCCCAAGGTGCCGAAATCAAAGGCCAGGGCATCTGCTTCGTGCAGGGTCAGACGTTCTGGGGGAAACGCGCGGCGCAGCCGCGCCGCCACGTCACGGTCCAGTTCCACAGCATCGAGATGGGCGATACGTTCCAGCAGCGGTCGGGTGAGCGCGCCCAGCCCCGGCCCGATCTCGACCAGGCGCTCGCCCGCCTGCGGATGGATCGCCTCGACGATGGCGTTCAACACACCATCATCCACCAGAAAGTGCTGGCCGAAACGCTTGCGCGGAATGTGCTCGCTCATGTCGATGCGCGGCCGTCGGTACCAACGGTAGCGGTCGCGAGCGCCCCCATCGGCCCCAACGCAGCCCCTGCTCCTGCACCTGCCCCTGCCCTTGCCCCTGGACCTGCCCCTGCCCCAGCCACCGACGCCAGCTGGCGCGCGAGCGCCAGTGCCTCGCGCAGGCTGCCCGGATCAACCTGGCCCGTCCCGGCCAGGTCGAGTGCGGTGCCGTGATCCACCGAGGTGCGCACGATCGGCAGCCCCAGGGTGACATTCACCCCGCCGCCAAAACTCTGCATCTTCAGTACCGGCAAGCCCTGGTCGTGATACATGGCGAGTACGGCGTCGGCACCCGCCAGGTGTTTTGGCGTGAACAGGGTATCGGCCGGCAGCGGACCTTCCACCCGCATGCCGCGCGCGCGGGCGCGCTGCAGGGCGGGCAGGATGATCTGGATCTCTTCATCCCCCAGGTGCCCCTGTTCCCCGGCATGGGGATTGAGCCCTGCCACCAGGATGCGTGGCTGCGCCAGGCCAAACCGGTCACGCAGGTCGGCCTGCAGGATCGTTAGCACCTGATCGAGCAGCGGGCCTGTGATCGCATCGGCTACCGCGCGAAGCGGCAGATGGGTGGTGGCCAGGGCAACGCGCAGGCTGCCACCTACCAGCATCATCACCACCATGGGCACGCCAAGCCGCTCGGCGAGGTATTCGGTGTGGCCCGTAAAGGCCACCCCGGCATCGGCAATCACGCTTTTCTGCACCGGCGCCGTGACCAGCGCACAGGCTTGGCGAGCGGCGCAGGCATCCGTGGCTTCGTCCAGACATTGCAGGACATAGGGGGCGTTGCGGACGTCCAGCACGCCCGCAACGACCGGTGCTGCCAGCGCGTGATGCCAGACACGCAATACCCGCCGGGCGGACGTCGTGCCGCCAGGCGCCGGCACAGCACCGCTCAGGCCGGCGAGGCGTTCGATGACCAGTCCGGTCAGACCCAGCTGCTCCGCGCGGGCAGCGAGAAGGTCGGCATCGGCCACCACCACGGCATCCTGCAGTTCGCCCTGCGCGGCGAGCAACACACACAGGTCTGGACCAATGCCGGCTGGTTCGCCGGCCGAGACCAGCAGGGGCGATGCCATGATGGCGGGGTCAGAGCTGACGCTCACCCCCGCGGAACTCCACGTAGGCACCATCGCGCTGCTGGCGCACCCAGTCTTCGAAGGCCTCGTCGACTTTGCGTGCGCGGACACCCTGGCGGGCGGCGGTGCGACGCCGCTCCTCGCCGACGTCGTTGTCGCGCGATTCAACCAGCTGCACCAGATGCAAACCCATCGGGGACTGGATGATGTCCGATACCTTGCCCGGCTCGAGCACCTTCATCACCTTCTCGAATTCCGGGAAGGTTTCGCCAGCGGCCACCCAGCCGATGTCGCCGCCCTTGATGCGGTTTTCATCTTCCGAATTCAGCTTGGCAAGCTGGTAGAAATCCTCGCCACCGTCCAGACGCGCCTTCAGGGCGCGAACCTTGATGCGAGCTTCTGGTTCGCTGGTGTTGGCATCCACCCGCACCAGCAGTTCGCGCAGGTGGTACTGCCGCACCATCAAAGGACTCTCGGCACCGCGCCGGTCGATCAGGGAAAAGATGTGGAAACCACTGCCGCTGCGGATGATCGGCGAAATCTCGCCCTTGCGCATGGATGGCGCCGTGGCCGAAAACACGGTCGGTACCCGGCTCAGTGCCCGCCAGCCGAGGCTGCCGCCCTGCAGGGCATCCGGGGCATCCGAATAACTGGCTGCCACCTGGGCAAAGCTGTCGCCGGCCTTGAGCCGTTCGAGCGCCTCGCGCGCGCGCGCCTCACGCCGGACGAGTTGCTCCGGGTCGGCCTGTTCCGGCACTGCCACCAGCACGTGCGAAATCAGCAGTTCATCCTCACTGTTACCGCGTTGGGCCTCTTCGCGCAGTTCTGCCTCGACTTCGCTGTCGCTCACCGTGAGGCGGTTTTCCACCTCACGCTCGCGCAGGCGCGCCACCAGGATTTCGTTGCGTATCTCCTCACGAAACCGTGGCCAGACGATGCCATCGCGCTGCACCTTCTCGCGGAACTCGGTCAGGCTGGCCTTATTGTCCTCGGCGATCCGGGCAATCGCGCGGTCGAGGGTGGCATCATCCACCCGCATGCCGTTTTCCCGGCCGTACTGCGCGAGCACCCGGTCGGTGATCATGCGCTCCAGCACCTGGCGGCGCAGCACGCTGCGCTCCGGCCCCTGACCGCCCTGACGCGAGAGCTGCTGCATCAGCACATCGGTCCGCTCATCCAGTTCAACCTGGGTGATCACCTCGTCGTTGACCACCGCGACGATCTGGTCGAGCATGCGGCCGTGGTCTGGTGCTGCCTCGCCGGCCTTGCCATCTGCCGCTTTCGCCGGCGCGTCTTCGGCCACCACATTGGCGGCATTGAAGCGCGGCCCAAGTTCACCCGCCGCCGGCGCCGGCAGGGCAGTGAACAGGAAGCCGACAGCAGCCAGCAGGAACCGGGCAGAGCGTTTCATCAATAGGTCTCGTTGGTCTTGGAGTAGCCGGGAATGTTCAGACGCAGGGTGTCAAGCGGGTTGGTGCCCAGCTTGACCAGGCCGGTCAGCTCGAGTTGTACGAACAGGGCCGTGGTGGTCTGCACGGCAGACACGGCGAGACGGTGCGCGACGAGGCGGAACGTCCAGCATCCTGCATTGTACTCGGCCCCTGCCAGACCTTCCACCAACGTCGACCGCGCCGTGTCGTAGTTCAGCCGGAACACGCCAGACCAATGCCCGGCCAGGGGCCATTCGGTCGAGACATCAATCTGCTGCACATCCGGCTGGCCAGGCGTGTCGCGGTTGATGCGATATCCCAGATTGAGGGCATACCCTGCGCCGGGCACATAGTGGCCGGTCAGGCCCAGCTTTTCGGTGCGATGCAGTCCCGGGTTGTAGTCCCAGGCGAAGTCGGCCAGCGTGCTGTCGCTCACGCGGCCGGTCAGGCCAGAGACAACATCCGAAACGTTGTCGGTGCGTTGGTTCTGGCCGGGGATGGCCACCCCCTGGGCCCGATAATAAAAGCGCTGGCCGATCAGGGCACGCACCCGCTCGATACCGGTGGCCGTGTCGATCAGCCGTGACTGGACGGCGGCGGTCAGCTGGCTGGCATCGTTGATGCGATCCGGGCCGCTGAAACTGTTTTCGGCAAACAGCTGGTCGTAGCTGAAATCGGCAACAGCCGTATTGAACAGCGGCAGCGCATCCTGGTTGCGATACGGAATGTTCAGATAGTAGAGACGGGGCTCGAGCGTCTGCTGCAGCGCCTGGCCGAACAGGGTGGTGCTGCGGTCAAAGTACAGTCCACTGTCAATGCTGCCGATCGGCAGACCGCGCGTGGCGCGCAGGCCAGACCCGGGCAGCACCTCGCGGTCAAGCGCATATTCGGTGAAGTGATACCCGATCTTGGGGGTGACATAGCCCCAGTCGGTCTCGATGGGCAGCCGTACACTGGGGTAGGCGATGTAGCGCTGCCCCTGCACGTTGGTCGGGTGGCGAAAGTCGGCAAATTCACTTTGCAGCGACAGCCCTGCGCCATACACGTCCTGGTTCCAGTTCGCCGTCAGTTGCGGACGTTCGCGATACTGGTCCGGCACTGGCAGTACGGGATCGCGGATGGTCTGGTAGGACAGGGCGCGCGCGCCCAGCTGCCAGCTGCCCTGTTGCCAGCCAAGCTGGAAATCACGCGGCAGGTAGGTGGTCGACGTGGCACTGATGGCCGTGCTCAGGTCGCGGAAATAGTTGCTGTCCGACACTTCCTGGGCATTGGCGCGCAGGGTGACGCCCCCGGGCAGGATCTGCTCGTGCAAGCCCCCCAGGAAATAGCGGCGTTCGCCGGCCAGGATGTCGTGGTTGATTAGCTCCCCCGTCAGCGTGCCATGGTAGTCCGGCTCCAGATAGCGGAATTCATCCGACAGCTGCAGGCCGCGCCGGGTCATCAGCCGCGTGGTGAGCGTGTCGTCCATGTTGGGCGCGACGTTGATGTAGTACGGCAGGCTGATGTCAAATCCATTGGTGGCCGTGGTACCCAGGGTGGGTGCCAGGAAGCCGGACTTGCGCTGATCGTTGAGCGGAAAGCTCATGTACGGCGAATAGAGCAGGGGCACCCCTTCGAACAGGATGCGCGCATTGCGTGCCACGCCGACCTGTGTGGTGCGGTCCATGTCGACGGTGCTGCCGGTCAGATACCA
>CAIPBT010000070.1 GCA_903863375.1 uncultured Ferrovum sp.
GTGAGCAGGGCTGCGCCACCGCCCACGAACAGCACCACATCGAGGTCGGCACCAGAGCCGAAATGGCGTTTGGCTTCGCGCAAGACCCGCTCAGCCACTTCGTCCACGGCGATATTGACGGCGGCTTGCACCGAGTGCTCGCGACCAAAGCGCTTCACGGTACCCGTCCGGACGGCGCGATCGAAAACCCGCCGCGACACCACGCCTTCGCCAAACTGGCCGCGCAGATGGGCGCCAAGCTGCTCGTAGATGTCGAGCACACCGATATTGCCGGTGCCGCTCCGCATGTGATCAATCTGGTGTCCCGGCAGGATGGTGACGCAATCGGTGGTCTTGCCGCCGATGTCGATCACGCCGCAGGGGCTGTCCATCTCGATTTCCTTGCCTTCGTCATCGAAGGCGTAATCGAACCAGGAGGCCACACCCTCGGGCAGCACCACATGTTCGATAATCTCGGCGGTTTCGCCGCCTTCCGGCACGGTCACGCGCTTCATCAGGGCTTCCTGCTTGGCCCGGATCGCGGCGTCGTTGCGCTTGCTGTCCTTGAAGTACACATCGAGAGGCAGGCCGGAAGCAATCTTGATCTTCTGGCCGGCGAGCCCTGCCAGGCGCAAGGCATGGTGCACAACCACCCGGTTCAGGTCTGAGGTGGGGTAGTCGTCAAAGCGTGTTTCTTCGCCGTCAATGAAATCGCCAATCGTGAAGTTGCGCCCGGCTGTCTGATAGCTGGCACCCACACTTTCCTCCACGATGCTTACCGAGGACAGCCCGTGCAGTCCAGCCCGCGCACAGGAAGCCACGCGGACCTTCCGGTCTTGGGTAACCACCTTGGTATCGGCAAATCCGTCGTCAACACCAGCCAGGATATAACCAGTGGGGGAATAGTGCTCGCTCATGCAGGCTCCGAGAGGGGTAGGCAGATTGGCGTGGTCGAAACGATCATTCTGGTGCGCATTATACGGCCATCGGTGCCGTCAGGGGCGGGTGGTGCTGATAGCCTTCCAGGCGGAAATCGGCGGCTTCCACCTGATGCAGCCACTCGGGGGCCGCAATGCCGGTCACGGCAAAGTCCGGAATGCGGCTGTCCAGCACCAGACGCGGTGCGGGATAGGGCGGACGGGTCACCTGGGTAGTGACCATGTCGAGCTGGTTCTCGTAGATGTGGACGTCGGCGCCGAACCAGTTCAGCCAGGCTGGCGTGAAGCCCGTGAGTCGGGCGAACAGGGTCAGCAGCGCCGCCGCCTCGGCCAGGTTGCCGACCAAACCGAGCGGGGCATCCACCGAGCGCTGGTAGAGACACAGCGACAGGGTACGCTGCGCTACGCTGGCGTTGAACTGGTACAGAAGGTGGCAGGGCGGGAGCGCCATCTGGTCGAGTTCGGCCGGGTTCCACGCATGAAACAGGATGCGCCGGTCGGTCGGTTGGGTGATCAGCTTGTGCAGGCAATCGGCCAGCTGGTCGATCTGGCGCGAGAGCATCACCGTGCCATCGTCCAGTACCCCCCGTCGCTGCCAACCGCCTGCGAGGGCGGCGGCCAGCGCCGGGCTGTCTGCTGCCACATTGCGCCATCCGTTCCAGTCCCGCCACTGCGCGCCGTAGATCCGGCCCAGGTCATCTGGCCCGGTACGGTGCGGGTTGGCGAGCCAGGCCTGGTTCTGGTTGGCATTGGCATCCCAGATTCGGCAATCCTGCGCGCGGAACTGCTGCGCACTGGTGCCGCCCCGCAAGAAGGTGACCAGTTCGCCCATGAAGGTCTTGAAGGGCAGCTTGCGGGTGGTGACGGCCGGAAAGCCGTCGCGCAGGTCAAAGCGCAGGCTAGCCCCCGAGATTGCGCGGGTGCGGATGCCGGTGCGGTTTTCCTGCCAGTGGCCGTCGTGCAGAATGCGCTGAAGCAGATCGAGATAGGCTTGCATGCGCGCAGTGTGTCACGCGCAGCCACAGCCCGCCAATGCCCCGGGGCGCTGCGCATCGGACAGGAGCGTCCGCGCTACACTGTGGGCACCTTGAGTGTCTTGACGGAACGCACGATGTTGCTTGCCTTGTCCTTTCCCACCCTCCGCCTGCACACGGGGGCGCCTGACCTGCTGGCGAACCATCTGTTGCTGGTGCTGCCATTGCCCCGCGGCAAGCGTCTGCCGGCGGGACTGCCGCCGCTTTGGCGCGGGCCGCTGCAGGCGTGGCTGGCGCGCCGGGGTGTGACCTTGGCGAAACTGGCCGGCGAGACCTGTGTGCTGGACGACGGTGCCGGGCACCTGGCCAGCCTTTGCCTGTTGGACCCCGCCGATGCAGCGTTCACGCAGGACGCGCGATTGTGCAAGGCGCTGCGCCCGCTGCTTGCCGAACATCCGACCGAACTGGCGCTGGTCATCGCCGGTTTTGCCGCTGCGGGCGGGGCGCCGGATGCTGTCGCCGCGCGGGCACTGTATGCCGCGGCGGTCAATGCCGTGCCCTTGCCCGTGCGCAAGACCGCCAATCCGCCCGCGAATGCGCTGAAGCGGCTGCACCTGGCCACCGAGCGGCCGCTGCCCGCGTCACTGCGCGAACGCGCCATGGTGCTTGCCCAGGCCAATACCCTGGCGCGCTCGCTCACGGTGCTGCCACCGAACGAGCTCGATCCCGGCGCCTATCGGCGCCTCATCCGCACCCTGGCCGGCAAGGCGGGCTGGAAACATGCCGAACTCGACATGACAAAGCTGCGCCGACAAAAGGCGGGGGCTTTTGTGGCGGTGGCGCAGGGGTCGCAACCGGAAGATGCCGCCATCGTGCATCTGGTGCACAAGCCCCGCGGTGCCCAGGCGCGGGTTGCACTGGTCGGCAAAGGCATCTGTTTCGACACGGGCGGTCACAACCTGAAGTCGGCACGCTATATGTACGGCATGCACGAGGACATGAACGGATCTGCCGTGGCTCTGGCCAGCTTCCAGGCCCTGACCGCCCTCGGACTGCCACTTGAGGTGCACTGTTTTCTCGCTCTTGCCCAGAATCACCTGTCTGCAGCCGCCTATAAGCAGAACGACGTGGTCACCGCACTGAATGGCACCACCATCGAGATCGTGCATACCGATGCCGAGGGGCGCATGGTGCTGGCCGATACGCTGACCCTGGCGGCACGCGAAAAGCCCGATCTGGTGATTGACTATGCAACCCTCACCGGCAGCATGGTCGGTGCCCTGGGCACGCGCTGCAGCGGCGTGTTTGCCAATCGTCCCGGTCTGGAGGCGCTGGCGCGCACGGCCAGCGTGCGCAGCGGCGAGCGGGTGGTGTGTTTTCCGGCGGATGAGGACTACGACGCGCTGCTGGACAGCACCATCGCCGACGTTAAGCAGTGCCTGCAGGAGGGTGAGGCCGACCATATCCTGGCGGCCCGCTTCCTCAGTCGTTTCGTCGGGCAGCACGACTGGCTGCATGTTGACCTGTCAAGTTATCGCAACACTGGTGGCTTGGGCGCCGTCGGCACAGATGTCAACGGATTTGGGGTTGCCTGGACGGTTTCCCTGCTGGAAACCTGGCTGGAAGGGCAACGCCCCGGCTGAAATCCGGCTGCGGCCGCAGACCTACTGCCATTAGCAGCGGGTCGACCTGCGGCGCTTTCCGTGCTAAAGTCAGTGGCTTGCAGGTGGAAGGCTGACGATCTGGCGCTGCTTCGGGAAACCGGATCACTGGATCGACCGGCGATTTCCTCAGGGTAAGACCAACGGCCGATGGTGCCCCCAACGGAGTGGATCGGGCGCGGTCAGGACGCGGCAGCGGTCAACCTTGACGAAAAAAGGTGTCTCGATGGGCCCAGGGCCCATTTTTTATTTGTGTTTCCCGATGGATTTTTGTTCCGCGGGACGTTGGTTTCTCGCGGGCCCGTCCTGGCGGGTTTGGGAGCAGGCATGGACCTGATGCAGGTGGTCGAGACGACCGTGGAAGGACTGGAGTTCGAGCTGGTTGCGCTGGAGCGCAATGGGGCAGGTCTGCTGCGGATATTCATCGACCATCCGGACGGGATCACGGTGGATGACTGTGTGCTGGTCAGTGACCAGTTGTCGCGGGTTCTGCTGGTGGAGAACTTCAGCTATGAGCGGCTGGAAGTGTCGTCGCCGGGCATGGACCGCCTGTTGCGCAAGCCGGCGCATTTTGCGCGCTTTGCCGGACAACAGGTGAAGCTGCGGCTGCGGGTGCCGCGCGAGGGTCGCAAGGTGTTTGTCGGCAAACTGCTGGGCAGTGATCCGACCGGCGTACAGATTGAACTGGAGGGGGTACCAACGATGTTTGGATTCGACATCATCGACCGTGCCAACCTCGTACCGGAATTTTGAGCTGGAGAGAACATGAGCAAGGAAATCCTGCTGCTGGTGGATGCACTGGCGCGTGAGAAGAACGTCAATCCGGACATCGTGTTCGTGGCGCTGGAAGCAGCGCTGGCCTCGGCCACCAAGAAAAAACATGGTGACGACATCGAAGTGCGGGTGGCGATCGACCGCGATTCTGGCCATTTCGATTCTTTCCAGCGCTGGACGGTCGTGAATGATGCCGACTGGCTGTCCGAAACCCTGGAAATGCCCCTGTCGGCGGCGCAGCAACGTGACGCCGCGGCACAGGTGGGCGATGTGCTGGAAGATCCCCTCGAGCCGATCGACTTCGGCCGCATCGGTGCCCAGGCCGCCAAGCAGGTGATTTTCCAGAAGGTACGCGATGCCGAGCGCGAACAGATCCTGGCGGACTTCCTGTCGCGCGGCGAAAGCCTGGTCACCGGCACCGTCAAGCGCATCGAACGCGGCAACGCCATTGTCGAGTCGGGCCGCCTGGAAGCCCTGCTGCCGCGCGACCAGATGATCCTGAAGGAGAACCTGCGGGTGGGCGACCGGGTACGGGCTTACCTGCAGAAGGTGGAGCGCAGCAATCGGGGCCCGCAGCTGGTGCTGTCGCGCACGGCGCCCGATTTCATCATCAAGCTGTTCGAGCTGGAAGTGCCGGAAATCGAAGAGGGCCTGCTGGAAATCCGCGCAGCCGCGCGCGATCCGGGCATGCGCGCCAAGATTGCGGTGAAGTCGAACGATCGCCGCATTGATCCGATCGGCACCTGTGTCGGCATGCGCGGTTCGCGCGTGCAGGCCGTGACGGGCGAACTGGGCGGTGAGCGCGTCGACATCATCCTGTGGTCGGATGATCCGGCCCAGTTCGTGATCAACGCACTGGCACCGGCCGAGGTCAGCTCGATCCTGGTGGATGAGGACAAGCACAGCATCGATGTGGTGGTGGAAGAAGACCAGCTGGCCAAGGCCATTGGCGCCCGTGGCCAGAACGTACGTCTGGCCAGCGAGCTGACCGGCTGGGAACTCAACATCATGACCATCGATCAGGCCGAAGCGAAATCGGAGACCGAGCGCAGCAGTGTGCGGCAGCTGTTCATGTCCCGGCTGGATGTGGACGAAGACGTTGCCGATGTGCTGGTGCAGGAGGGTTTCAGCACGCTGGAGGAGGTGGCCTACGTGCCCCTGGCCGAGCTGCAGGCAATCGAAGCCTTCGACGAAGACACCCTGAATGAACTGCGCAGCCGGGCGCGCGACGCCCTGCTGACCGAGGCGATCGCGACGGAAGAGCAGGTGGAAACCGTTTCTGATGATCTGCTGCACATGGCAGGCATGGACGTCGCCGTGGCCCGTAGCCTTGTCACCAAGGGCATCCGCACCATGGAAGACCTCGCCGACCTCGCTGTCGACGAACTATCCGAACTCACGGGCATTGATGAAGCGCGCGCCCGCGAACTGATCATGACCGCACGCGCGCCGTGGTTCGAATAAGCGCAGGCAGAGGAAACACCAGATGGCAGCGAACAATGTGGCGGATTTTGCCGCCGAACTGAAGATCACCGCAGCGCACCTGCTGGAGCAGCTGAAGGCGGCCGGCGTGGCCAAGTCACGCGAGGCCGACGTGCTCTCCGAGCAGGACAAGGCGCAGTTGCTGGATTACCTGCGTCAGGCGCATGGCAGTCGTGAGACCAAGACCAAGATCACGCTGACGCGCAAGTCGACCACCGAGATCAAGAAGGCGGACAGCACGACCGGGCGGGCACGCACGATCCAGGTGGAAGTGAAAAAGAAGCGGGTTTTCGTGAAGCGTGACCCCGCTGAGCTGGCCGCCGAAGCCGAGGCCCTCGAGGCCGACGCAGTGCAGGCTGAGGCCGCGCTGGCAGCAGAGATTGCCTCTTCCCTGAATGACGACCTGACGCCCATCGACCTGCCGCCGGTACCTGCCACGGGCACGGCAACGCCCGTGGTGGCCGAGGCTCCTGCCGTGGCCGCGCCGGCCGCCCCGGAAGAACACGCTGCACCGGCTGCGCCAGCGGCGGCACCAGTTGCTGCCCCCGCCCCGGCTGCGGTGGAAGCCGCACCGGCCCGGGCGGCGGAACAGCCTGCCGCCGCCGCAGCGGAAGCGCCGGCCAGTGCCAAGGCCGCGTCTGCGGGCCGCGGCGCTGCTGCTGGCAACAAGACCGCACGCGATGTGGCGGCAAATCAGGTGACGGCGCCACCCGCGCCCGAGCCGGCCGAGCGGGTTGCGCCAGCGCCCGCCGCTGCCGCCGAACCTGCGCCAGTGGCTGACGCAGTGGCGCCGGCGGCGGAACCACGTACCCCGGTCAGCATCATTGATCCGGCGGAGGCGGCCCTGCGCGCCGAGGACGAACGTCGTCGCGCCAAACTGAAGGCCTTGCAGCAGGCGGACATCGAGGCCAAGCAGGCCCGAGAGCGCGCGCGACAGGCCGCCGCCGCCGCCGCCGCAGCTGCCGCAGCAGCAGCCGCGGCGGCACCCCCGCCGCCGCCGCCGGCTCCGGTCCGGCCGGCCGGCGAGACAACCCTGCACCGCACCGCAGCGGCGCCCGGTGCGGTCGCTCGTCCGTCCCCGGCCGATCGCCGGCCTGCGGCGGCGCCAGCCCGCAAGCCTGGTGGTCCGGGTACGGCCAAAGCGCCCTGGAGCGCCGGTGATGGTGCACGCCGCCGTCCGGGTGGCGGTGGTGCCGGCGGTGCCGGTGGTCGTGGTCGGGACGCTGGTAATGCCTGGCGCGACAAGGGCCGTGGCGGCCGTCAGCGGGTGGAAGACCCGAACACCAATTTCTCCGCACCGACTGAACCGGTGGTGCACGAAGTGCTGGTACCGGAAACCATCACGGTGGGCGATCTGGCCCAGAAAATGGCTGTGAAGGCCGTCGAGGTGATCAAGGCCCTGATGAAGATGGGCTCGATGGTGACCATCAACCAGGTGCTGGACCAGGAAACCGCGATGATCGTTGTCGAGGACATGGGGCACATTGCCAAGCAGGCCAAGCTCGACGACCCAGAGGCCCATCTGGAGGGGCTGGGCGAGGACGCGCCGGATGTCGAACTGACCCACCGCGCGCCGGTGGTCACCGTGATGGGTCACGTTGACCATGGCAAGACCTCGCTGCTCGACTACATCCGGCGCACCCGGGTGGCCAGCGGCGAAGCCGGCGGCATCACCCAGCACATCGGTGCCTACCATGTGGAGACCCCGCGCGGCATGGTCACCTTCCTCGATACCCCTGGCCACGAGGCGTTCACCGCCATGCGTGCCCGCGGTGCGAAGGTTACCGACATCGTGATCCTGGTGGTGGCCGCCGATGACGGCGTGATGCCGCAGACCATCGAAGCGATTCATCATGCCAAGGCCGCCGAGGTGCCGGTGGTGGTGGCCATCAACAAGATGGACAAGTCGGAAGCCAACAGCGAACGCATCAAGAGCGAACTGGTGGCGCAGGGCGTGCTGCCGGAAGAGTACGGCGGTGACGCGATGTTCGTGCCGGTTTCGGCCAAGACTGGTCTTGGCATCGACGATCTGCTGGAAGCCATCCTGCTGCAGGCCGAAGTGCTGGAACTTAAGGCTGCGGCCAATACCCCTGCCAAGGGCATTGTGATCGAAGCCCGCCTCGACAAGGGGCGTGGCCCGGTGGCCACCATCCTGGTGCAAAGCGGTACGCTGAAGCGCGGCGACATGGTGCTCGCCGGAGCGGCCTTCGGCCGGGTGCGCGCCATGCTCGACGAGGCGGGTCATCCGGTGCAGGAAGCCGGCCCGTCGATTCCGGTCGAGATCCAGGGTCTGTCGGACGTGCCGGCAGCCGGCGAAGATGTGATCGTGCTGAACGACGAACGCAAGGCGCGTGAAATCGCCCTGTTCCGGCAGGGTAAGTTCCGCGACGTCAAGCTGGCGCGTCAGCAGGCTTCCAAGCTCGAGAACATGTTCGACCAGATGGGGCAGGGCGAAGTGAAGTCCCTGTCGCTGATCATCAAGTCGGACGTGCAGGGCTCTTTCGAGGCATTGTCGACTTCGCTGCAGAAGCTCTCCACGGATGAAGTGCGGGTCAATATCCTGCACTCCGCCGTTGGTGGCATCACCGAGTCGGACGTCAACCTGGCACTGGCCTCGAAGGCCGTGATCATCGGCTTCAACACGCGGGCCGACAGCACGGCACGCAAGCTGATCGAGAGCAGTGGCGTGGACGTCCGGTACTACAACGTGATCTACGAAGCGGTGGATGAAGTGAAGGCAGCCCTGTCTGGCATGCTGGCACCCGACCGCAAGGAGAGCATGTTGGGCATGGTCGAGATCCGCGAGGTGTTCAAGATTTCGCGTATCGGTACGGTGGCTGGCTGCTATGTCACCGAGGGTCTGATCCGCCGTAATGCCCTGATTCGCCTGCTGCGTGAAAACGTGGTGATCTTCAGTGGCGAACTGGATTCGCTCAAGCGCTTCAAGGATGACGTGCGCGAGGTGAAAGCCGGATTCGAATGCGGTCTCAGCCTGAAGAACTACAACGACATCGAAATCGGCGACAAGCTGGAAGTGTTCGAGATTGTTGAAGTGGCGCGCAGCCTGTAAGGCGGCGCAGCTATGGGAACGCAGCAGACACGGCAGCGCCGGGTGGCCGACCAGATCCAGAAGGATCTGTCCGGCCTGATCCGTACGCGGGTGAAAGATCCCAGGGTGGGTATGATCACCATCACCTGGGTGGAAGTGGCCGCCGACTATGCGCACGCCAAGGTATTTGTCTCGTCGCTGCTGGGCGAGGACTCGTTGCAGCAAACGCTGAAGGGGCTGCACGAAGCCGCCGGGTTCCTGCGCCGGGAACTGGGCCGCGGGCTGAAACTACGGGTGACGCCACAACTGCATTTTGTGGAGGATCCATCGATTGAACGCGGCGCGCGAATGGGTGCCCTGATCGGCCACGCGCTCGCTGCTGACGTTGCGCTGGCGGTTGAGCATGGCAACCCGGCACCTCAGGCTCAGTCCACCGAGCCGGGGGACCCTGCCGCTTCCGCTGACGGGAAGCCAGCGGAGCCGTCCTGAGTCGCACCCACGGTCCCCGCAAGCCGCTGCGCCCTGTGCACGGCGTGCTGCTGCTCGACAAGCCGCATGGCCTGTCTTCCAACATCGCCCTGCAGCGGGCGCGGCATCTGCTGCGTGCGGAGAAGGCTGGCCATACCGGAACCCTGGATCCGGAAGCCACCGGGCTGTTGCCCCTGTGCTTCGGCGAAGCCACCAAGTTTTCCAGCTTTCTGCTTGACGCCCCGAAGGGCTATGAAGCGCTGCTGCACCTGGGCGAAACCAGTTCCACCGGCGATGCCGAGGGCACTCGAACGGCCGGTGCGGGGGCGCTGCCGGACACGGTCGAACCCGTACAGGCAGTGCTGGACGGCCTGATCGGCCCGCAGATGCAGATTCCGCCGATGCATTCGGCGCTGAAGCACGAAGGCCGTCCGCTCTACGACTATGCGCGGGCTGGCGTTGAGGTGCCACGCGCGCCGCGCCAGATCGAGGTGTTTGGCCTGACCCTGCTGGCCCTCGCCGGCAACCGCCTGACGGTGCAGGTTGATTGCAGCAAGGGCACCTATGTCCGCACCCTGGCGGAAGAAATCGGCAGGCGTCTGGGCTGTGGTGCATGGCTGGCCGGCCTGCGCCGCAACCGTACCGGAGGGTTTGGCCTGGCAGAGGCGGTCACCCTCGATGCCCTGGCCGCGATGCCGGAAGACGCACGTCTGCAATGGCTGCGCCCGCCGGAATGTCTGGTGGACGACCTGCCCATGCTGGTGCTGGATGCCGGGCAAACCCGCGCCCTGTGCCATGGCCAGTCGCCGCTCGCCACGGTGGAGCAACGCGCGGGGCACGCCGGCATCGATCCGCATCCCGAGGTGCTGCGTGCCGTGGCTGCCGAGGGTGGCCGTTTTCTTGGTCTGGTACAGGTCACCGCAGACGGGCGGGTGCTGGCAGTCCGGCTGATGGCCGAACCGGTACTGCCCCCGCGCTGACGCAGCGGAAATAGCGCTGCTTTTCCCTGCTGCTCGGACGATCAGGGGGGGGCTCCAGCAGACACACTAGGGCCATCCTGCGACAGAAGGACTCCCATCGGCGTCCCTGGCCCAGAAGGGAGTTCATCCGTGTCGACCACTACGCGTCCATCCAGCGGCACTCGCGGTACTGCAGTGCTGTCCATTGTGCCCGGTCTGGCGACAGCCCCGCCGAACGCAGTGACCGAGATGGCCCTCACCGCGAACGAGCTGTATGAAGAGGCGCTGACGCGTTTCGAGGCCGGTGATCTGGCGGGTGCCATCCAGCGCATGCAGGAATCACTCGCCAAAGGGGCGGCAAGCACGGAGCGCTGGAATACGCTTGGCAATCTGCTGGCGCATGCCCAGCGGTTCAACGAAGCGGCCTCGGCCTTCCGCCGGGCGCTGGGACGCTCACCGCGCTCGGCCAGCATCTGGAACAACCTCGGAGCGGTGTTGTTGCGCGACCAGCATGTGGTGGGGGCAGAGTGCGCGTTTCGGCGGGCCATCTCGCTGCAGGAAAGCTTCCATGAGGCACACCAGAACCTCGCCCTGTTGCTGGATGGGCGCGGTGACACGCTGGAGGCCGCCCGCCATCACTGCCTCGCGTTTGTTCACGGCCCCCGGGCCGGCAAGACGCCGGCAATGCTCGGTACTGCCTACTATCACCTTGGACAGTTCGAAGAGGCCGCACGGGTGTATCGCGACTGGGTACTGGCCGAACCGGAGAACCCGGTGGCGCGCCATCGGCTGGCTGCCTGTCTGAACGAAGATGTGCCAACGCGCGGCAGCGACGATTTTGTCGAACAGAGTTTTGACGCCTTTGCCCCGCACTTCGACGATCACCTCGCCGGACTGGCGTACTGCGGACCGGAAACCGTGGCGGCCGCGGTTGCCCGGGTTCGCCCGGTGGACGCCTCTGCCCGGATCCTGGATGTCGGCTGCGGAACCGGCCTGTGCGGAACGGTGCTGCGTCCTCTGGCCGCGCAGCTGGATGGTGTGGACCTCTCCTCCGGCATGCTCGACCGCGCACGGGTACGCGGCTGCTACGACCGCCTGGAAAAAGTCGAGTTGACGGGATTTCTCGAGTCCTGCCGGTCGGCCTATGACGTGGTCGTGGCCGCCGATACGTTCAACTATTTTGGCGACCTTGCGCCAGTATTCCGGGCCGCTGCCCAGGCCCTCGAGGCCGATGGCCATCTCGTGTTCACTATCGAAGATGGCCGCGAAGCGTGTCCGGAACAGGGGTGGTGTCTTGCGGTGCACGGCCGGTATCTGCATGCGCCGGCCACGATCGAAGCGTGGCTGCAGGCAGCCGGATTTGCCGTACATCATGCACGACCGCTGGCACTGCGGCGGGAATTGGGACAGGACGTTGCTGCCGTGGTGTACACCGCCCAGCGTGTGGGACACGGCAGATGAAGCCGGCGCCACGCGTGCCGCCCGCCGTGATCCGCGTGGCACGCGCCGTGCGCCGGCTGCGCGCGATGCATGGGATTGCCTGCCTGGCCCTTCGCCGTCAGGCGTTGCGCCGGTCAGCCTGCTAGAATCGCGCCATGCGTCATCACCCCTCTGCTTCGCCTTCTGCCGCCCTGCCGGCGGCCAGCCCCACCGAATGGGGCGCCCTGCGGGCCCTGCTTCCCTACCTTGCACGGTATCGCGCCCGCATCGCGGCAGCGGCGGTCTGTCTGATCCTGGCCAAGATCGCCAACGTCGCCGTGCCACTGGTGCTGAAGCATGTGATCGACGACCTGTCGCCGCTGCATCAGGCGGTGGCCATCCCGCTCAGCCTGCTTGTCGCCTATGGCGCCCTGCGCTTTTCCACCACCCTGTTCACCGAACTGCGCGACGGCATCTTTGCCCGGGTCAGCCAGCGCGCCATCCGTGAGGCGGCGCTGTCGGTATTCCGCCATCTGCATCGTCTGTCCCTGCGTTTTCATCTCGAGCGCCAGACCGGAGGCATGTCGCGCGACATTGAACGCGGTACACGCGGCATCGAAACCCTGCTGCGCTTTGCCCTGTTCAGCATCTTTCCCACACTGGTCGAAATGGCCATGGTGGGTGGCATCCTGACCTGGCGTTACGACATCTGGTTTGGCCTGATCACCCTGGTCACCCTGCTGATCTACATCACGCTGACGGTGGTGATCACCGAGTGGCGCACGCAGTTTCGCCGGCGCATGAACGAAATGGATTCGCGTGCCAACACGCGAGCCGTCGACAGCCTGCTCAACTATGAGACCGTGAAGTATTTCGGCAACGAAGAGTGGGAAGCGCGCCGTTACGACGACAACCTGCAGCGCTGGGAAGAGGCCTCGGTGCGCAGCCAGACCTCGCTCGCCGCGCTCAATACCACCCAGAGCCTGGTGATTGCTGCCGGTGCCACGCTGCTGATGGCGCGCGCTGCCGCCGGCGTGGTGGCCGGCCGCCTCACCCTGGGCGACCTGGTGCTGATCAATTCCCTGCTGCTGCAGCTGTATGTTCCGCTCAACTTCCTGGGCGTGATCTACCGCGAAATGAAGCAGGCACTGTCTGACATGGACCGCATGTTCCGGTTGCTGTCGGTGGACGAGGAAGTGGCCGATCTGCCCGGGGCACCGGCACTGCAGGCGGGGCCAGGCGAGGTACGCTTTGTTGATGTCGATTTTCGGTACGACGCGCGGCGACCGATCCTACATGGCCTCAGTTTCATCATCCCCCCGGGCAGGACGCTCGCGGTGGTGGGCCACAGCGGAGCGGGCAAGTCGACCTTGGCGCGACTGCTGTTCCGCTTTTATGACGTTAACGCCGGCCAGATCCTGATCGACGGGCAGGATATCCGCGCCGTGCAGCAGACCAGCCTGCGGGCAGCCATCGGCATCGTGCCGCAGGACACGGTGCTATTCAACGACAGCATCGCCTACAACATCGCCTACGGGCGTCCCGGTGCCAGCCAGGCCGACATCGAGGCGGCGGCACGTGCAGCGCACATCCACGCCTTCATCGAGAGCCTGCCGGACGGCTATGCCACGCTGGTTGGTGAGCGCGGCCTGAAGCTGTCCGGAGGCGAAAAACAGCGCGTGGCCATCGCGCGCACGATCCTGAAGGATCCGCGTGTGCTGGTGTTTGATGAAGCCACTTCGGCGCTCGACTCCCATGCCGAGAAAGCCATCCAGGATGAACTCGATCGCATCTCGCGCACCCACACCACCCTGGTGATTGCCCACCGACTGTCGACGATTGTCGGCGCGGACGAAATCCTAGTGATGGATCAGGGCCGGGTTGTCGAGCGCGGTACCCACGAGGCCCTGTTGGCGCTGGGAGAACGCTATGCCCGAATGTGGGCCCTGCAACAGCAAAGCCTGTGAGCCTATGAACATGCCCTTCCATCGTTCCATGCTGTGGCTGCTGACCGTGGCCGGGCTGTCCCTGCCCCTGTCGCCAGCCGCCGCCGCCGTCACGGCGGGTAATGGTGCCGGCGCCGCCGTCACCCGGGTGCACCATCGGTCCAGCCACAGCCATCATCGACCGCTGCATCGTGCCCCGGTGGCACCGGGCAATGAGGCCCTGCCGGCCGAAGCGGGGCATGATCTGCCCCCCGGTCTCGCCCTGCGCTCGAATGCGGCCTACATCATCGATGAGGGCAGCCGTCAGGTGTTGGCCGACCGCAATCCGGACCAGGTTCAGCCGATTGCCTCGATCACCAAGCTGATGACCGCGGTGGTGGTGATCACCCAGCAACTGCCGCTCGACGCGCTGATCGAGATCGAGGATGCAGACGTCGACCTGTTGCGGCATACCCATTCCTTGCTGCGGGTGGGCACCCAGTACACCCGGCACGACCTGTTGCTGCTGGCCTTGATGGCTTCGGAAAACCGCGCTGCGGCGGCCCTTGGCCGATCCTCTCCCGAAGGCAAGGCAGGCTTCGTCGCGCAGATGAATGCCATGGCGGTGCAACTCGGCATGACGCACACCCACTTCGAAGACACGTCAGGCCTGAACGGGGCAAACCTTTCGTCTGCGCGGGATCTGGCGGTGCTGGTGCGTTTTGCTGCAACCCTGCCGATCATCCACACCTTCACCACCACGCCGGAAGCGAGCATCGCCGCCGTGGGGGGAAGGCCTTATACTTTCCGGAATACCAATTTGCTGGTGCGGCAAGGTGATTGGGATGTGGTGGTGTCGAAGACCGGATTCATCAATGAGTCCGGTCAGTGCCTGGTTATGCAGGCCCGCATCGACGGTCACGTCACCACGATGGTGCTGCTGGATTCACGCGGACACCTGTCGCGGATTGGTGATGCACAGAGGGTACGCAAGTGGCTCGAGGCGCGGCTGGCGCAGGCGCGTCTTGGGCTGGAAACGGCAGCCAAGGGCAAGGGCTGATCCGACGGTGGTCGTCGGAGGCCACCATCCAACAGGATTCAGGAGCAGGCGTGCGGATCGGATTTTTTGTGACGTGTCTTGTCGACGCGGTCAGGCCGCGGATCGGTTTTGCCAGCATCCAGCTGCTCGAGGCCGCCGGTTGCACTGTGGAAGTTCCTGCCGCCCAGACCTGTTGTGGGCAACCCGGATTCAATTCGGGTGACCGGGCTTCCGGCACGCGCCTGGCACAGGTTTTTCTTGAGCAATTCGAATCGTTCGATGCCGTGGTCGCGCCGAGTGGTTCCTGCGTGGCCATGATCCGCGATTACCCGGGCCTGTTTGCCGACCAGCCGGCGCTCGCAGAGCGTCTGCAGCGCCTGGTCAGCCGTACCCATGAGCTGCTCGATTTCCTCACCCATCATGCGCCCCAGCCCCTGCCGGCCGGTGCGCTGCCCCTGCGCGCCACCTATCACGACAGTTGTTCGGGCCTGCGCAATCTTGGCATCAAGCACCAGCCGCGCCAGCTGTTGGCGACCTGCGACGGGGTTGATCTGTGCGAGATGCGCGATGCGGAAATCTGCTGTGGTTTTGGGGGCAGCTTTTCCGTGAAGCTGGGTGAGATTGCCACCCGGATGGCCGACAACAAGTGCAATCACGCCCTGGCGACGCAGCCGGACGCGATCCTTGGCGGCGATCTGGGCTGCCTGCTCAACATCGAAGGCCGGCTGCGTCGCCGCGGCGACCAGCGCACGCAGGTGCTGCATGTGGCCGAAGTGCTGGCGGCGGGCCAACTGGCGGCATCTGGCGAACTGCCCGCCCCGGGACAGTTTGTTGGCATGCCAGTGACGACGAAGGACTGAGACCCATGGATGCAACGTCACATAGCTTTAAACGCAATGTACACGCCCGGTTGGGCGATGAGGCCCTGCAGGCCAATCTGCGGCGGTTTGGCGGGGGCTTTGCCGACCGCCGGCGTGACGCGGTCGGCCGGGTAGACGATTTCGAAGCCCTGCGCGACCGCGCGTCCGAGATCCGGGCCGAGGTGCTGACCCATCTGGACCACTGGCTGCTGGCGTTCGAGGCGGAAGCCACCCGGCGTGGCACGGCGGTGCATTGGGCGGAAACCGGTGCCGAGGCCAACCAGATCCTGCTCGGGATTGCCCGGGCGGCCGGCGTGCAGCGCGTGATCAAGTCCAAGTCGATGGTCAGCGAAGAGTCCGGCCTGAATGCCGTGCTCGGGGCTGCCGGCATCGAGGTCACGGAAACCGACCTCGGAGAGTACATCCTTCAGCTTGCGGACGAACCACCCTCGCACATCATCGCGCCAGCCATTCACAAGAGCCGTGATGAAGTATCCGCCCTGTTTGCCGAGCACCACGGCACCCCGCTGACGCGCGACATTCCGGCCTTGTGCGAAGAGGCACGCCAGCACCTGAGGCCTCGTTTCCTGCAAGCTGACATGGGCGTTTCCGGCGGCAATTTCCTGATTGCCGAAACCGGTTCGGTCGCGATTGTCACCAACGAAGGCAATGGCCGCATGGTCACCACGCTCCCGCGCGTGCACGTGGCGATCACTGGCATCGAGAAAGTGCTGCCGACGCTGGACGACCTGTCCGCCATCCTGCGCGTTCTGCCACGCTCGGCCACTGGCCAGGACATCACCAACTACGTCTCGGTGCTGACGGGTACCCGTGATGCCGGAGCGGACGACGGTCCTGAGCAGAACCATGTGATCCTGGTCGACAACGGCCGTTCACGGTTGCTGGGGGGCGCGCTGCACGATGCCCTGCGCTGCATCCGCTGTGGCGCCTGCATGAATCACTGTCCCGTGTATCAGAACATCGGCGGCCATGCCTACGGATGGGTATATCCCGGCCCGATCGGCGCAATCCTGACGCCGGCCTTCCTCGGCCTGGAGAAGGCGCTCGACCTGCCGCAGGCATCCACCCTCTGTGCCGCTTGCGAAGTGGTTTGCCCGGTACGCATTCCCCTGCCGGAACTGATGCGGACCTTGCGTGAGCAGGAAATGGAACAGGGGCTGCGTCCCTGGCACGAGCGCCTGTCGATCCGGCTGTGGCGCTGGCTTGCCCTGCATCCGGCGCTCTATGCCGTGGCAACCCGCTGGGGCATCCGGGTCTTGCGCTGGCTGGCGGGCAAGGATGGGCAGGTGCACCGCTTGCCGGGCCTGGACGGATGGACCGAGGGCCGTGACATGCCGGCGCCGCAGGGCAGCACGTTCCGCGATCAGTGGCGCACGCAGCTTGCTGCCCGGGAAGCGCAGGGCAAGGCGAGGGCGGCCGCCACTCCCGTTGCGATGGCTGCCGCTGGCGCAGCGCGGAGCAAGGCCCCATGAGCACGGCCCGCGACCGCATCCTGGCCCGGGTGCGCAGTGGCCTGGGCACCCGGGCTGGCGAGGTGCCAGACCGCCCGGTGCGTTCGCCGGCCCCGCTGGCGCGGCCGGTGCACGACCGGGTGACCGACTTCCGGCAGCGCGCCGAATCGTTGCAGAGTACGGTGGATCACGTGGACGAGATGGATGCTGTGCCGCTGGCGGTTGCCCGCTACCTGGCTGGCTTGCCACCCGTCACCAATGGCATGGTGGTCTGGCCGGAACTGGCCGCACTCGACTGGGCAGGTGCCGGGCTGGCCGTGGAAGCCCGCAGTGCCCTGTCCGCCGATCAGGTTGGTATCACTGGCGTGTGTTGTGCGATCGCCGAAACCGGAACGCTGTTGCTCGATTCGGGACCCGGTCACTCCGCCACCGCCAGCCTGCTGCCGGAGACTCATATCGCCGTAGTACCGGTCGCGGTCATCCTGGAACGGATGGAAGAAGCCTTCGCACAGGTCCTGGCCCGGCGTGGCGAGCTGCCGCGCGCGGTCAATTTCATTTCCGGGCCATCGCGCACCGCCGACATCGAGCAGACCATCGTGATCGGGGCCCACGGGCCGCGCCGGGTGCACATCGTACTGGTGGGCTGACTCCTGGCATCACCCTTGCAGGTGAGGCGATCGTCGAAGCGCAAGCCTCTGCCGGCAGACCCCTGAGCGGCACGCCCTGCCGATCAGAAACTGTGCAGGTTGGTGCCGGCAGCCCCCAGCGCTTCAAAGCCGAAATGGCCAAACACGACCGCGTTCAGCTGGGCACTGGTGGTGGTGCCGGTAACCGGTGTCCATACCTGACCTGGCGTGAGGATGTACTGCGACGATGCCGTCAGTCCGTTCACCGTGGCGACGATCAGATTGCTGCGCAGGATCACGCCGGCGTCGCCCACCGCAACCAGCTGGGTCAGCTGACCGCTGGCAGGATCGCGGATGCCTGCCACGCTGCGCAGGTGGGTGCCCGCGAGGCTGGCCGGCAACGCGACGGCGGTCCAGTTGGCGAGATCGTAGGAGTAGAGAATCATCGGCTGGACAGTGTTGGTACTGTCCAGATAATCGCCGACGGCGGCAAACAGCGGCTGGCCGACCGGGTTTGGCACGGCCGTGGTGGGGGACGGTGTGAATGAGCCGTACGCCAGGCCGCGCACGGTGACCTGCGCCTGGGTCACGCCGGCAGGCAGGATCAGGTTGGCCTGGGTCCAGCCCGGGGTGGTGGATGTGAAGGCCGTCGACGGGGAGAAGGCCAGCAGCCCCTGTGTGCCGCCCACCACAACATAATTGGAGCCGGCGGCAGAACCGAGGGTCGAGGTCAGCAGGCTGGCCGGGGAGCTTGCGCCACACTGGGTGGGGAAGGCTGCAATCAGCCCTGCCGAGTAGGACGTCCAGCTGGTGTACTGGTTGGGATTGCCACTGCCGATCACCGACACGATGTTGCAGCCATCGCCGACCCCCAGCCAGGAGCCACCCAGGCTGGCAATGCCGTTGATGTTGAAGGTGATCCCGGTCACTTGGGGTGTCCAGGAGATGCCATCCAGACTCGCACTGGCGAGACCCCCGGGGCCGGCGGTCAGAAATCCCACCGAGGGGTCAAAAGACACGGCGCCGAGGTTGGTTCCGGCTGGCAGGCCGCTGGTGGTTGGGAAGAAGGTGAAGTCGATGCCATTGGCGTTCTGCTGGGTGTAGAACAGGGCGCCCGCATTGCCGCTGGCCACAAAGCGTGCGGCAGCACCGGTCGGCGCGAGTACGCCATTGTTCCCGTAATAGGGCACGCCGTAGGTGGCCGACAGCAGGTCATCCGGCAGGTTGTCCGCCTGGTTGACCAAGGGCGTGCCGCTGGTCCAGGTGCCGCCGGCCGGGCGCGGAACGGCGCGCACTGGGGCCGAGGACGGTCCACCCGGCCCCCCATTGGAGCGCGCATTGATGGTGATGTCGTAGGCCTGGAAGTTGGTCAGCGCAGTCGGTATGCCGTTGAAGGCCAGTGTCGACACCGAATAGGGCGTGGTGACATGCGGAATGGCGTACGCACCAGCCGTATTGGTGAAGTTGTCCGGGGTGGTGCCTGGCGGCCCGATGAAGATCCAGTAATCCAGACTGGGATCGTCACTCCAGGAGGCGGTGACCGCCTGATCCTGCGCTGCCGCCTGGAAATTTGCCGGGGGCGCAGCGGAACTGCCTTTGCCACCCCCTCCGCAAGCGGTGAGCAGGAGCAGGGGCAATGCGGGCAGCAGGCAGCGCAGGCGACGATCCATGGGCTGGAAAACCTCGAACGAGTGGCAGGACAGCCTGCGACTGTGCCACGCGCTGAGGCGGGGGGCAATGGGTGTGCGCAGGCTTTGCAAAGTTGTGTCAATTTGCAAGATAAACGCTGCCGTGCTGAGGGCCTTGGACTACTCTGGTTCTTCTCCCACTCTTTCCGGGGTGACGTGGCTTGCCGGCTGCGCCGACCCGCCGTAGCTGCCATGGTCCGTGCTGTTGACCCTTCCCTGCTGTCCCCGAGCGCCGGCGCCTTGCCGGCGGAGGGTCCGGGGCACGCCATGCGCACACCGCTCACCGCACTGTCCGCAGCCCTCGCGCTGCTCGGCGCCGGGGTCGGGGGGGCGCTGCCCGGCGAGGCGGCGCATCTGCTCGCCATTGCGGAACGCAACTGCCGCACCTTGGCCCGGGTGATTGAAGACCAGTATCCCAGTGATGGCCAACCCGGCGGCGGTCATTCGGACTAGGTCACCCCGACGGCTTCCGCTACACTACGATCCGGGTCGGGCATCCCGCCCTGCGTCGGCACAACCCTCTCACCCGCAAAAACTTTTATTCAGACAGGAAAGCCAATGGATTCCTCCATGATCGGTCTTATCGAATTCGGCATCGTCGTGATCCTGACCACGCTGGTTGTGGTCTTTGCCCGTCGCGGCCACTGAGTACCCCGCCCGCCGGCGATTCCCCGGCCCGGGAAGATCGCCAATCGCGAGGCCGTGAAGGCCAGCGTGCCGATCGGCACGGCAAATCCATGCCAGAGCGGCCGCCGCGCCCAAGCAGTCGCGCCGGGCATGCCGCAACCGGCGCGGGCGCTGGCGAGCCGGTTGCCGTGCCGACACCGGCCACCCTGGAAGACTGGTTGCTGGAGTGCCTGATCCAGGATCGGCACTGGCTGCGCACGCGACGCGCCGATGCCGCACGTGAGCCAGCCGGCGGTCGGGCGCGCCACTGGCAGCAGCGGCTGGAACGTTCGCGCCTGCGTCTGACCGAGCGCCGGGCGGCCCTGCCGGTTCCGGCTTTTGCCGGCACCCTGCCGGTCGAAGAAGCGCGTGAGGAAATCGCGCGCACGATTGCTGCCCACCCGGTCACCATTATCTGTGGCGAGACGGGTTCGGGTAAGACCACCCAGATTCCGAAAATCTGCCTGACGCTCGGCCGGGGAGCGGCGGGGATGATTGCCTGCACCCAGCCGCGCCGGATTGCGGCCCGATCGGTGGCGCAGCGCATTGCGGAAGAGCTGGATTGCGAGATCGGTCAGCAGGTTGGTTGGAAGGTACGGTTTACCGATCGTGTTTCCGAGCGCACCTGTGTGAAGGTGATGACCGATGGCGTGCTGCTTGCGGAAATCCATGAAGACCGGTTTCTCAGCGCGTATGACACGATCATCATCGATGAGGCGCATGAGCGCAGCCTGAACATCGATTTCCTGCTGGGGTATCTGAATCAGCTGCGTCATCGGCGCCCCGAGCTGAAAATCGTGATCACGTCGGCAACCCTCGAGGCCGACCGCCTGTCACGCCATTTCGGCAATGCGCCGGTGATCGAGGTCTCGGGCCGCACCTATCCGGTCGAGGTGCGCTACCGCACTCCACGCCTGGACGAGGAAGACGGGGAGGAGGTGGCGGATGGCCGCGCTGCCCTGCTGGCCGCGATCGACGAACTCGCCGCCGAGTCGCACGAGGGCGACATCCTGGTGTTCCTGCCCGGCGAGCGCGAAATCCGGGAAGCGCACGAGGCGCTCAAGCATCATCACCCGCCCCACACTGAAATCCTGCCCCTTTACGCGCGCCTGTCGGTGCAAGAGCAGGACCGGGTGTTCAAGACCGGGGTTGGCCGCCGCATCGTGCTGTCGACCAATGTGGCCGAGACCTCGCTGACGGTGCCGGGCATCCGGTATGTCGTGGATACCGGGCTTGCCCGGCTGAACCGTTACAGCGTGCGCAACAAGGTCACCCAGCTGCAGGTCGAGAAGATCAGCCAGGCGGCAGCGCGCCAGCGCGCAGGCCGCTGCGGCCGGGTGGCAGCCGGCATCTGCATCCGTCTCTATGCGGAGGACGACCACGACAGCCGGCCTGCCTACACTACCCCGGAAATCCTGCGCAGTTCGCTGGCCGGGGTGATCCTGCGCATGGCCTCGCTCCGGCTGGGCCGGGTGGAAGACTTCCCCTTCATCGACGCGCCGGCCCCGAAGATGATCGAAGACGGTTACCTGCTGCTGCAGGAACTGGGGGCGGTGGACGCGCAACGGGCCCTGACCCCGCTGGGACAGGAGATGGCCCGTCTGCCGGTCGATCCGCGCATTGCGCGCATGCTGCTGGCCGGCCGCGAATACAACGTCCTGTCGGAAGTGCTGGTGATTGCGGCAGCGCTGTCGATCCAGGATCCGCGGGATCGGCCAGCCGAGCACCGGCAGGCCGCCGATGAGCGGCACCGGCAGTTCGCGCATGAGCAGTCCGACTTCCTGGCGCTGATCAACCTGTGGACCTTCTACACCCAGGCCGCCGAGCGGCTGTCGCAACGCAAGCTGCAGGCCTTGTGCCGGGAAAACTTCCTGTCTGGCAACCGCATGCGCGAGTGGCGCGACGTCTGGCAGCAGTTGCATGCGCTGACGCTGGAGATGGGCATAGCACTGAATGCCACGCCGGCCCTCTACGAACCCCTGCATCGTGCCCTGCTGGCGGGACTGCTGGGGCAACTGGGGTTCAAGGATCCCGAATCGGATGATTATCTGGGGGGCCGCCAGATCCGTTTCCTGATCGCTCCTGGCACACCACTCGCCAAGGCCCGGCCACGCTGGATCATGGCAGCGGAGCTGGCCGACACCACCCGGCTGTATGCCCGCCATGTCGCCAGGATTGAACCCGAATGGGTGGAGGGCGCCGCCGCCCATCTCACCCGCCGCACGTATTTCGATCCGGTCTGGGACCGCAAGGCGGCGCAGGCCTCGATCCATGAACAGGTCACCCTGTACGGGCTGACCATCGTGGCCAAACGCCGGGTCCGGCTGGGTCCGGTCGACCCGGTCCAGGCGCGCCAGCTGTTCATCCGTCACGCCCTGGTGGCCGGCGAATGGGAATGCCGGGCACCGTTCTTCAAGCACAACCAGTCGCTGGTGACCGAGGTTGAATCCCTCGAACACAAGGCGCGGCGCCAGGATGTGCTGGTGGATGAGCAGGTGCTGGCCGGGTTTTACGATGGCCTGCTGCCGGACGATGCCTGGAGTGGCGAACGCTTTGACCGCTGGCGACGGATCGCCGAGGCGAGTCAGCCACGCCTGCTGTTCATGCAGCGGGAGCAGCTGATGCGCCACGCTGCCGAGGGCATCACGGCCGACCTGTTTCCGGCGACGCTGCAGGTGGGCAGCCATGACTATCCTCTGGCTTACCGGTTTGAGCCGGGGCATCCCCTGGATGGCGTGACGCTGACCCTGCCGCTGATGGCGCTGGGCCAACTCGATGACGATGTGCTGTCGTGGCTGGTGCCCGGCATGGTGCGCGACAAGGTGACCGCCCTGCTGCGGGGTTTGCCCCAGCGTATCCGCCGCCATTTTGTGCCGCTGCCGCAGGCCGTCACGCGTTTCCTGTCGATGGCCCAGCCAGGCGACGGGGCCCTGGAAACCTGTTTGCGGCGCTTTGTCGATCAGGGCGGCGAGCCCTGGCCACCGGAACTGGACTGGACCCCCATGCCGGCCCATCTGCGCTTCAACCTGCGCCTGCTGGGCGAGCAGCGTGAAGAGCTGGGCATGGGACGGGATGTTGCCGCGCTGCGCCGGCAGTTTTCGGTGGAGGCGCGCGCCGCGCTGACCGGCGCTGCCGACGACCGTTTCTCGCGCAGCGGCCTGCAAACCTGGGATATGGACGAACTGCCGCTCACCGTGGAAATTCGCCGCGGCGGCCGGGTGTTCAATGCCTGGCCGGCGCTGTGCGATGAGGGCGACAGTGTTGCCCTGCAACTGATGGAAGAGGAAAGCGCGGCACGCGCCACCATGCCGGGTGGCCTGGTGCGCCTGGCGGAATGCGAGCTGGCCGGCATTCTCCGCACCGTGGTGCGTCAGCTGCCAGAGGCCCAGGCGATGGGTCTGCTGTACGCCGTATTGCCGACTGCCGACGGCAAGCCGGCGGCGGCCGGCAGTCTCGCGCCGGTGGAGGAACTGCGCGCCGACATCGTGCACCGGGGGCTGGCCAGCCTGTTGCCCGCGGACCCCTGGGTGGTCCGCACCCGGACAGCCTGGGAGGGCTGGCGGACGGACTTGCAGCGCCAGCTGCCCGGCATGGCGCGCGAGGTGGCGCTGCTGGTGCATGCCGTACTGCGCGAACACCAGGGCGTGCGCGATCGTCTTGACCAACCCTGGGCGCACCATCTCAAGCCAGCCGTTGCAGAAGTCAGGGCGCAGGTAGTGGAGCTGGTTGCCCGCGGTTTCATCCGCCGCCTGCCGCGAGAGCGTCTGCGGGAGCTGCCGCGCTATCTGAAGGCGGCAGCCGTGCGGCTGCAGCGCCTGCCGGATGCCTGGCAGCAGGACGGCGAGCGTGCCTTGCAGGTTGAAGTGTTGGCCAAGGAGTGGCGCACCGCACTGGCACGGCTTGGGCCCCGCCCAGAGCTGGAGGAGTTCCGCTGGTTGCTGGAAGAGCTGCGCGTGTCGTTGTTCGCCCAGGAACTGAAGACACCGGTACCGGTGTCGCCGAAGCGTCTGCAGAAGCGCTGGGAGGAATTCCGCCTGCCGCCTGCCAGCGGCAAGCGCTGATCAGTTGCCGCGGCTGGCCGGCGTCTGGCGCTGGCCATTGTGCTGGGTTGCCCGTTCGCCGCCGGGTGAACCGGCCGGTTCCGGGTTGCGCTCGCCGATGTGCGGTGTGACCGGTGAGAGCGGTGAGACCGGCACCATCGGGCCGGCCGGCTGCGGCGCTGGCCGGGCAATGTGGAGGGGGGGTGTGAGCGGCGTGAGCGCGCCCGGCGGCAGCCCGCTTCCCGGCACCGGGGCACCCGTCGCGGGCAGCGGCAGGCTGGCCGCTGGCAGCCGCAGGCCGCCCGGCGGCGGCAGGATCACCCGAGGGCGACTGCTGCCCGGCGCCCCGGTCAGGTCCGGACGGGGCGCGTTGCCGGGCAGCGCTGCCGGACCCGCCGGCAGGGCACCGGGACGGCCCTCGTTGTTGACGGTGTGCGGCGGCGCGCCCGGTGGCCGGTGCGCCGGGGTACCGCTGCGGCTGGCGATACGCAGCAAGGTACCTGCCGGCAGGATCGACTGTCGGGGCCCCGTATTGGGCAGGGGCGGCGGCCGAATGCCCTGGGGAACGACGCCGGCAGCGCTGAAGACCGGATCCCGCCCTTGTGGCGACCAGGCCCAGCGGTTGTGCCACCACAGCCAGCGGCCGAAGTGGAAGGTGGTATAGGCCCAGGGCAGGGTGTCCACCCAGGTCCAGCCCCAGACACCGCTCCAGACCCAGTAGCCACTGCCGTAGGGCGCCCAGCCGGCTGGCAGGTACCAGGGCACCCAGAGGGGGCCAAGGCCAGCCGTCTCCTGCCATCCGCCCTGCTGGTCGAGGGCTTCGGCCCCCACCCAGTCGAGTCCGACATACGGATGGCTGGCCAGGTTGCGCCATGCCTGCACCTGGTTCGCCGTGTTCAGGTCGAGCGTGTCCATGCCGGTGGCCTGGGTCAGCTGCAAGGGGCTGTCGCTGCCTGGCGACCAGTCCAGCACCTGACCGGCGTACAGGGTGTAGTCCCGTTGGTCCACCTCGACCGTGGCGCGTCCCTGCCAGACGGTAAGCCGTTCTTCCGTCGCGTCTGCCGCCACGTCCAGCCGGTAGCGTCCGGCCACATCGAGACTTGCGTTCACCTGGGGGCCCTGCACCACCGTGGTGGCCGTGGCGCGTTCGTTGGCGCGGCCGGCGGCCAGGGTGCCCTGCGCCAGGTACAGCACGATCTGGTCGGTCCGTACCTGGCTCAGGATCAGCACGCTGGTGGGTCCCAGGGTGGCGGATACCCCGGCAAACTCGAGCTGGATGCTGCCGTCGCCGCCGGTTGCCAGCTGGTCGCCTTCGGCCAGTACTGCGTTGGCGACGGCGGTGTGCGCACCGGCATCACCGGGCGTCTGGGCCTGGGTCTGGCCCTGCACGCTGACGATGCGACCGACGGAGTAATCGGCCTGCGCCAGTGTTGCCGGCAGCAAGGCGAGCCCGGCCAGCAGTGGCAGCATGGTCGGAGGCCGTGGAACAAACCGCAGGAGGCACAAGGCAGACATGAGGGCGCGTGGTACTCCCAAAAGAGTTCGTACTCCCAAAAGATTCGGTACTCGCAAAAGAGTTGATGCTCGCAGGTGATAGAACTCAGACAGCCGCCGCCGGTATTGGTGCGCAGCCGGGCAAAAAACGGTCTCGATGGCGGGCGATCGGTGCGAATCGGCACGGATGCCCCCGCCCGCACGGTCTATACTACGCGCGCCGCGCGAGCTCTTCCGGCTCGCGCCGATGCGGAGATCTTTCCATGATGTTGCGAGTGCTTCCCGGTATGGTTCTGGCGGCAACCCTTGTCAGCCATGCCTTGCCCGCTGCGGCCGATCCGGCCCCGGTCCCTTCCATCACCACAAAGGCTGTCAAAGTGAACGAACTGCAAAAAATCGATACCGTCGTCGGCACGGGTGCCGAAGCCACTGCCGGCCACAACGTGTCGGTGCATTACACCGGCTGGCTGTTGGATGAAGCGGCGGCTGACCACAAGGGCAAGAAGTTCGACAGCTCGGTCGATCGTGGCCAGCCCTTCAATTTTCCCCTGGGCGGCGGGCGGGTAATCCGTGGCTGGGACGAAGGCGTTGCCGGTATGAAGGTGGGCGGCAAGCGCACCCTGATCATCCCGGCCGCAATGGGCTACGGAACGCGGGGTGCCGGTGGCGTGATTCCGCCGAACGCCACCCTGGTGTTCGACGTCGAACTGCTCGACGTCAAGTAATCACTCCACCGGGTGAAAGCGTAGCATCACCCGGCGCTCGCGCTTGGTCGGCCGGCCCTTCCAGGGCCGGATCATGGCTTCGGCCCGTTGCAGCGCCGCCAGGCGTTCCCGGGCAAGCCGGCTCTCGGGATCTTCCTGGTACATCGCCTGGGCGAGGCTAGCCGGACCCCGCCGGTCGGCCAGGCCGCGCACGGTGAGCAGGAAGATACCCGCCGGGGTGCGCACTTCCAGAGTGTCGCCCAGCCGGATCAGCCGCGCTGGCTTGGGGCGATCACCCTGGATGCGCACCCGGCCGGCTTCCACCGCCTCGCCTGCCTGCGAGCGGGTCTTGAAGAAACGCGCCGCCCATAACCATTTGTCCAGCCGTACCCCCTGCGCTGCTGCCTCGCCTTCGCGCAGGCCAGGATGGCCCGCCTGACGCGCCATCGGGGCTTCGGATTCGGAACGGGCTTTCTGCTGGGCGTGCCGGCGGGCGCTAGGGCGTTGCGACATGTAGATCGGTGGTGGGTTGCTAGGTTGAAGGCGCATCCATCAGGACAGGGAAGCGAGCCAGAGGTTCCAGCAGCGCCGACAGGCTGATGGCCGGTCATGGCGGCCGACAGGCGCGACGCTTGGTCCGCCGGCAGGCGGGTTTCAGCGCGCCAGTTTCAACGCGCCAGGATCACGGCACTCACGGTCAGCAGCATGCCCAGCGCCGCCAGCGGCGTCAGCGTCTCGCCGAAGAGCAGCATGCCCAAGGCGGTGGTCACCACCGGCACCAGATAGAACAGCGTGGTGACCTGGCTGGCGGCACCGCGCTGCAGCAAACGATAGAGCAGGCCGACCGCACCAACGGACAATACCAGCACCAGCCAAGCCAGGGCGAAGGCGAGGCGCAGGGTGGCTTGTGGCGGCGCATCGCCCGGACTGCACCACAGCAGCAGCCCGGTGAAGACGGCGCAGGTTGCGAACTGGATGGCGCCACCACTGCGCAGGTCCATGTCAGCGCAGAACCGCTTCTGAAAGATCGTACCGATGCTAATCGAGAACAGGGCCAGCACGGCGGCGGTCAGGCCCGGCGCCTGCAGCAGGGCGCTGAGCCGGTGCGCGCCCAGCCGGGGGCTGAGCACCAGCGCGATGCCGATCAGGCCCAGCAGCAGACCGGCCCGCCGCTGCCAGCTCAGCCGCTCGCCGAGCCAGAGGGCCGCAAAGGCGGCTGTCAGGATCGGCTGCAACCCGACCACCAGGGCGACTTCGCCGGCACCGAAACCGGCGCGCAGGGCCGTGAACACGCCGCCGAGATAGCCGGCATGCACCAGCAGTCCGGCCAGAGCAATCCACATGGTCTGGCGCATGGTCGCAGGCCAGGGGGCGCGGGACCAGCCGGCCGCCAGCAGCAGCAGGGTGCTGGCAAGCAGATAGCGGATCAGCAGCAAGTGCAGGGGGCCACTATCGGCGACGCCGGCCTTGCCGGCCACGAAGCCACTGCTCCACAACAGCACGAAGAGGGCGGGGGCGATGCGGTTCATGCGCGGTGGCCGTGCCAGCGACTTGCCGGGAGGATCCTGGTCATGCCGGGGCCTGGCCCTGGCCCGCTGTGCTGCAGTCCGCTTGCGGCGCGGCCAGCGGGATCCGGTCAGGGGCCCAGTGGGTGACCGCCCAGTCAAGCCAAGCTTCGACCGACCAGCTGGCCGGCTGCTGCCAGCGATCTTCCGGCAAAGGCTGGCCGAGGTGCTGCAGCGCCTGCACCAGGTTTTCCGAAGCCTGCGCCGGATCCAGTGCAGGGGCGCGATTCTGTTTGCTGAGTTTCTGGCCGTTGGCCCCAAGGGCCAGCGGCAGGTGTAGGTAGCGCGGTTGCGGCAGTCCGAGCAGGGACTGCAACAGGCACTGCCGCGCCGTTGACTCGTAGAGGTCGGCACCGCGCACCACATCGGTGATTCCCTGCACGCCATCGTCGACCACCACGGCCAACTGATAGGCGAAGATGCCGTCGGCGCGGCGTAGCACGACATCGCCGGTCGACGCTGCCACCAGGTCCTGTTGCAGGCCTCGCCGGCGGTCGCGGAATGTTACGGCAGGTCCATCGGTGCGCATGCGCCAGGCACGCACCGGCCGACCTTCGGCGAGTCCCTCCCGGCAAGTGCCGGGATAGCGGCCACCGGCCTCTTCCACTTCGCGTCGGCTGCAGGCGCACGGGTAGGCGTGACCGTGGGCGCAGAGACGTGCCAGCGCCTCTTGGTAGAGTGCCAGGCGCTCCGATTGGCGCACGAGGGTGCCGTCCCAGGTCAGGCCATGGGCATGCAGGGCGGCGCAGATGGCTTGTTCGGCCCCCGGCTGGTTGCGCAGCTGGTCGAGATCCTCGATACGCAGCAGCCAGCGGCCGCCAGCAGCCCGGGCATCCAGCCAACTGCCCAGGGCCGCCACCAGCGATCCTGCGTGCAGGGGGCCGCTCGGCGAGGGCGCGAAGCGGCCCAGATAAACGGCGGCATCAGGGCGTCCGGTGTGGGCAGCAACAGGAGGCGGAAGGCCGGGTCGGGTGTTGGAAGGCGTCACCCAGTCAGTATGCCAGCTTGGCCAGAAACCTTGGTTTACACTGCCAGCAGCATGGCTGATGTCCTTTCCTTCCACCCCCTCTGCGATTCGCGGCTTTGGCTCTGAAACTCTGGCGTAGCGGCTGCGCAGTCTGCGCTGAACCTTCGGCGCGCGCCGGGCAGGCCCGGCGGTTTCCCACCGTGGCCTGCCTGGTCTGCCTGCTGGCCGCCTGCAGCACCCCGCTGCCGTATCGTGTGGCTGCGCCCCTGCCGGACGTGCAGCAGCGCCGGCAGGCACGCTCGCTGGAAGATCCGGCGCTGCGCGCCGTCCTGGCGCGGGCCGGCCTGACCATGCCGTCCCCTGGCGCCGATTGGCCGGCGGCCACCCTGGCGCTGGCCGCCGGCTGGGCCAGTCCGGAGGTGGCCGTGGCGGAGGCGCGCTGGCACCAGGCACTGGCACAAGCCCGGGCGACCGCGGTCGCTCCGCCAGGACTGCTGGATCTGGCGCTGGCGTATCACTCTGCCCTCGATGGCGTACGCCCTAGTCCATGGGCCTTGGGATTCGGGTTCGAATTCACGCTGCCGGATGCCGTACGGCGCGGTGCCCGACTGGCGATCAGCGATACGGAGGTCGACGAGGCGCGGCTGGCCGTGGCCGACACCGGTTGGACGGTCCGTCAGGCTACCTTGCGCGCCTGCCTTGCGGTACAGGCGGCCCGGGCGCAACGGGTCGCCCTGGTCTGGCAGCAGCAATTGGCGGCCGTCCTGCAGGGGCTGCAGGCACGCCGTCTGGCCGTGGACGTGGCAAGCCCCGCTGAGGGGCGCGACGCCGACGTGGCACTGGCCGAAACGCAGGCGGCGCTGGATCAGGCGCAGCAAGAGGAAATCCAGGCCATGGCCAGCCTGCGCGACCGTCTCGGGCTGGCACCGGAGTATCGTGTGCCACTGGCCCTCGAGGCACTGCCGTCTGCACCGGCGGCGGGACCAGACAGCCTGGCGGCGCTGCTGGCGGCGTGGATGGGCAGCCTGCGTTCGGCGCTGGTCGATGACCTTGGCAGCCCGGCTTCCGGTGGTGCGGCGCCCCTGGGGCGTCTTGCCCTCGACAACCGTCTGGACCTGCGCCAGGCCGAGGCGCGCTATCGACGTAGCGATGCAGCCCTGCGGCTTGCGGTTGCGCAGCAGTATCCGGAATGGAGCCTGCACCCGGGCTATGAATGGGACCAGGGCGACCACCTGTTGCGTCTTGGGCTGGCGCTGCCACTGGCTCTGCCGCAGGCCCATGGCGCTGCGGTAGCACTCGCCGAGGCCGAGCGAACCCAGGCGGGCGAGCAGCTTCTGGCCATGCAGCAGGCGATACTGACCGGGGTGGAACAGGCAGGCCTGGCGCTCGCCGGGGCACGGCAGCGGCAACGGGACTGCAACGGTCTGCTGCAGCGCCGCCTGACGCAGGTCGAGAGGCTCGAGATGGGCCGCCACGCCGGCCAGTCCGACGCCCTTGAGAGCGTGCAGGCCGCCCTGGCGCTGCTGCCCCTGCAACAGCAGTGCCGGGATGCCCGGGCGCAGGTCGCGCTGGCGCAGTGGTCACTCGAACAGCAGGTGCAACAACCGATCGCAGGGGAGGCGCCTTGAAGCAGACGCGATGGCTGACCGGGCTGGTGGTGGTCCAGGCGCTGGCCCTGGCAGGGCTGGGCTATGTCTTGTGGCGGCAGCCGGAGCCGGGCGGGACCGGCAAACCGACCGCCGCAGCCGAACGCACCAGCGATCTGGCCGATGGCGAGCGCCGTCCGGATGCACAGGCCGCATCGGCGGACGCCCCGGCCGCACCTGGCGTGCAGATGGCGGCCGCCATGCAGGCGTCGAGCGGTATCCGGGTCGCCCCGGTGCAGGGGCGGGTGGTGCCGGTGGCAGAGCCGATCTGGGGCGAAGTGCTGCCGGGCGCGCCGTTGGCCGAAGCCCGCCTGCGCCTGCTGCAGGCGCAGGCGGACGTGGCGCAGTGGGTGCCGCAGGTGGCGCATGCCGGAACGGAATGGCAGCGGCTGGACAGTCTTTGGCGCGCACAAGGCAATGTGGCGGGCCGCGTGGTGGATCAGGCGCGTGCCGACCTCGACCTGCTGCAGCAGCGCATGCAAGCCGCCGAACAGGCCCGGCAGGCGATCCGGCAGGCCATCCTGCAGGACTGGGGCAGCCAGATGCTGGCGCAGCTGGAGCAGCCGGATGGTGGCCAGCTCGCTGGCGTGCTGGCAGGTCGGGAACACCTGTTGCTGGTGGCGGATGGCGGGTTTGTCCGCGGCACCCTGCTGCCATCCGGTCCGGGCGGGCAATCTGCAGCCTGTCGCCGTGTCGCGCCGGCGCCGCAGCATCTGTCGGGCAGTCTTGCTGCCAGCTGGTTCTGGCTGTCGTCGGCCAACACCTTGCGCAGTGGCCAACGGGTGCAGGTGGCGGCTGGCCAGGGCGGCCGTACAGCCGCCTGGGTGCCGGAATCGGCCGTGGTTTGGCATGCAGGCGCTGCCTGGGTTTATCTGGCCCTGGCCGATCACCGTTTTCTGCGGCGCGCTCTGGTCATGCCTCAGGCGATGTCGGATGGCTGGGTCGACCGATCGCTGCCGATCGGGCAGTCGGTGGTGGTGGAAGGTGCGCAATTGCTGCTTTCCGAGGAATCGCGCGCCCAGATCCGGAACGAAAACGGGGACTGAACCGCTTAAGTTTGCCGACACCCTGCCGTTAGCCCGTGCATCACGTCAGGAGTGTCCATGTCTCTCGCCCCAGTTCAGCCCTTGCGCGGTGCGCGGTTCCGCTGGCTCGCGCAGGCTTTCACGCGCGTCGAATGGTCGGTGCTGGCCCTGGGGGGCGGTGCACAGGTGCTGTGCCTGATTGCCATGCTGCAGCTGTGGGGCGGCTGGCTGCCCTTGCCGGCGTCCGCCATGGCGAAGGCACTGCTGTTCGGCATGATTCCGGCGGCGCTGCCCCTGGTGTTCTGGCTGCGGCTGGTGCGCCTTGGCGGGGTCACCGGCGGCATTGCGCCGGCAGCCGCCAGCCGGCTGCAGCCGCTCGCGCCCCTGCTTGGCAGTATGGTGGTGGTCTGTTACTGGTGGGGTCACTGCATGCTGGCGGCGGTTGGCATGACCGCAGCACATGCGGCGCTGGTGCTATTGGCGCCAGCCTGGGGAACCCAGGGACAGTGGCTGGACGGTGCCTCGTTGGCGCTCGGTGCGATCCTGCTGCTCGGTGCCGTGCCCGGCCTGCAGCTTGCGCGCCGCACTGCCCATACCCTGGCCGGTCTGCTGGCCGCCACGGCAGGCACCTGGCTGCTGGTGCGAGGTCTGTGCCTGTCGTCCGCGCTGTCCGCGTTCCAGCCCAGCGCAGCCGAGCAGGATGGCTTCGCCCGGGCCGGTGCGGCCTGTGCCGCCCTGTTCATGGTTGGCTCCAGCCTGAGCGCCTACGAGGGCGTGCTCGCGCTGCCCTTGCAGGTTGCCCGTGGCCGGCTGGCGCGCCAGCAACGGGCGTGGCAGCTGGCGCTGGCGTGTGCCGCCACCTGCCTGGTCAGCGTGGCCGCGGTCTGGCTGTGCATGGGAGAACATCCACCGATGGTTTCCAGCCCCGCCGGCTGGACCACCCAGGTCGATCACTTGGCGCCACAGGTGCTGCTGCTGGGCGCTGGCATCCTGGCCCTGGTGTACTCGCAGGGCGCCGCCACGGCGGCCCTGGGGGGCGTCCCTGGCCGACGCCCGGGCAGCACCGCCGAGGCCGCCATGGCGCCCGCCGCCATAGCAGGGCCTGCCGGCAAGGCCATCCGGACCGTGCCGGTGAGCCGGCCCGGTCCCTATGCCGCGCCGGCCACGGTGCTGGTGGTCGGTGCCTTCATGGCCCTGCAGTCCTTCCCGTGGCTGTATGCCGGTGCTGGCCTCGCCTATTTTGTTGGCATGGCAGGCGCTGCCGCGGTCGCCCTGGTGCCGCCGATGGGACATCACTCCGCGCGCTGGCGTGCGCTGGTGGCCAACCGGCTGCGCGATTTGCCTGGCCGGCTCGCCCTGCTGGCCTCGGGTTTCTGGCTTGGTACCGCAATCCTCGGCCTGCAGGCCTGGGGCATGCAGGCCGTGCTGATCGGTCTGGTGATGATCTACGGTGGCGGGTTGCTGCACATCGGTCGGCGGGTGCTCGCGCCCGCGTATCGTCCGCCCGGCGCACCCGCCTCGATCCACGCCAAGCTGCTGGCCGGCATGCTGCTGACCCTGGCCCTGAACGGCATGGGCTATCTGATCGCCCACCAGGCGTTGTCCGGAGAAGACAAGGCACTGGCCGCCCTGGTTGGCGATGTGTTCACGGCGGTGGCCCTGCTGACGGTGCTGGTCGGTCTGGTGTTGCCAGCCCTGATCGTGCATGCGCTGACCCGGGCTGCCGATGCAGCCGAATCCCTGGCCCAGGGTACGGTGGCGCAACTGCGCCGGGCCATTGATGCCCTCGGCCGTGGCGAGCTCGACCATCAGCGGCTGGAGCCACAGCTCACCCTGCTGGAAACCCCATTCCGCGACGAGATCGGGCGCATTGCCACCAGCATCAACCTGCTGCAGGCCGATGTGCGGCATGCGGCGGTGAGTCTGGAGGCCGCGCGCGACAGCCTGCGCCGCTCAAGGGCCGACCTGTTCCGTCAGGCCCGCCATGACAGCCTGACCGGCTTGCACAACCGGCGCGCCTTTGAGGAAGAACTGGCGCGCGTGGCCAGTGACCGCCGCCATCCGGGACAGGGTCATGCCCTGCTGTACCTTGACCTCGACCAGTTCAAGATCGTCAATGACACTTGTGGCCACAACGCCGGAGATGAGCTGCTGCGCCA
>CAIPBT010000071.1 GCA_903863375.1 uncultured Ferrovum sp.
AGTGGCGGTGCTGCGGCCATGGTGGCGGCTGGCGTGGTGCCGCTCGCCAGCGCCAGTGACGGCGGCGGATCGATCCGCATTCCAGCCTCGTGCTGCGGCCTGTTCGGCCTCAAGCCATCGCGGGGGCGCACTCCGAGCGGGCCGGAAACTCCTGACATCTGGCACGGCTTCATCGCTGAACATGCCATCACGCGCAGCGTGCGCGACAGTGCCGCCCTGCTCGATGCGGTCGAGGGTACCTATCCGGCTCAGTTGATCCATGCCCTGCCGGCCGGGGGCAGCTTCCTCGACGCCACGCTGCAGCCCGCCGGCCGGCTGCGCGTCGCGTGGTCGGTGGATGCGGCCCTGGGACGGGCCCTGGATCCCGCCTGCCGGGATGCCGTGCTCGAAACAGTGGCGTTGCTGACCGACCTCGGCCATCACTGCGAGGAGATTTCCCTGCCGATCGAGCGGGAACAGTTCATCGTCGATTTCACCACCCTGCTGGCCGGCGAACTGGGGGCGGTGCTGCGCGACGGGGTACGGCACCTCGGCCGTGCCGTGCGTCACCGCGATCTGGAACTGCGCACCTGGGGCCTCGGCCGGCTGGCGGAAGCATTCACCGCCGGCGACGCCGCCGCGGCGCGATGGTCGCTGCAACAGTTTGCCCGGCGTTGGCTGCTGGTGATGGCCCCCTACGACGTGTTGCTCACCTCAACCCTCGGCAGCCTGCCCTTGCCCGTCGGCGCCCTGCGGCCGACCCCCCTGGAGCGCCTGCAGCTGCGCCTGCTCGATCTGCCGCCGATGGCGCGACTGGCAACCCGGCGCAATTTTCTGATCGACAACGGTGCGCGCATTTACGACTTCGCCAGCCAGACCATGCCGGCCAATGTCACCGGGCAGCCGTCGATGAGTGTGCCGCTGCACTGGACGCGCAGCAGCATTCCGGTCGGCATGATGTTCACCGGGCGCCCGGGGGATGAGCGAACCTTGTTCCGGCTCGCCGCCCAGCTCGAACAGGCGCGCCCCTGGGCCAACCGGCGGCCGCCGGTCTGGTCACGCGATCCGCTGGAGCATGACCCGTCCTACGAGTTGGCGCGCCGTGCGCAGCAGGCCGGCGCCGGCAGCGACTAAGCCGGCAGGGTCAGGCCTACCCGGATTCCCTCTTCAATCGCCCGTCGCGCATCGACCTCGCTGGCCAGGCGGGCCCCGCCGATCACGTGCAGGTGGGCGCCCAGCGCCGCGAGCGGCGCTGCAAGGCGGTGTTCTGATTCCTGACCGGCGCACACCACGATCTGGTCGACGGCGAACAGCCTGGGCGCGCCGTCGACCAGGGTGTGCAGGCCGGCATCGTCGATACGCTGATAGATCACCCCGCCAATCGTCTGTACGCCCCGGTGGCGCAGGGCCGTGCGGTGAATCCAGCCCGTGGTCTTGCCCAGTCCGGCACCCGGCTTGCCGGGTTTGCGCTGCAGCAGGAAGATCTCGCGCTGGCCGACAGTTGCCTGTGGCGGAGCAAGGCCACCGCGCGTATCCGCGGTGCTGATGCCCCACTCCTGCAGGAAGGCCGCCAGTGCCGGCGGTGTTGGCGAGACGGCGGGGCTCGACGCCGGTCTCTCGCCGGGATGGGAGGACTCGCTCAGAAAGCCGGCGACATCAAACCCTATGCCACCCGCTCCGATCACGGCCACCCGGCGGCCGGGCTGCACTCGCCCGGTGAGCAGGTCGGCATAGTCACACACCATCGCATGGCCGATGCCGGGAATCTCAGGATGGCGGGGCTTCACGCCGGTGGCGAGTACCACGGCCGAGAAGTTGCCGGCCAGCAGGTCGGCGGCACGCGCGGATGTGTTCAGCCGGACGTCGACCCCTGTCTCGGCCAGCCGTCCCCGAAAATAGCGCAGGGTTTCGGCGAACTCCTCCTTGCCCGGCACCTGGCAGGCCAGCAGGAACTGGCCGCCGATGGATGCCCCGGCCTCGAACAGCGTGACCTTCAGGCCGCGTGCCGCCGCCTCGGTGGCGCAGGCCAGTCCGGCTGGCCCGGCACCCACCACGGCCACCCGGCGCGGCGCCGTCTGGCGGTTGGTGACCGGCATGGGGTCTGGCCCGGTGGCAAGCGCCGGCTGGCCGGTTGCGGTCGCCGTGTTGCCCGGCCCAGCGATAACCGGTGCGCCGGGCTGCCAGGCGGGCGCCGCCAAGGCCTCAAATTCGGCTTCGTGGCACGCGCGCGGATTGACCAGGCAGGACGCAAGACGACCGCTGAAGATGTGATCCAGGCATGCCTGGTTGCACGCGATGCAGGTATTGATGCGATCGGCCTCGCCCTGCGCTGCCTTGGCGACCAACCGGGCATCGGCAAGAAAGGGACGCGCCATCGACACCATGTCGGCGTCGCCCCGGGCGAGGATCGCTTCGGCGGTGGCGGGCATGTTGATCCGGTTGGTGGCAACCAGGGGAATGCCGACCTGTCCGCGCAGACGGCCCGTCACCCAGCTGAAGGCTGCCCGTGGCACGCAGGTGGCAATGGTCGGGATGCGTGCTTCGTGCCAGCCGATGCCGGTGTTCAGGATCGAGGCGCCAGCGGCTTCGATCGCCTGCGCCAGCATCACCACCTCGTCCGGGCTGGAGCCGCCCTCGATCAGGTCGAGCATCGAGAGGCGGTAAATGATCACGAAATTTTCGCCGACCGCAGCGCGGATGCCGTGGACGATCTCGATCGCGAAGCGCATGCGCCGGGTACTGTCGCCGCCCCAGGCATCGTCGCGCCGGTTGGTGGCAGGGGCGAGGAACTGGTTGATCAGGTAGCCCTCCGAGCCCATCACCTCAACGCCGTCGTAGCCGGCCTCCTGGGCCAGACAGGCGCAACGGATGAAATCGGCGATGGTCTGCCGGATGTCGGCATCGGTCAGGGCGCGACTGGCAAACGGCGTGATCGGCGAGGACAGGCCGCTCGGTGACACATTGTCGGGCTGCATCGCGTAGCGTCCGGCATGCAGGATCTGCAGGGCGATGCGGCCGCCGGCACCATGCACGGCATCCGTCACCGGACGGTGCCCTGCCAGCGCTGCGCGGCTGCTCAGGGTGGCAGCGCCGGCCAGCACGCGTCCGGTGTCGTTTGGCGCCACGCCACCGGTCACGATCAGGGCCGCGCCTCCCGCCGCCCGCTCGGCGTAAAAGCGCGCCAGGCGCGCGGCACCATCCGGATGCTCCTCGAGTCCCGTATGCATCGACCCCATCAGGATGCGGTTGGGCAGGGTCAGATGGGCAACCGTCAGTGGGGTGAACAGCAGCGGATAGGCAGACATGACGGGATGACCGGAGGACAGGGGGATAGCGGAGCCTAGCAAACGATCGTTTGAAATGCCAGGCGCAGGCGGCGGGCCCCCTCTTCGAGGGTTTCGGTTCGTTTGGCGAAGCACAGGCGCAAGACGTGTCGGTCTTCGTGGTCCTGGTAAAACGCCGAGACCGGGATGGTGGCGATGCCACCTTCGCAGGTCAGGCGGCGCGCCAGTTCCACGTCGGGCAGATCACTCAGGTGACCATAGGACACCTGCTGGAAATAACTGCCTTCGCAGGCCTGCAGATGCAGCCCGCTGTCTTCGATCGCCGCCCGGAACAGGTCGCGCTTCTGCCGGTAGAACTGGTTCAGCGCGTCGTACCAGCCCGGCTCGGCCGCCATGAAGTCGGCCAGCGCGTGCTGGCTTGGCGTGTGGACACAGAAGGTGATGAACTGGTGGCTGCGCCGGAATTCGGTGCTCAGGCTGCGTGGGGCGCAGCAGTAGGCCACTTTCCACCCGGTGACGTGATAGGTCTTGCCGAAGCTCGACACCACGAAACTGCGCGCCCGCAGCTCCGGATGGGCCACTACGCTGGCATGCCCTGCCGGCAGGTAACACATGTGCTCGTAAACCTCGTCACTGATCACGGCAATTGCCGTGCCACGCAGCAGCGCCGCCAGCCGGTCGAGATCGTCCCGTTGCCAGCAGCGCCCGGTTGGGTTGTGCGGCGTGTTGAAGATCACCAGACGGGTACGCGCCGTCAGCAGGGCGGCGAAGGCCGGCCAGTCGGGCCGATAATCCTCATCCAGGCGCGCCGCCACCGCAATCCCGCCGGCAAGCCGGATGCCGGGCACATAGCTGTCGAAGCTGGGTTCAAATACGATCACCTCATCACCTGGGCGGGTCATGCAGGTGATCGCCGTGAAGATGCCCTGGGTGGCGCCCGCCCGGCAGGCGCGAGACAGGTTGCAGTTCGGGGTAGATCATGGCGCACGGTAGGGACGGGGGAGGCGGGAGGACGAGGGCAGGCGCCGCACCGTGCAGCACCCGCCGGACTTGCCCTGACGCCCTGAAGATTATAGCGTTGC
>CAIPBT010000072.1 GCA_903863375.1 uncultured Ferrovum sp.
GGCGACGGTAGTGCTCTCGGAAGCCAGGGCGCTCGACCGGTTGCGCAGACCAGATGCCGGCCTGATCGCCCTGCCCGACCCCCTCAAAGAAGGCCCGCATGGTATCGAAGCGCGACTTGTTGCCCATAGCGGCGTTCACCACCTGGGCGAGCGAACCCGCTCCGGCGATTCCCATCAGGGGCCGTGCCGAGATCAGGTTGGTGAAATACAGGGCAGGAATGGCACGCTGCTTGGCTTCCTGCACCACCGGGGTAGTACCAATCGCAAGATCGGGTTTCCACTCGGAGAGTGCCGCCAGGTCATGCTGCAGGGACGCCCGGAACTGGACGTGCACCCCGCGCGTCTCCAGCCAGTCGCGGTCACTGTCGGACCAGGGCGTGCGCGGACAGGCCGTCCCGACGTACCGCACATCCGCGCCACTTTCCACCAGCAGGCGCGCCACGAGCAGCTCGGAGCCCTCGTAGCCGGACAGGGTGATGCGGCCCTGGATGGGCGCGCGGTCGAGCGCCGCCCGGATCAGGGGCAAGAAGCGCTGCTGGGCTTCCGCCACTTCGGCAGCGGGCACGGCACAGGCCTTGCCAATCGCGGCCAGCCAGTCACGGGTGCCGTCCACGCCGACCGGTGCCGATCCCACGATGCTGCGCCCGGCCGCGCTGAACTCGCGCACGGATGCCGTGTAAAATGGATGGATGGCTGCCACTGTCGCACAATCCAGCGCGGCATAGAGCTCGCGCCATTCGCGGGTTGGCACCACCGGCCCGGCAGACAGTCCGAGTGGCTCCAGCAACATGCCGATGCCAACCGGATCGGCCGGGAACATTTCGCCCAGCAGGGTCACGGTGGGACGTTCGCTCAGCCCCTGGCGTGGTGCCGGGACCGGCCCGGCGGCCACTTCCTGGCGGGCGTAGCGCAGCATGGCACCGGCCAGCACATCCTTGGCTTCGGCATGGGTCGGAATGCCAAAGCCGGGCACATCGATGCCGATGATGCGCACCCCGTTGATCTCCTTGGGCAGCAGCTGCAGCGGCACACCAGAGGCGGTCGGCACACAGAGATTGGTCACCACCACGGTGTCAAAACGGGCCGGATCGGCGAGGGCAAACACGGCTTCGCGGATGTCTTCGAACAGCTTCCCGGTGACCAGCGTCTCGGAGTTGAAGGGCACATAGCCCACGCTGCGTTTGGCACCATAAAAATGCGAGGTAAAGGTCAGGCCATAGACGCAGCATGCCGATCCGGACAGGACCGTGGCGGTGCGGCGCATGCGCAGCCCCACCCGCAGCGACCCGAAGGCCGGGCACATGCTTTGCGGCTGATCATGCGGTCCAACCGGATAGTCTGCGGCATAGCCGGCCAGCAGCTCACCTTTGCCGGCAGCGATGGCGGCTGCGTGCAGACGCTGGTCTGCCGAGTGGCAGGCGCCGTCGGTGGCTGCCACTTGTGGAGCGGCCGGCTGCGAGGAGGAGGGAGTGTCCATGGGCGCCTCGCTCAGGCGTCGTCGTAAATGACTTCGAGCGAGGGCGTTTCCACCACGTCCTTGCCGCGCATGTCAGCCGGTGTCGCCGGTTGCAGCACCACACCGCGACCCACCGTCTCGCCTTTGAACAGACCCAGCAGTCCATCCTGGCTGAGCGGCGTGGGACGCAGGGGCGGCGCGTCGGCGACCTGCTGCGACAGGCCTGCGAACAGCGGGCCCCAGACACTGTCGCGAGTACCGACAATCTCGTAGTTGGCGCTCTTGCGCCGGATGTCCTCGTCGGCCGGAATGGCCGCCAGAACCGGAATGCCGGCCGCATCGGCAAAGGCCTGGGCCTCGCCGGTACCGTCATCCTTGTTGATCACCAGACCCGCCACGCCGACGTTGCCGCCGAGCTTGCGGAAATATTCCACTGCCGAGCAGACGTTGTTGGCCACATACAGCGACTGCAGGTCGTTGGAACCAACCACGATCACTTTCTGGCACATGTCGCGGGCAATCGGCAGGCCAAAGCCACCGCACACCACATCGCCGAGGAAATCGAGCAGCACGTAGTCAAAGCCCCATTCATGGAAGCCCAGTTTTTCGAGCAGCTCGAAGCCATGAATGATGCCGCGGCCACCGCAGCCGCGCCCGACTTCGGGGCCGCCCAACTCCATCGCGAACACGCCATCGCGGATGAAGCACACGTCGCCGATCTCGACAGCCGCCCCTTCCAGTTTTTTACGGGCCGAGGTTTCGATGATGGTCGGGCAGGCCTTGCCGCCAAACAGCAGCGAGGTGGTATCCGACTTGGGATCACAGCCGATCAGCAGCACCCGCTTGCCCTGCTGGGCCATCATGTAAGAGAGGTTGGCGAGGGTGAAGCTCTTGCCGATGCCGCCCTTGCCATAGATGGCAATCACCTGCGTCTTGCTGGTCACTTCCGTGGCCACCGGGGCATCCGGTTCGACAGCCGCTTCGCTCCGCAGGGCCTGCTGCAGGCCCTGCAGCGTCGGCTTCACTTGATTCAACACGTGCGTGCTCATGCGGCATCTCTCCAGTCGAGAATCATCTTCAGACAAAGCGGATCGTTGAAGGCCGTGCGATAGGCAGACGGTGCCCGCACGGCAACCTCACGATGGGTGATCAGGTCTTCCAGGGACAGGCGACCGGCGCCCACGAGGTCCAGCACGGCCTGCAGGTCTGCCGGGGCCCATTCGGCGGCCACGCGCAGGCTGGCCTCACGCATGAAGGCCGGCGGAAAGCCAAAGGACAGGCGGCCAGAGTAGAAGCCTGCCAGGACCACGGTGCCACCTTTGGCGAGCCGCAGGATCAGCTGGTCCAGAATCTGGTCGTCGCCACTGACATCGACGATGCGGCGGTAATCGTGACGCGTATCCTGCTCTGCCGTGATCACCGGGTAAGCTCCCGGGGCGCCACAGCGACCCGCCTGGCGTTCCCAGACTGTGGGCTGCCCCCCGAGCGCCACCACCATGCGCGCGACCAGGCGTCCCAGCACGCCATGACCAATCACCAGGTCGGGCAAACCAGGGCCGGCGACCGTGATGGCATGCCAGGCGGTCGCGGCAAGCGCCAGCAGCACCCCCTGCTCGCCATCCGCCGTATCGGCCAGGGGCTTGGGCAGCCGCACGACCCGGTCGGCGGCGGTCACCAGATGACTGGCAGCCCCGCCGAACAGGCCCTTCACTTCACCGAAGCAGCGTGCACCCGGCACAAACACGGCATCGCCTGCCCGAAAACCGGTCGAGGCATCGGCACTCAACACGGTACCGACCGACTCGTAGCCCGGCACCAGCGGGTAGCCAAGACCAGGAAACGGCGGCATCCGGCCGTTCCAGAGCAGGCGCTCCGTGCCGGTGCTGATGCCACTGAAGTGCACCTGCACCAGCAGGTCCTTTTCCCCGGCCCGGTCCAGCGGCAGGTACTGCAGGCTCAAGGCTTCCGGCGCCTCAAGGACCACCGCCAGTGTCTGCATTGCTGTGTGCATCGCTCTCCCCCCCCCTGTTCCGCTGCACCCGTTCCTGCTGCACCGGATCCTGCACTGACTGCGGCAAAGTCCCTCGGGATCTTCACGGCTGGGTTTTACTTTGTTCTGGTCAACTCATGCTGTCAGTGTACTCGGACGACCTCATGTGTCAACTACGCTTAACATCTTTTTTTCTCAAGATCTGTCAGAAAATCTGGACTCGTCGCTTTACGCGCGTTAGACAGGCGTCGCGGCAACGCGCGCCTCGATCAGCGAAGCCTGCAGGGGAATGGCAGTGGCGTGCTGACGTACGGCCGCAAAACCGGCCTCTAGCAGCAGTTCCCGATAGCGCTCGAAACGCCGTGGCCGACCGCTGCCCATCGCCAGGAAATAGAGGCCGAAGTACGCGTCGCCCATCGGCTCGGCCCCAGGGGTGCCGGCCAGCGGTTCGGCGATGAGCAGCACGCCGCCGGGCGGCAGCGCCTGAAACACGGCGCGCAACAGGGCACGGACGACGTCGTCGTGGTGGTCATGCAACACCCGGACAAGGGTGATCAGATCAGCCCCGCGCGGCAGCGGCGTGACGCGGAAATCGCCAGCGTGCCGGTGCAGGCGGCCGGCGCATTCCGGGGGTAGCGGCTGGTCCGTGCTGCGGGCACTGACGGCCGGCAGATCGAACACCCATCCTTGCAGGCGCGGATGACGACGCAAGGCTTCGCGGACAAACGCCCCCTCCCCGCCGCCGACATCGAGCAGGGTGCGGTGTCGGCCAACGGGATAGGCGTCCAGCACCTGATCAGCCACCAGCACCTGCGACACCGTCATGAGGTGGCTGTAATCGGCCACCTGGGGTCGCTGCCCCTCTGCCGCCCCCAGGGATTCAGGGGGCGCGTCGACATAGGACCAGTACGAGGCCAGGCCGGTCGTTTCCTGACCCTGCAGCAGCGCTACGGGGTCCTGCAGGTCGCGATAGAACAGGGCATGGTGGCGCACCATGCCGACCACCGCCGGGTTGTCGAGCAGGGCGGCGCCGAGCGGCCCCAGCCGGAAGCTGTCCGGAGCGGCCATCGCCAGCAGGCGCAGGGCCACGGCAGCGCGCAGCAACACCGCGCAGCGTTCCGGCTCCAACTGGCAATGCCTGGCCAGGGCTGACAAGGGCAGCGGCCCGCCCGCCAATGGGGAAAACAGGTCGAGACGAACGCAGGCCTGCAGGATCTGGCTGTAGACAAACCCTGCATTCAGGTCGAACAGGGCGCGCGCATGACGACGGGCAATCCAGCGCGTCAGCGGAAACCGTCCCGCCCAGCGCCGAAAAACCGGATCGCCAGCCAGACGATCGCGCCAGGCTAGCCAGACCCCGGGCCAGTCGCGGGCGCGCCCGAAGGCCATCGGCCGGGCCGATCCGCCAGTCATCCGGCGGCCAGACTGGCCGACAACCGACCGCCACAAGCCATGGCCAGCGGGCTCAGGCCGCCACCACGCGCAGGGGTTCCGGAACCAGGCGCGCGGCTTCCACCCGCAGTTGCGCCTGCATGGCGGCGCGCCCAGGGCACGGCGGAACCGAATCAGCACACGCATCCACCAGCCGACCGAAGTGCACCAGGGCACCGGCCAGACCATGATCCATCACCATGCTGGGCCGGCCCAGCGCGAGGTCGCGCCCGACCGGCTTGCCCAGCACGGCCTCATCACCAGCGGCATCGGAAATGTCGTCTGCCACCTGGTAACAGGCACCGAGCACCTCGCCCATCCGACGCCAGGGTGCCGGATCGACGCCAGCGGCAGCCGCACCAAGCTCGGCCGCCCCGGCAAACAGCGCAGCCGTCTTGCAACGCTGATATTCCTCGGTATCGATGGCCGGCTCGCACTCCCAGGCCTGCCCAGCCACGATGCCGTTAGGCATGCCCACCGCCCGTCCCAGGGTCAACACCAGACCAACCAGCAGATCGGAGCGGGTTGCTGCCGCACGCGCCACATGCTGGAAGGCCAGCACAATCAGGGCATCGCCGGCCAGAACCGCCAGCCGTTCGCCGAACAGACGGTGTACCGAAGGACGACCGCGACGCGAACTGGCGTCATCGAAACAGGGCAGATCGTCATGCACCAGCGACGCGCAATGCAGCAGTTCGACGGCAGCAGCGGCGCCCTCGGCCACCTGCAGGTCTTGCGCTCCGCAGGCCTTCGCCACGGCAAGGCACAGGCGCGGCCGCACCCAGGCGCCGCCCGGCAGGACCGCGAAACGCATGGCGTCGGCAAGACCTGGCGGCGGGTTGCCGGATTCGGCAAACGCCAAGGCATTGAGCAGTGATCGTTCCACCAGACTGGCAGCTTCCATGACACCCCCGGACAGTAAGGACGCGAAAGGATTTTTGGCGTCGCGCGATGACGGCGCGTCGCGTGATGGTTCAGGTTCCCGGAACCCTTCACAGTCCGGCAACACGAGCAGGCGGGACAGCCCTTGCAAGCAGTTTCAAGCGCAGAATCCGACAGGCTCAGGCATATTGCTCAGGCAGCCCAGATTGTCATCGCGATACGACAAACTGCCTGTAAACTAATATAGACACTTTAAGCGCGTCAGGTCAACAAGACATGAGAGCAGAACCCACCCTCGTTGTTGGCGCCGGCATCGGCGGCCTCGCAGCCGCCCTGACCCTGGCGGCCGCTGGCCAGCCGGTCACCCTGCTGGAGGCAGCCGCCGTCCCCGGCGGTCGCATGCGTACCGCTGCCCCGGGCGGGCAAGCGGTGGATGCCGGCCCAACGGTAATGACGCTGGTCCGGGTATTTGCCGCCCTTTACGAAGCGCTGGGAGAACGGCTGGAAGACCATGTCACCCTCGAGCCGCTCGACATCCTGGCCCGTCATGCCTGGGCCGATGGCAGTCGCCTCGACCTGCACGCCGATCCGCACGCGTCGCGCGCGGCCATCGAGGCCTTTGCCGGCGCCGCTGCCGGCCGCGGGTTTGACCAGTTCCTGCGCACGGCCAGACGGCTGCAGCACGGCCTGGGCGAGCATTTCATGGAGGCGCAGCGGCCCAGCCTGCTGGGCTTTGCCGCCCGCCTCGGACCCTGGCAGGCCTGGCGCCTGCGCGCCGGCTCACCCTTCCGCACCCTGTGGCAGGCCTTGGGTGACTACTTTCCCGATCCGCGGCTGCGCCAGCTGTTCGGGCGCTATGCCACCTATGTCGGCTCGTCTCCCTTTGAAGCGCCCGCCGTGCTGATGCTGATCGCACAGGTCGAGATGGCTGGGGTGTCGGGCGTCCGCGGCGGCATGACCCGCCTTGCGCATGCCTTGGCCGAACTGGCCCAGCGCCATGGCGTGGAGATTCACTACAACCGCAGCGTGCGCGAAATCGAGGTGCGCAACGGTGTCGCGCGCGGCGTGATCTGCAGCGACGGCACCCGTTTCCCGGCCGAGGCGGTGATTTTCAACGGCGACCCGAATGCCCTGGAACTGGGCCTGCTGGGACCTGGCGTGCGCGGCGCCACACCGGCCTCACGCCCCCGTCAGGCCTCGCTTTCGGCCCTGACCCATGCGTGGCTGGCCCGTCCCAGCGGGTTTGAGCTGGCGCACCACACGGTTTTCTTTTCCGACGACTATCCGCGCGAATTTGAACAGATCTTCCGGCAGAACCGGATGCCGGATGCGCCTAGTGTCTACCTCTGCGCCCAGGATCGTGGACTGCTCACCGGCCACCATCCGGCCAGCAGCGCAACAGACGGCAACGAACGGCTGTTTGCCATCATCAACGCCCCGGCGCCCGGCGTGGACGAGGCCGGCCGGCCCAGGCCGGGACCGACGCCGGCTGCCTGCCAGGAAACCCGGGACGCCGCCCTGCAGCTGCTCACTCGATGTGGCCTGCAGCTGGCGATCGAGGCAGAAGTGCAGACCACACCGGGCGACTTTGCCGATCGCTTCCCCGGTAGCGGTGGCGCCATTTATGGCGCAGCCTGTCACGGCTGGTCGGCACCATTCCGGCGACCTGGCGCGCGCACTGCCGTGTCGGGACTCTACCTTGCCGGCGGCGGGGTGCATCCAGGCCCAGGCGTACCGATGGTTGCATTGTCCGGATTGCTGGCCGCCGAAGCCCTGATCTTTGACTACGGCCATGCTGCGCTGACCCCGGGCAAGCGTCGCAAACCCCGTTCGACGGTGCCGGCCGACAAGGCCACCACCATCGTCCGGCCGACCGTACCCGAGCCGGTGGGTGAGCCCCTGCCGGAGTCCTTCGCGGCAGGCGGCCGCGACGGCGCGGTGGGTCTTGCCCGGTCGGGCATGCCGCCTGCCCAGGTGGTGGCCACCGAACGACCGGCCGATGACAGACTGCCGCAGCCGCAGGCCGACCTGCGCCCATCGCGCACCGACGCCAGCTGAGCGACGCCTGCCAGACGCCCCCCATGGAACGCTCTTTTGCGGTTGCGGTACCGCAGGACGGGTATCGCTGGTGGTACATCGATGCCGTGAGTGACGATGGTCAGCATGGCCTGACCATCATCGCCTTCATCGGCAGCGTGTTTTCGCCTTACTACGCCCGGGCCCGTCGCCGTGGCCTGGGCGATCCACGCAACCACTGCGCCCTGAACATCGCCCTCTACCAGCGGGGACAGGGCCGCTGGGCGCTGACTGAACGCGGCAGCGCAGACTTGCAAACCAGCGCGCAACGACTTGAGATTGGTCCCTCGAGCCTGCGCTGGGAAGACGGCCAGCTGGTGGTCCGGATTGCAGAGCGCTGTACGCCCTGGCTGCATCGCCTGGAAGGAGAGCTGCGACTGGATGGCCCCTTCCGGGAGGACCTCGATTTCGCGCTCGATCCGCACGGTCGGCATCACTGGGGGCCGATTGCGCCGGCTACCCGGGCCCACCTTCATCTGACCCATCCGCAGGTACGCTGGTCTGGCGATGCCTATCTCGACAGCAATGCCGGCAGCGTCCCGCTGGAGCAGGATTTCCAGCGCTGGCACTGGTCGCGCCAAACCTGCCCGGACGGCAGCACCGAGGTGTACTACGACGTGGACCGGCGCGACGGTGGCACGACGCTGCTGCGGGTGCGGGTTGCGCCGCAGGGCGCGGCAGAGTCGCTGCCGGCCCCGGCGCGCGCCAACCTGCCCGGCACGGGCTGGCAGTTGCAGCGCATGAGCCGGCTGCCTGCCGGCAGTACCCAGGTGGTACGCACTCTGGAAGACACGCCGTTTTATGCGCGCTCGCTGCTGCGCGTGGACCAGACCACCGCTGGCAGCGAGCCTGGCCTGGTGATGCACGAAAGCCTCGACCTGGACCGTTTCGACCGTGCTTGGGTGCAATGCCTGCTGCCTTTTCGCATGCCAAGGATCGCCCGCCGGCAGCCGCGCTAGGGGCTTGCGGCGGGAGGCGGCGGCGGCGGCGGTGCCGACGACAGTGGCGGCGGCGATGGTGGCAGCGATGGCGGCGATGGCGACGATGGCGACGATGGCGACGCCAGATCCTGCCCGGCGGCCGGCGGCGGTGGGTCCCCGTCCCGGCGCCGCAGGCTGCGGCGTACCGACCAGAGCTCGCGCAGTGCGATCACCAGCACGGTGCCCTCCACCAGCACGAGTTCGATCATGCCGGCGTGCTGCGCAAAAAACGGGGTCATCCCTGCCAGTCCAACCCCGGCACCGGCGCGGATCGGGATTGTCCTGCTGCGCGAGCCGCAATGGCACGATGCTCCAGACGTTCAAACAGTTCCAGCACGAATAGACCCTTGCGCGCCCACCAGCGATACACCCCTGCAGCCAGACCGGCACGATCCCGAACGGACCGCCCAACCGGACAGACCTGCAGCAGCGCGGCTGCCTGGCACTCCAGCATGGCCTCACACCATGGATCGAGCAGGTCGACCGCTTTCAGGCGCGCCGGAAGGATCAGACAGGCAAGCTTCTGGACGGGACCAAGCACGGTGCGACGCGTGACGCTATCGCAGCCCCGGTCACGCAGCGCATGGCCAATGCCAGCATACAGCCGGCGGGCCGCCACGATGCCTGGACGACAGTCGGCCGGCAGCGACGCGATGCCCCGATCCGCCAGGGCGTAGTATCGATCCGCTACCAACAGCAAGCGGCGAACCACCGCCGCGATAGCGGGATTGGCGGCTGGCTGCGCGCGCCAGGCATCCCCATCGATACCCGCATCTGCCAGCCAGTTCCGAGGCAGATACAGGCGCCCAATGCCGGCATCCTCACCGACATCGCGACAGATATTGGTGAGCTGCATGGCCACGCCGAGGGCCAGCGCCCCTTGCAGCGCCGCCCGGTCGCGCACGCCCATCACCAGGGCCATTGCCAGTCCCACCGTCCCGGCGACACGCACGGCATAGAGGATCAGATCCTCGATGCCATCCGGTTGCTGGTGTTCCACATCCTGGGCAAAGCCATCGAGCAGGGCATCCAGGATCGGCACTGGAATGCGATGCCGGGTGATGATGTCTGCCAGCAGGCGGTCGCGGTCGGCCGGTTGGTCCACCAGATCGCGCACCCGGGTGCGCAGCAGCCGCAAGGCGGCATGCCCGCCCCCTTCATCGACAAGATCATCGGCCTCGCGACAGAACGCATACAGGATCGCCGCTGGCTGGCGCACGCGTTGCGGCAGCAGGCGCGACGCCAGATGGAAGCTGCGTGATCCGGTCTGCAGGCTGGCCTCGCAGGCCTTCAGGCTGGCCGCGCTGGCGTGCTGGGCACCTTCATCCGCCTGCATCGCGAGCGGGCCCACGTAAGAACCGTCGCAAGGGTGCTCAGTGAATGAAAACACGGGCATGGGGCACCACCTCATCGAGAATTTTGGCCGAACAGAGCACACCCGGAACCCCCGCACCGGGATGGGTGCCAGCCCCCACCAGATACAGGCCGGGCACATCCTCGCTGACGTTGTGCGGACGGAACCATGCGCTTTGCAGCATGCTGGGCTCCATGCCAAACCCCGCCCCTTGCCACGACAGATACCGGCTGCGGAAGTCTCCCGGATGGATCAGGTGTGAGGTGACCACTTCGGCACCCAGGCCTGGCAGGATCGTCTCCTCGAGGCGTTGCTGGATGCGCTGACGATAGGGTTCCGCCTCGGTCGTCCAGTCGACCTTGCCGCCTCCCAGATGGGGGACCGGCGAAAGCGCATAGAAGGCGTCGCAGCCGGGTGGTGCAAGGCTCGGATCTGTCGCCGTTGGCCGATGCACATACAGGCTGAAATCCTTGGCCAGCACCTTGCGCTTGAAGATGTCGGTCAGCAGCGGCTGGTAGCGCGGACCCAGCAGCAGGGTGTGGTGACTCACCGATTCGTAGCGTTTGCGGGTACCGAAATACCAGACGAACAGGCCCATCGAGTGGTCTGCCCGCTCCACCTTGCGGTTGGTCCAGCGTTTGCGCGCCGACTCGGGCAGCATCATGCGATAGGTCCAGGCCGCATCGGCGTTGGACACCACCACCTCGGCGTGCAGGGTTTCGCCATCGGCCAGCTCCACGCCGCAGGCGCGTCCGTCCTCGAGCAGGATGCGCCGCACCTCGGTATTCAGGCGGATGGTACTGCCCTGCCCTTCGATCAGGCGCACCAGTCCCTGCACCACGGCGCCGGTGCCGCCGTGCGCGCAATGCACACCCCAGCGCCGCTCCAGCGCATTGATCAGGGTGTAGATGGCCGTGACGTTGAAAGGATTGCCCCCAACCAGCAGGGGATGAAAACTGAACACCGACCGCAGGCGCGGATCGCTGAAGCAGCTTGCCACCTTGCCGTGCACGCTGTTCCAGGCCCCAAGCCGCGCCAGACCTGGCAAGGCCCGCAGCATGTCGCTCACCCGCGTGAACGGCGTTGTCGACAGGCCCTCGAAGCCGGTACGGCAGGCTGCATCGGCGTGCCGCATGAAGCGCTCCAGCCCCGCCAGATCCTGCGGGGCCAGCCGTGCCACTTCCGCCCGCATGGCGGCGGGGTCGGAGAAATAGGAGAAGGTTTCGCCGTCGTCAAAGCGGATGCGGTAGAACGGATCCAGCGACTGCAGGGTGACGTGGTCGGCCATGCGCTGACCGCAGAGGGCCCAGAGCTCTTCCAGCAGGTGCGGTACGGTGATGATGGTAGGACCGGCATCAAAGCGGAAGCCATCCTGTTCATACACGTAGGCCCGGCCGCCCGCCTTGTCGAGACGATCCAGCAGGGTGACCTGGTAGCCGCGTGCCGCCAGCCGGATCGCCGCTGCCAATCCGCCAAAACCGGCGCCGATCACCACGGCATGGGGTTTGCGCGGCGCCCTCATGACAGCACCGCCCGGACCGGCGAGAGGGTATAGGCCGGATGGGCCTGCACCTGCGCGACAATGCCGTCGGCATCCAGTCCCAGCAGATGCAGAAGTTCCGCCTGTTCGCCATGTGGCGTCCAGGCATCCGGATGGCCCAGCTGCAACAGGGCGCAGGACAGGTGCTGTACCTGCAGGCTTTCCGCGACAGCACTGCCGGCACCACCCTGGATCACGTGATCCTCCAGCGTCACCAGCAGATCGTGCTGGCTCGCCACCAACGCCAGCATCGCAGTATCGAGTGGCTTGATCCAGCGCATGTTGATCACGGTGGCATCCAGGCGTTCGCCCGCTTCCAGCGCCGCCGCAAGCAGGGGACCAAACGCCAGCAGGGCCACCCGGGTACCCCGCCGAACCGTCAAGGCACGGCCGACCGGCAGCACGCCCTGCGCCTGCCGGTCGGGAATGTCCGGGGCAGTGCCGCGGGGATAGCGCACCGCCATCGGTGCGCCCAGCGTGAGCGCCGTATCGAGCATCTGGCGCAACTCGGTACCGGTGGCCGGTGCCGCCAGATGCATGCCCGGCAGACAACGCAGGAAAGCGATGTCAAAGGCGCCATGGTGGGTTGGCCCGTCCGCTCCGACCAGACCGGCGCGGTCCAGCGCAAACACCACCGGCAAGCCCTGCAGGGCAACGTCGTGCAGGGCCTGGTCGTAACCACGCTGCAGGAATGTCGAGTACACCGCGACCACCGGCAACATGCCCTCGCAGGCCATGCCTGCGGCGAACGTCACTGCATGCTGCTCGGCAATGCCGACATCGAAATAGCGGTCGGGATGACGGGCTGCGAATTCCACCAGCCCCGATCCCTCACGCATCGCCGGCGTGATGCCGACCACCCGGGGATCGCGCTCGGCGGCATCACACAGCCAGTCACCAAACACCTGGGTGAAGGTGGGGCGCACGGCGGCAGCCGCCTTGGCTAGCCCGAGGGCCGGATGGAAGCGCCCCACGCCATGATATTTGACGGGGTCCTGTTCGGCCGGTGCATAGCCGTGCCCCTTGCGGGTGACGATATGCAACAGGCGCGGACCGCTTGCCTGGCGCAGGCTCTGCAACATCGGCACCAGGGTGGCCAGGTCGTGACCATCGATCGGGCCGGTGTAGTTGAAGCCGAACTGTTCAAACAGGGTCGAGGGCATCACCATGCCCTTGGCCGCCACCTCCATCCGTCTGGCCATCCGGCGCAGGGGCGGCACACCGGCCAGCACCTGCTTGGTCAGCTCGCGGGCCTGCTGATAGAAGCGACCGGCGACCAGTTGGGCGAGATACCGGTTCAGCGCACCGACAGCCGGCGAAATCGACATGTCGTTGTCATTGAGGATCACCAGCAGGTTGGCATCGATCACCCCGGCATTGTTGAGCGCCTCGAAGGCCATGCCCGCAGACATCGCGCCATCGCCGATCACGGCCACCACCCGCCGGTCCGATCCCTGCGCACGCGCGGCAACCGCCATGCCCAGGGCTGCGCTGATCGATGTGCTGGAATGTGCCGTGCCAAAGGCGTCGTAGACCGATTCATCCCGCCGGGGAAAACCGGACAGCCCCCCCATCTGGCGCAGGCTGGCCATGGCAGCACGACGGCCGGTCAGCACCTTGTGGGCGTACGTCTGATGACCGACGTCCCAGACAATCCGGTCCTGCGGGGTATCGAAGACATAATGCAGGGCCACCGCCAGCTCGATGGTGCCGAGATTGGAGGACAGGTGACCACCGGTGGTGGCAACCGACTGCAGCACAGCCTCGCGCAGTTCGTCGGCCACGGCGGGCAGGTCGGTGCGGGCAAGCGCCCGCAGATCAGCGGGTTCGGCGATGCCGGCCAACAGGCTGCCCGGACTTGTCGTGGGTGGGTTGGCCTGCCCGGCCCCCGCCGGGCGGGCCGCCTGCCAGAGCGGCCATACCAGATCATGATTCATGCGGTGCACTCCTGTGGCTCGTGACGTGACCAGCATGCGCGCATGGTGCGCAAACATGCTGCGGGATCTTCCTCATGTGCCAGGTGCCCCAATCCTGGCAGGGTTATTTTTTGTGCGTGCGGCAGCAAGGCCTGGACGCGGCTTGCCTCGGCAGGTGGAATGGTGCGGTCTCCCGCCGCGACCAGCAGGTCGAGCGGTACACGCAGTCGCGGCAGGTCACGCGCAAGGGCTGGCAGGTCCCACCACGCCATCATGCGCAACGCCGCCGAGACGTGAGCAGATTCGCCCAGCAAGGTCTGGTAGACGGCAATCATGTGCGGATCGAGCCGCGACCCGGTGGTCTCGAGCAGACGCCGGACCGCCTCCGCGCCGCGCGCCCGGCGGGAAAAGATTTCCGGAATCAGCGGTGTGGCGGCGAGCAGCTTGGCCAGCGGCGAAAACAGGTGCAGCGGCATGCCAAGGGGAGGCAGCAGCGCGCCATTCACGGCGGTCAGGCAGCGGGGAGAATGACCGCTGTCCAGGCACAGACGGGCTGCCAGTGCGGCACCCGCCGAATGTCCGACCATCACCTCGGGTACCACCTCCAGGGTGCTCAGCAGTCCGCGCAACTGGCGTGCCATGCCGGGCAGGCTCAGCCCGCCGATTCCTGGGTCGCTGCTCAGACCGTGCCCTGGCAGATCGGGCGCGATCACGCACCAGTCCTCGGCCAGACTGCGGAACATGCCGCGCCACGCATGGCTCGACGAAGCCGTTCCGTGCAGCAGTAACAGCACCGGTCCCTGTCCGGCACGCTGCACATGCCAGCGCATGCCTCCGGTGCGCAGGAAGACGCTGAACGGTGTCTGCAGCGGACTGGCGCCCGGATCAGGCACGGGTGGCAGCTCCGGCGGGGCGCATGCGTGTCTTGACGGCTGCGGACAAGGCATCGGATCGTCCGCCCGGCAGCAGCAGATATTCCGCCCCCAAAGCCTGGGCGAGTGCATTAGCCTTGGGCTGCGCCTGGCGCGCGATGTCGATCAGCAGACACGGCAGGCCACCAGTGGCGACAGCCCGCGCCGCGGCGAGCGCATCGGTTTCGGCCTGACCGCGCCCGCCGATGCCTGCCCGGCTCACATTGGCGCGCCCGTCGGTCAGCAAGACCAGCAGGGGCGCGTCGCCCCGTCGGCGAACCTCATTGGCGACCTGGGCTGCAAGGTCGATGCCCTGGGCCAGTGGCGTGCCCCCCCCTCCAGGCAGGGCCGACAGTTCGCGCCGCACCCGCGACAAGGAACGGGTGGGGGGCAACAGCACCTCGGCAGCATTGCCGCGAAAACTGATCAGGGCGACCTGGTCACGGCGCACATAACACTGCGCCAGCAGCGACTCGATGGCCCCTTTGGCTTCTGCCAGCCGTTGCAGGGCCGCCGAGCCAGAGGCATCGACCGCAAACACGGCAGTGCTGCGCGTCCGCGGTTTGAGGGCACGTACCCGGAAATCGCTTGCGCGGATGGCCAGCCGCGCACCGTGTACCGGCGGCGAGCGCAGCTTCTGCCACGGCAGGGCCACGCGCAAGGTGGCCAGCAGGTCGAGCGTGCGTCCCTGGCGCGGATCGCCAGGCTCGACGCCAACCGGTCGGCCATGACGGATCGGCCTGGACCGGCGGGAGGTGAATGCCGAGACGCGTCCGCTGCTGGTGCCGGGAGCCGCCAGTTGCAGCCGCTCGAGCAGTCTGGCGGGCAGGCTGTTAGCAACCGCCTGGGTCAGGGCGAGTGCCTGACCTTGGCTGTCTACGGCGGCCGGGGCGGGCGGGGTGGCAGGCTGTGCCGACCCGCTCGACGGCGCTGCGCTGCCAGGGGCAGATGACGCACCGGCGTCGGCCGCTGCAGCCGGAGGCTCAGCGGCTGCCGGCGCGGAGGCCGGCGACGGGGCATTGGCGGCATCGGCCGCATCAACCGGTTTGGCAGGGTCCTGACCGCCGGAAGCTTCGGCGGATCCGGCGGTATCGGCTGGGTCGGCGTCCTGCCCGTCGGCCTGGGTGTCTGCGGTCGCTGGCGGAACCGGCGGCAGGCAACGTGCCCGCGCCGTGAACACCAACGTGGCTGCCCGTTCGAGCTCTGTCGCATCCGGCAGATCGCGTCCACCGGCTCGCGCGAACGCGCCGGCAACGCTCCAGGCCAGCAGGGGCGCACGCAGTGAAGCGATGCCCAGTTGCCACGCACTGAAACACAGTGCGCCCAGGGCAGCCTGCTCATCCACCGCCAGCGCGTCCTCTGCCACGGGCGACCCCGTCTGCAACCGGGGATCGGCCAGCGCCGGATCGTGTTGCAACGCACCTTTGGCCGGCTGGCCTTCCTGGTGCCACCAGGCGGCGAGCTGTCCGGCATCCAGACTGAACGCCAGTCGGTCGCGCAGTCCGGCGGGAACACCGCTCGCGGATTCGCTCGCGTCGTCGTCGGCATCCTCGTCGATCACGATCAGGAGGAACCGGGCCGGATACACGCCCTGCAGACCCTCGCGCGCCAGCTGCACGCACTGTGCGTCCAAGGCCTGCTGGATGGTTGCCAGCGCCACCGGCTGCATCCGCCCGACCTGGGTCAGCACCAGTACTCCGCCGTCGGCATGCGCCAACAGGCCGGTCCGGGCCACCGGTCGTCCGGCGGCCAGGGTGGCCGACAGATCCAGTCCGCCCAACAGGGCGTCAAGGGTGACATTCACCGGAACCCGAACCCACGGCGTGGCCGGTGGCAGCTGGCGGCGCAGGCTGGCCAGCCACGTGGTGCAGGCAGCATCCATCGGCGTGCGCAGGTGGACACCGCCCAATGTCGCAGTGCCGCGCTGCTGCCCTGCGGTGGCAGGCAGTCCGGCCAGCAGGTGCAACACCTGTCCGGCTGACGCATCCGGCAGCCTGTCTGCTTCCACCTGGCCCGGCATCGGCCGGGCTGGACCAGCAGTGTCGTGGCCGACCTGGAGGGGCGCGTTCACGCGCCGAGCACCTCGCAGACTGCCCGTTCGATACGCGCGTCCGATCCCCCCTCTTCCAGAGGATTGCGGCGCAAGCGGTGCCGCAGCGATGGAACCGCCCACTGGCGCAGATGATGCAGCTCCACGGTGTCAGCGCCTTCCAGTGCCGCGGCAGCCCGGGCTGCGCGCACCAGAGTGAGTTCGCCACGCAGGCCATCGGTGCCCAGGGCAATGCACAGCCTGGCGGCAGCTTCGACGATTGCATCCGTCACCAGCACCCCCGCCAGCCGCGCCTGTGCGGCACTCAACTGCTCCCGCAGGATCTGCTCCGCCTCCGCATGGCGGGCCACAAATCCGGTGCCGTCCGCTTCAAAGGCTGCCCGGCGCCGGATCACCTCGACGCGCGTCGGCAGGTCGGTCGGCGTCCGCACGTCCACGGCCAGGCCGAAACGGTCCAGCAGCTGCGGCCGCAATTCCCCTTCTTCCGGATTGCCGCTGCCGATCAGCACAAAACGTGCGGCATGCCGCACGCTGAGGCCGTCGCGCTCGACCACATTCTCGCCAGATGCGGCAGCGTCCAGCAGGACATCGACCAGATGGTCCTCCAGCAGGTTGATCTCGTCGATGTAGAGGAAACCGCGATGCGCGCGGGCCAACAGGCCTGGCTCGAAGGCCTTTTCGCCATGCACCAGGGCACGCTCCAGATCAAGCGCGCCCACCACGCGATCTTCGCTGGCACCCAGCGGCAGATCCACCACGGGCACCGGACGGGTGATCACGGCAGACGGCAGCCCGGCGGCCTGGGCCGCGGCACAGGACGGGCAATCCGGCGACGGTTGATCGGGATGACACTGGTACGCGCAACCGGCCACCACCGGCATCTCCGGCAGCAGTGCGGCCAGGGCGCGCACGGCCGTCGACTTGCCGGTACCGCGGTCACCGGTCACCAGCACACCGCCCAGCCCCGGATCGATCACCGCCAGCAACAGGGCATCGCGCATGCCGTCCTGGCCTACCAGGGCGGTGAAGGGAAACACCAGACGACGCCGATACGACGGCGCGGCAGTGCCGACGGGGCGAGGAACCGCAGCGGCACCGACCACATCGGAGCGGGCGGTCGTCGTGGGAAGGCTGTCATCCATGTTGCAGTACTCCAGGCAGGATGCACGCCTGGAAGGCGCGCAACAATCCAGAACGATCAATGTGCTGGCCAATCACCAGCACGCGGGGAAACTCTTCCTGTTGGGGCGCATGCGCTGCGATCGCGGCTTGTCCCCCGGCCAGGTCAAAGCGGACCCAGCCGGCGCCAGCGCGCGCAATGCCCTTCACGCGAGCCAGCTCGCCGAAGCCGCCCTGCCCCAGTTCATCCAGCAGATGGCGCAGTTGCAGCGCATCACAGCTGCCCTGCAGGGGACTGCTCCAGCTCTCCAGTCCCAGGGTGTCCAGTCTCGGGGTGTCCAGTCCCGGGGCGTCCGGTCCCAGGGTGTACGGTCCCGGCGCGTTTGAGCGCAGTCGCGCTGCCCCGGCAGGTTCGGCTTTCGGGTGGTAAGACATGGCAGTCGGCCGGGCGGGTGCTCTACTGGCCGGCAGGTTCGCGAGCAGGCGGCCATCCTCGGGCACGCCATGACAGGCGTAGATCAGCTCGGCGCCGGGCTGGATGGCCTGCAGCGTGTGGCGGATCACGGCCAGCGCACTAGCCTGCACCAGATCCACCTTGTTCACCAGAATCTGGCGCGACACCCTGACCTGGGCCTCGAACCAACTGGGGCGACGGGCATAGTCTGCAAGAAAGGCTCCGGCATCGATCACCGTGGTCACGCGCACCTGTCCGACCACGGATGCCAGTGCCGGGTTGCGCAGGGCGCCCAGCAGCGCTGCAAGGTCGGCCACGCCAGACGGTTCAATCAACACCCGGTGTGGCGCATGGCGGGCGGCCAGCCGGGTCAACTGCCCGGCCAGATCATCACGCAGGGTGCAGCAGATGCAGCCATTGGCCAGTTCGAGCACTTCCGCGCCCCGCCCGGCCAGCAGCGCGCCATCAATGCCCAGGCTCGCGAAATCATTCGCCAGCACCAGCGTGCGTTCGGCCGGACTGGCGCCATCGAGCAGCCGGCGCATCACCGTGGTCTTGCCCGCCCCCAGAAACCCTGCCACCACATCGATGCGCAGGGGGGTTGCCACAGTCGGCCGCGCTGCGAGGCTCCAGTCCCACAGCCGCGCAAATGGCAGGGGCAGCACCAGCACCCAATGTTCGATGATGGCGAGCACCATCAGGGTCGCAGTGAACGTCCACGCCAGCTGCCGGAAGGACGCCGCTGGTGCTGCCATGGCTTCACCAACCATCAGGCTGCAGACGACCGTCGAGACCGTGATCGAAACCGGGAACAGCAGGTTGATGGGAGCCTCGCGCAGAAAGCTGCGCAGGAAGACCAGGTGATCCGGCAGGAACTGCGCATTCAGGTTGCGCACCCCGAGAAACACATTGAGCTTGGCACTCTGGTGCATCCACCACAGGGTCAGGAAGGTCCAGGCGCCAACTGCGTTGGGCTGCCCCCAGCTCAGCGCCATGACCGCTGCCGCGAATCCCAGGATGGCCAGCTCATGCCACAGGCTGGCGGCCACCGCATGGCCCAGGTGGGTCCAGCCAGAGCAGCCCTCCGCACAGGGAGCCTTGCGCGGCCCGGTCACCAGGCCGGTGTAGAAACTCACCTCCAGCCAGCTCCAGACCAGCAGTCCAGCCAGGAACCCGCCGTAGGCACCTGCCACCGTGGTCACCGGTGCCAGGGCATGCAGCCCCCACAGACCAGCGGCGGCCAGCATGCTGGCCCCAGCCAGCGTATAGCCGAAGGTGTGGCGTGGCAGGCCATCCAGAAAGATGATCAGACCCGTACTGAACCACCACGCCACCAGGGCAAACAGCATCGGTTGCAGGAGCGTGAGCACGGCAGCCAGACCTTACCAGGCCGGAACCAGGCGGATATCTGCCGGCAGGCGGTTCGGAACCACCGGATGCAGATACAGCCGCACAAACAGCGTGGCTGCCTGCACCGCGCACCAGCCGCGGGTCAGCCAGCCGCTCAGGCCGCCGCGACGTTTGGCCCCTTCGCTGGCATCGAGCACCGCGCGCAGCGAAGCGAGCAGGGTCCGGAATGCCGGATGATTGGTATCGAGGGTGAACGGAAAGACCTGGCGGGTGATCGCCGAGGTGATGTCGAACACCTGGAAATCGTATTGCTGGGGGTCGAGGCCGAAGGCATCGTGCAGCACCACCCGACGCTGGTCGCGCACATACATGGTGGCGTAGACCGCCACCAGGAAAAAGCGGATCCACAGCCGGTTGCGACCGGCGAGCAGGGAAGGATCGGCGCGCATCAGCAGGGCGAAGGCTTCGCCGTGACGGAATTCGTCATTGCACCAGCGCTCGAACCACGAAAAGATCGGATGAAATCGGAATTCCGGGTGGGCTTCCAGTTGCCGGTAAATCGAGATGTACCGGGCGTAGCCGATTTTCTCGGACAGATAGGTGGCGTAAAAGATGAATTTGGGCGCGAAGTAGGTCTGTTTTTTTTCGCGCTTCAGCCGGCCCAGATCGACCGCCAACCCGAAGTCCCGCAAGGAATGGTTGATGAAGCTGGCGTGCCGGGCCTCATCGCGCGCCATGCTGCGCATCAGTTCCTTGATGTCGGGGTTGGTGACGTGCTTGGCGATCTCGTTGTACAGCACGCAACCCGAGTATTCGGCCGTCACCGAGCTGATCAGGAAATCGAGAAACTCGGACCGCAGCGGCTCCTGCAACTGGTCGACCGCCTCCTTGAAACTGCCGGCGCGTTCAAAGTGCCCCTTGTTGATGTCGGCACGAAACTCCTCCATCAGCGCGTCCCAGTCCTGGCGCACCGGACTGACGTCGATCCGGTCCATGGCCGCAAAGTCGGTGGTGTAAAAGCGCGGGGCCAGCAGGCTGTCCTGGCGGGCGGCTTCCGTGGAATCGAGGGGGGGTGCGCAGTCGAACAGGTCATCCATGATCAGGCTCTCCGGACATTCATGATTCGGGGGTGGTCAGCAATCCCGCCGGGTGCAGCGCACCGGCAAGGTGGCAAGCGGTGTGGCCGGCAGGGTAAGCAGCGGGGCCGTCTTTTCCACGGCAGTCGCGCCAAAGGCGCGCAGGGCCATGCTGCGATGGGTCAGGGGATCTTCCAGATTGAGGCCCGTCTGGGGATCAACCCACAGGCGATAGGGCTGGCTGCGGTCGAGGCCATGGGTCAGCCGGTAGTGCTGCAGGCCGCGCACCGTGATACGCAGGAAGGTGTTGTCGTCCCCTTCCAGCATGCGTACGAGACCCAGCGAATGGCCGTCGAGGATCGCCTCGCGACCATCCTCCAGCGGCACGAACTGCAGCAGGCGCTCGGGACTGGCGCCGACCGGCTGCGCCACGGCGAGACCGGCCAGCAGCAGCATGGCCAGCAGCACCGGGCACGGCCTTGCGGCACTCACGTGGCGCTCCCGGCCCGCCGGCCGGCCTGGACGGTTGCACCCGCCCGGCTGGCTTCGCTGTCGGCAGGCGTGCCGGCTTCCGTGTGGCGCAGGGCGGCCGTCAGGGCAGGCAGCAGGTTGGCTTGCGCCCGGGCTGACAGGTCGCGCAGCACCGGCTGCACGCGACCGGTCTGCCAGCCCTGCACGTGGGGCCACAGGGCATAAGCCTGCAGGCGCGACTGCGGCGCCAAGGTCAGGATCACATCGGCACGGCCTTCGCCCAGCGGACGCACCGCCACGTTATCGATCAGACGCAACGGCAGGTTGACGGTGATCGGCAAGGCCACCCCCGTCTGCAGCACCAACCGTTCGCGGGTCAGGGCATACGTACTGTTGCGCGCGATCAGCCAGCCCAGGGCGGCCAACAGGCCGAATCCGGCCAGGGCCACCGGCCCGATGCTGGTGGCGCGCGACAGCACGTCCACCGGGGCACCGCCAGCGTGCCAGGCAGTCACGCCCCGCCAGACCGCCAGCAGCACGAACCATCCTGCCACCCAGCGCAGTCGCAGCAGGCGGAAGGCAAATGCCCAGGGCTGCGGCCGTTCCGACCAGAGCACGTGTTCGCCCGAGGGCAAAGGCTCGGCGATGCCCTCGATATGGTCGCGGACAACGCGGATCACGGCGGCGCTCACACCAGCGGTCCGAGACGCTCGGGCGAGCCGTACAGATGGCCACCACCGAAAAAGCCACTGATCTGGTCTTCTTCCCGCAGGCTGACCTGATCGGGATGGGCCGTCCGCGGAACCTTGGCGAAATGCGGCGCGAACAGCGAAACCACCCGCACCCGGCCACCGGAAATCGTGCTGAACGGTACCGGCACCAGCAAACGGCTGCCGCCGCCCGCGGGCTCGACCTCCAGGTATCGGACCAGCGATTCCGCGCGATCCACCCAGCACTCGGTTACCTTGCCCACTTCAGTGCCACAGGCGGCCACAACGGGCATGCCGCGCGGATCATCGTCCTCGGCAGCGATGTTGAAATCGGCAGCCACGCGCAGGGGCACGATCTTGGCCCGGCCATCGGTGGCAAGATCCGGCTCGGTGGACCGCATCGCCCAGGCTGCCGGCCCCAGGCCGTCGACCATCGGATCGCCGGTCGGTACCAGGGGAGACCCGGCCCCGCCGTCGTACGACACGCCCGCGACCGGACGCTCATCCGAACCGCCGCCCGTCGGGGCGTGACGCTCGCCACCGCCGTTTGGCAGCAAAAACACCTTCGGCTTCGGCATGCCCCACAGTCCCTCCGGATTCATGGGTGGCAGGCGCTCGTGCGAAACGGTGGGATAGCCCTCGCGCTTGCTCTCGCGGTGCAGATACACCACCAGGCTGAAGAAGAACAGCCAGAACAGATACAGCGTGAGTTGTGCAACGTCGATATAACCAGTGATGGCGCCTGTTTCCATGATGAAGTCTCCGTTTGCGCGCGATGAGAGGTTGCCGTCGCCTGAGGTCGGCGGCCGTCAGCCGGGAAATTCCGCCAGCCCGAAGCTGGCTTTTTTGGACTGCAGGTCCATCCGTGCCCGACGCACAAGCGGACCCACCACGATCAGCACAACAAACAGCAGGGCAATCTCGACGTGGTAAACCACGCCGTAGGCGCTGTCCCGTCCTTGCATGGCGGCGCCCAGCCAGCCATGGGTTACCCAACTGGCAACCAGATCCTTGAGCGCGGCACCACAGGCCACCGCCACGCCGGCCGCCGTGGCCTGCACGGCGCCCCAGGCGCCGAGCGCGATGCCACTGTCGGCGTGGTCGCGATGCACCATGGCGGCCGTGAGTGACCCCAGGCCAAACAGGCCACCCCCAAATCCAATACCGAAGGCGCCGGCGCGGAACAGCCAGGGCGACGCCAGCGGAGCCGACAGGATCACCAGCGCGAACGCGAAGATGCCCGCCACCACGCCCATGGCGGCAACCCGCCACGGGTCGGCACGCTGTTCCAGCCAGCGTGCGGCCAGCGAAAAAGCGAGCAGCGTGCCCGACGCCGTCAGTGCGGTGAGGGAGGTGGTGGCGGACACGGGCAGCCCCAGCACTTCTCCGCCGTAGGGTTCCAGCAGGATGTCCTGCATGCTGAAGGCTGCCGTACCCAGGGCAACGGCCACCAGGCTGCGCAGCACGCCAGGCTGGCGTCGGTAACCAGCCCAGCTCTCCTCGAAAGCCGGAGGCGGCGCCGCGGGGTCGTGGCGCCCGGGATTGCGCGATTCCTGCTGCCACAGCGCAATACAGTTCACGACCAGCGTGAGCAGGCCGGCACCCTGCAGCACCCGGATCAGTTTGACCGGCTGGTAATCGGTGAGCAGCACGCCGAACACCAGGCTGCTGGCTACCATGCCGACCAGCAGCATCACATACAGCAGGCAGACCACCCGGGGGCGCTTCTCCTCGGGTGCCAGATCCGTCGCCAGGGCAAGCCCGGCGGTCTGCACGGTATGCATGCCTGCGCCAACCAGCAGGAAGGCAAAGGCGGCTCCCGCCTGTCCGATCCAGGCGGGTCCGTGGGTGTCACCGGACAGCAGGATCAGGGCAAAGGGCAGGATGGCCAGGCCACCAAACTGCAGCAGCGTGCCCATCCACAGATACGGCACCCGGCGCCATCCGAGCGCGCTGCGGTAATGATCCGACTTATGGCCGAGCAGGGCGCGAAACGGGGCGAACACCAGGGGCAAGGACACCAGCAGGGCAACCGCACTTGCCGACGCGCCCATTTCCACGATCAGGATGCGGTTCAGGGTGCCGTTCAGCAGCACCAGCGCCATGCCTACCGTGCACTGGAACAGCGAGAGCCGCAACATGCGCGCCAGGCTAAAGTGGCTGGAGGCGGCATCCGCGAACGGCAGATACCGCGCCCCGATCTGGCTCCACTGGCGCAGCATGCGGTCACGCACCCGGGCGCGGACGGCAATCATGCGCACAGCACCTCAAGCGCCTGCGAGGTGTAGAAGTAGTGGGCCACCCGATCGCTGCGCGCCGGGATCAGATGGGGTGCCCGGTCGGGTTCGGCCAGCAGGTTGAGCAGGTGGCGGCGCTGGATCGGCACCACCGCCGGCGAGCGGTCACCGCGCGGAAACAGGCGTCCGACGGCCAGCATGGTGGTCAGCAGCAGGTTGCTCGGCGTGTAGGTGAAGCAGATGCTGCGACGGGTTCGCGCCCCCAGTTCCGCCAGGGCGTGAACGGTATCCTCGGCGCCGTAATGGATCAGCGAATCCATGGCAACCACATGATCGAACTGACCGAGCGCGGGGTCGGCAAAATCGCCGACCGCAAACTCGATGCGTCCGCGCGGCACCTGCCCGGCAAAGCGCTCTTCGCCCAGGCGGACGAGCGTGGGCGACAGGTCGATTGCCAGCACGTCGGCACCGCGCGAGGCCAGTTCGGCAGCCAGCACACAGGTGCCACAGCCGGCATCCAGGATGCGCAGGCCCGACAGGTCGTCCGGCAGCCAGGACAGCAGGGTGTTGCGCATCTGCCGCCGTCCTTCCCGCACGGTGGCGCGCACACCGCTCACCGGCACATCCGAGGTCAGGCGCTTCCAGGCATCGGCCGCCGTGCGGTCGAAATACTGGAGCAACTGCCCACGCCGCTCTTCATAAGTGATGGTGGTCGGCATGGCGTTCCCCTCAGTCGAAACCCAGCAGGTCGAAGATGTCCCGGTCCTTCAGCGCAACAGCGCTCAAGGGGTCGCCGCCAATCCATAGCGCCGCCGCCAGACGCATATACTCAGCCTGCACGGCGTCGAGTTCCGGCGTGCTCTCCATTTCGAACAGGGTAGATTTCTTCAGGCGGCTGCGGCGGATCACGTCCAGGTCATCGAAACGCGCCATGGTCTGCAAGCCGGCCACGGCGTTGAAACGGTCGATCTGCTCGGTGGTCCGGCTACGGTTGGCAATCACGCCGCCCAGCCGTACCTTGTAATTGCGGCTCTTTGCCTGGATCGCGGCCACGATGCGGTTCATCGCAAAGATCGAGTCGAAGTCATTGGCTGTGACCACCAGAGCCCGGTCGGCATGCTGCAGCGGTGCGGCAAAGCCGCCGCACACCACATCGCCCAGCACGTCGAAGATCACCACATCGGTGTCTTCCAGCAGATGGTGTTCCTTGAGCAGTTTCACGGTCTGGCCAACCACATAGCCACCGCAGCCGGTGCCCGCCGGCGGACCGCCCGCCTCGACGCACATCACGCCGTTGTAGCCCTGATACACGTAGTCTTCCGGGCGCAATTCCTCGGTGTGGAATTCCACCGTCTCGAGCACGTCGATCACGGTGGGCACCAGACATTTGGTCAGGGTGAAGGTGGAATCATGTTTCGGGTCACAACCAATTTGCAGCACCCGCTTTCCCAGCTTGGAAAACGCCACCGACAGGTTGGACGAGGTGGTGCTCTTGCCAATCCCGCCCTTGCCGTAGACGGCAAAGACCTTGGCACCGGTGATCAGGTCATCCGGATTCTGGTGGACCTGTACGCTGCCTTCCCCGTCCTGGCGCGTGCGCGCGCCATTGCGGGAAATGGCCCCGACCGGGACCTTGGTGACCTCCATCATGGTGCTCTCCTGTGTGCTGCTTGTTGTGCTGCGTGTGGCTTGTTGTTGTTTGGGAAAGGCGGGGCTGCGTTGTCGTGCATGTCTCTTGTCTGGCGGCTGCCGTCAGGCAGCGGCGGCGTGCGCCACCCCCTCGAAAACGCCCTCCAGACGGTCCTCCAGCTCGTCGCTGGCGTTCTGCAGGGCTTCCAGGACGCTGTCGTCCGGCTGCCAGTAATTGCGTTGCTGAGCTTCCAGCAGCCGGTTGGCGAGCTTCGCCGAGGCCGCCGGATTGAGCTCCGCCAGCCGGTTGCGCATCTCCTGGTCCAGCACGAAGGTCTCGCTGAGGCGCTGGTAAACCCAGGGTTCAACCTGGCCGGTGGTCGCCGACCAGCCGAGGGTGTTGGCAACGTGCTGTTCGATCTGCCGCACGCCTTCATAGCCGTGTGACAGCATGCCTTCGTACCACTTGGGATTGAGCATGCGGGTGCGTGCCTCGAGGGCCACCTGTTCGGACAGGGTGCGAACCCGCCCTTCACCGACGGTCTGGTCGCCGATGTAGACCGGCAGGCTCTCGCCGCGGGCCTTTTCGACGGCCTTGCTGATGCCGCCCAAAGTATCAAAGTAATAGTCGATGCTGGTCACGCCCAGTTCCATCGAGTCGAGGTTCTGGTACGCCAGGTCGACACCGGACAGGGCTTTCTGCAGCAGGGCCGCTTGGGCTACCGGCTTGCCGTCGGTGCCATAGGCAAAACACTTGCGCGCCGTGTAGGTGTCGGCAATCTCGTCACCGTCTTCCCACTCCGAGCTGTACACGAGGTTGCCCACATTGGCGCCGTAGGCCCCATCGGCATTGCTGAACACCCGCAGGGCGGCATCCTCGAGCGAGCATCCCTGCTCGGCCATGGCGCTCAACGCATTGGCGCGGATCGGGTTATGGGTGGCGGGTTCATCGGCCTGCGCGCAGGCCAGGGCAGCCTGGGCAAGCAGCTTGGTCTGCAGCGGCAGCAGGTCACGGAAGATGCCTGACAGGGTCACCACCACGTCGACACGCGGCCGCCCGAGTTCCACCAGATCCATCACCACCGCACCGCACAGCCGCCCGTAGGCATCGAAGCGCGGCCGTGCCCCCATCAGGGCCAGCGCGAGTCCGATCGGACTGCCCTCGGTTTTCAGGGTATCGGTTCCCCACAGCACCAGGGCAATGGAGCGCGGGTAGGCATTGCCCTGCTCGACATGCCGGTCGAGCAGACGCTGTGCCTGGCGGGCACCATCGTGCAGCGCGAAAGCGGTTGGAATGCGGAACGGATCGAAGCCGTGCATGTTGCGGCCGCTCGGCAGGACATCGGCCGTGCGCAGCACATCGCCACCGGGTGCTGGCCGGATGTAGCCGGCATCGAGGGCATGCAGCAGGGCAGGCAGTTCGTGATCCTGCGCGAGCAGCGCGGCGGCTGGTGCCAGCCGTTCGAGAACTGGCAGCAGGTCTGCCTGACCGGCGGCCGCCACTTTCGGTGTCGCGCCCTCTGCAAGCCGCTGCGCCACGTCGTACGGCAAGGGCGCACCGTGGCTGGACTCGGCCATGGCGGCCAGCAGCTCGGCCCGTTCCTGCAGCGCTGCTGTTTCGCCCATCACGTGCAGGCCGGTGGGGATCAGGGTCAGCTCGACTTCCAGCACGGTTTCCCAGAGTTTCTGCAGGCCATCGGCCGTGGACAGGTCCAGCGTGTCGGCCTGTTCCGCGATCAGTGCTGCCAGATCCGCACGTTCGAGGTGCGCTTCCACCGGCAGGGCACGCTCGCGTTGCAGGCTCTCCTTCAGGTCGACCAGCCCGCGATAGAGCCCGGCCCGTGCTACCGGTGGCGTCAGGTAGCTGATCAGCGTGGCCGCACTGCGTCGCTTGGCAATGCTGCCCTCGGAAGGATTGTTGCCGGCATACAGATAAATGTGGGGCAGGTCGCCGATCAGACGGTCTGGCCAGCAGGCGTCAGACAGCCCCGTCTGTTTGCCGGGCATGAATTCCAGGGCGCCGTGCGTGCCGAAATGCACGCAGGCATGGGCGTTGAAGTCTTCCCGCAGCCAGCGATAGAACGCCGAGAACGCATGGGTCGGCGCGAAGCCGCCCTCAAAGAGCAGGCGCATGGGATCGCCCTCGTAGCCGATCGCAGGCTGGATGCCGATGAAGACATCGCCAAAGCGCTCGCCCAGGACAAACAGCGAACTGCCGTCGCTGAGCTGGCGTCCCGGTGCGGCACCCCACTGCCCCTCGATCTGTTTCAGGTGGGGCTCGCGCCGCACATGATCACCCACCGGGATACGCGTGTGCACATTGGCTTCGGTGCCATGCTGGGCGGCATTGCCGTGCAGGATGCGATCCCGCAGGTCGTCCACACTGGCCGGTACCTCGACCTGGTAGCCAGCGGCCTTCAGACCAAGCAGGGTGTTGTAGAGCGACGCAAACACCGCGAGGTTCTGTGCGGTACCCACGCCGCCGGAGTTCGGCGGGAAATTGAAGATCACGATGGCCAGGCGACGCTGGGCGGCGGGCGTACGGCGCAGCCGTACCAGCCGCAGCAGGCGCGCTGCCAGCATCGCTGCGCGCTCGCCATGCACCTGCATGGTCGGCTTGGTGTCATCTACCCGCTCACGACGGCCGCCATAGACCATCGGCCCTGTGCATCCGTCCAGTTCGGGAATGGCCACCATGATGGTCGACTCAACCGGCGTCAGGCCACGGCCGGAACCCTCCCATTGATCCAGCGACTGGAATTCGAGGGGGTGTGCTGCCAGGTAGGGCACATCGAGCCGCGCCAGAATGTCGTGCGCGGCAGCGGAATCGTTGTACGCCGGTCCGCCAACCAGCGAAAAACCGGTCAACGATAGAAACGCATCGACCGTGCTGTGGCCCTGCGCATCGAAGAGGAATTTCTCGATCGCCGGACGGGCATCCAGACCACTGGCAAACATTGGTACCGCCTGCAGGCCACGCGCCTCGAGGGCCATGATCACGCCATCGTAATGGGCGGAGTCCCCTGCCAGCACATACGAGCGCAGGACCAATACCCCCACCCGGCCCTTCATGGCCAGGCCGGCCAAGCCCGGCGGCAGTGGCAGATCTTCCATCGAGGTGGTCAGACGCTGTGGCAACCGAGGGTGGTACAGGCCCACCTCCGGATATTCCCGGGGGGCTTCGGCCTTCACCGGGGTGAGCAAGGCGGTCGCCGGCACATAGCGCTCGACCAGCATGCGTACCAGGTTGAGCAGATTGTCTTCCGAACCGGACAGCCAGTACTGCATGCCCTGGAAGTAGCTGCGCAGGTCTTGGGCGGTGCCTGGAATGAAGCGCAGGATCTGCGGCAAGCGCCGCAGCATGGTCATCTGTCGGGCGCCGCCCACCTGCTGTTTGCCGGCTCCGCGCAGCTTTTTCAGGAAGGCCATCGCCGGGGTGTCGGGCGCACTCATGTCGAGCCGGTCCAGCCGGGTCAGCCGGACGAGTTCACCGGCACTCATGCAGCACAGCAGCCCCAGGATGGTGTCCCGCCGTGCCTCGAGCAGCGGCTTGATGGTACGGATTTGGTCATCCAGAAACAGCATCGAGACGAACAGCAGGTCGGCGCCAGCAATCGCTTCCGTGCAGGCCGCCAGCGCCAGCGGATGCTCCCAGTCAGCTGCGGCATGCATCTCCAGCTGCAACCCGGGAATTTCGGGGGCGAGCCGTTTCTGCACGCTGGCACAGGCTGCGCTCAGGTGATGGTCGAGGGTGACGATCACCACGCGCAGCGGACGACCTTGCTGGGCACCAGATTCAGCGGCTGAAGTGTGCTTTGGCTTCATACAGGGTCTCCACGGTGATCACCGGTACGCCACGCTCGGCGGCAAACCGCTCGGTGTTTCGTCGGGCGCGACCGCGCACGAAAAATGGAATGCGTCCCAGTTCGCGCTCGGCATCGGCTGCCCAGGCGGCCGGCGCCGTTGTCGGTACCGTCCGCGCCGCGGCGACTGTCCCATCGGGTGTCGCGGCGGTGACGGTCTCGTCTTGTGTCGCGGCGGTGACGGTCTCATCCGGAGTTGCGGCGGTGACGGTCTGATCTGGTGTCGCGACAGTAGAGCTCACGGTCGCGCTGTCCAGGTCGCCCCCTGCGGTGGCTGCCACCCGGGCCCCCAGATGCGAGGCCGGCACATCGGGATGGAACTCGAAATCCTCGCGGAACATGTGCAGCAGATGCTCTTCCAGCCCCATCATCAGCGGCTGTACCCACGTATCAAAGATCACGTTGGCGCCTTCGTAGCCCATCTGCGGGGCGTAGCGCGCCGGAAAATCCTGCACGTGCACCGGGGCGGAAATCACCGCGCACGGCAGTCCCAGCCGTTTTGCGATATGACGCTCCATCTGCGTGCCCAGCACGAGATCTGGCCGCAGGGCTTCGACCTGAGCCTCCACCTCGAGATAGTCATCGGTGATCAGGGCTTCCAGACCATACGACTCGGCCAGGGCGCGCAGCGGTCGGGCAAATTCGCGGGAATAGGTACCCATGCCCACCACCGTGAATCCGATTTCGTCGCGGGCAATCCGCGCCGCTGCCATCACATGGCTGGCATCGCCGAACACGAAGACACGCTTGCCGGTGAGATAGCCCGAGTCGACCGACCGGGAATACCAGGGCAGACGGGATGCATCGTGAGCGAGCACTGGCGTGGCATCGACGTTGGCCAGGGCAGCGACCTCCCGCACGAAATCCCGCGTGGCGGCCACGCCGATCGGTACCACCTGGGTGCGCGGCTGGCCAAAGGTGCGCTCCAGCCAGGTTGCAACGGTATCGGCGATTTCGGGATACAACACCACATTGAAGTCGGCGTCCGGCAGGGTCGCCAATTCGGCCGGACAGGAACCGGCGGGCGCCACCACGGCCACATCAATGCCCAACTGCGCAAGCAGACGGGTGATTTCGATCACGTCGTCACGGTGGCGATAGCCAAGACCGCACGGTCCGAGCAGGTTGCACCGCGGCCGTCGCGCTGCCACACCGGCTGACGTGTCTGCTGCCTGTGCCTCGGCCCGGCGTGCATCCCGTCCGGCGCGTCCGGCCCGCTGGCGATCGGCCGGAATGCAGCCCCGCACGAGGCGATACAGCGTTTCCGCAGCGCCCCAGTTTTCCTTTTTCTGGTAGGACGGCAGTTCCAGCGCGATCACCGGAATCGGCAACTCCAGCGCCAGTGCCAGACCACCCGGATCATCCTGGATCAGTTCCGCCGTACAGGAAGCCCCCACCAGCAGCGCCTCCGGCTGAAACCGCTCCCAGGCCTCGCGCACCGCATTCTTGAACAGGTCGGCAGTGTCACTGCCAAGATCCCGGGCCTGGAACGTGGTGTAGGTCACCGGCGGACGGGCGCGCCGCCGCTCGATCATCGTGAAGAGCAGATCGGCGTAGGTATCGCCCTGCGGGGCATGCAGCACGTAGTGCACCTTCGACATGCCAGTGACCACGCGCATGGCGCCGACATGCGGCGGACCTTCGTAGGTCCAGACGGTCAGCTTCATGCCGGCTGCCCGGCGATGGCGGCAGCCGATGGTGTCGACACCGCCGTCGTCCCTGGCAGCACCAGACGCTGACGCCGCCGCAGGGGCCGGGCAAACAGCTCGGCCAGATCGGCGGCCTGCTCAAAACCATGCACCGGGCTGAACACCAGTTCGATCGACCACTTGGTGGTGATGCCGGCGTCCTCCAGCGGATTGGCAAGCCCCAGTCCGCACACCACCAGATCCGGCCGGGCCTGCCGGCACCGGTCCAATTGCCGCTCGACGTCGCCCCCTTCGCTCAGCTGCACCGCGTCTGGCAGCCACGCCAGTTCTTCGGCGAGGTGCTGACGGTGCAGGTATGGCGTGCCGACCTCCGTCAACACCATGCCCAGCTCGCGCGCCAGAAAACGCGCCAAGGGGATTTCGAGTTGCGAGTCGGGAAAGAAGAAGATCCGCCGTCCTTCCAGTTCCGGACGGATGGCAGCCAACGCCCGCTCGGCGCGGGCACGGGCCGGGGCGCACACGCGGGTGCACAGGTCAGGGTCCACGCCAAACGCCTCGGCTGCCGCCGCGAGCCAGGCCGACGTGCCTTCGGCGCCGAACGGAAAGGGCGCAGCGATACGCCGGGCGCCTCGGGCTTCGAGCAGGCGGGCAGTCTCGGCAAGGAAAGGCTGTGCCAGCAGGAAACGGGTGTTCGGGCCGACGCTTGGCAGGTTCATGCTGTTACGCGGCGGAAAAAACGCCACATCGTCCAGGCCCATCGCCGCAAACAGCCGCAGGAACTGTTCTTCCACGATGTCGGGCAGGCTACCAACCACCAGCAGGCGCGTGGCAGCGCCCCCGACACCCTGGCCGGTGACGGGCAGTTCCGGAATCCATGCCGCCAGGCAGGCATCCTCGCCCTGTGTGAACGTGGTTTCAATGCCACTGCCGGAATAGCTGAACACCCGCGTCCGCGGACCCCAGCGAGCGCTCAGCCGCTGCGCCGCGCGGCTCAGGTCCAGCTTGATCACTTCCGAAGGACAGGACCCGACCAGGAACAGGGTGCGGATGTTGGGGCGACGCTCAAGCAGTTGTCCAACCACCCGGTCTAGCTCGTCGTTGGCGTCAGCCAGCCCGGCCAGATCCCGCTCATCGATGATGGCGGTGCCGAAACGGGGCTCGGCAAAGATCATCACGCCGGCAGCCGACTGGATCAGGTGGGCACAGGTGCGCGAGCCCACCACCAGAAAGAAGGCGTCCTGAATCTTGCGATGCAGCCAGACGATGCCGGTCAGCCCGCAGAACACCTCGCGCTGGCCACGCTCGCGCAGTACCGGCAGGGACGGCGACGTGGCGTTTGTCCGGCAGTCCGCGCCGGCAAGCCCGGGAGTCATGGGGGCATTCATGTTGCCACCGCCATTTCGCCAGACGGCCGGTCAATCGGCCAGGAGTCGGTCGTTGCCGTGCCACCAGCCTCGCCCGTTGCAGTGGTATCGGCAGCCTGCCGTCGTGCCGCGCGCAGCTTGAGCAGGAACTGGGCAGCGTTGACCACGTAGGTGCCGTAGGCCAGCAGGGCAATCAAAAAGCCGGTTGTCGCCGTCTGGTGGTTGCCGTACCAGTTCCAAACATAAAGGACATGCAGGGCGATCACCCCCATGCTGACCACGTCTTCCCAGAAGAACGCCGGGGCGAACAGCCAGCGGCCGAACACCACCTTTTCCCAGATCGCGCCCGTCACCATGATGGTGAACAGCAGGAAGGTCTTGACCAGCACGGAGGCGGTGGCGATCGCTTCGCCCTGGCCCGTGACAAAAAAGCGCACGATCAGGGCAAGACTGACGAGAAAGGCCAGAAACTGGATGGGTGCCAGCACGCCCTGCACCAGCGTCCAGCGCGTGGCATCGCGGCGGACACGTTGCTGCGGGGTATACAGGGGCGCGCGCGACCGGTTTGTCGCAGGACCGATGCGGCGGCGGGACACCGTTAAACCCTCCCGCCCCGCATCACAGGTCACCCGTGGCCATGACTGAAAATCCGCCTGAAACGCTTTGTCCTGCATGGCTGCCCCTGCCCGTGATGCTCTCGTTGATCCAATCTATGCCTGACATATTGAGTTGTCAACAACAATTGACACGCCGCCTGTCAGGCCGGGCTTTTTATTTGTGCAAAGGGCTGGTTATTTTGTTCTAGACAGAACACAATGGCCGAAATGCCAGAATAGGCACGCGGTTAGATCACCATAGAGTGTCAACTTGCACCAGGGAGGTAAAGGGAATGGCTTCTTCGGATGAGGACAGTGTCAGCAGACGTGTACGCCAACGCCAGTACGATGCGATCACCGTGTTGTGGCCAAGAAGCTCGAATCGAGCACCTGGCCCGCTCCGCGCGGATGTCGCAGCGCGCACGTCGGCACAGCGCAACCTTCGCAGCACCATCCAGCGCGACATCATTCCGCGCCTGTTGCTGGCCCATGCCGTTCCCCTCGGCGGCGACGGCGCAGGCGGGTTGCTTGCTTGGCCGGTTTCGGCCGTCGACATCCTGGGATGCGTCGAATCGACTGCGGATTGTGCCGTTGAGCAGGACCGGACCGGCGTGCGCGAATGTCTTGACCAGGCCCTGTTGTGGGGACTGCCGATCGAACAGGTCTACATCCAGATTTTGGGTGGTGCCGCGGGCGCACTGGGCGACCGCTGGGGCCGCGACACGCTGGACTTTGTCCGGGTTGCCATCGCCATGGGCGTGCTGCAGGCCTCCCTGCGCGAGTTCGCGCAGGATCATCAGCATGAAGCGGCCGGGCTTTCCTCGTCACGCCGCATCCTGCTGCTGCCAACCCCTGGCGAAAGTCACTCCTTTGGCAGTTCGGTGGTGGCTGAAGTATTCCGCCACCGGGGCTGGAACGTCGATTCAGAATTCAACCTCGGTTGTCACGAGATCAGCGCGATCCTGCGCAGCGAATGGTTCGACGTGGTCGGGCTTTCGCTGGGCAGTGAACGCAACCTGCAACAACTGTCCGAGACCATCCGTCAGATCCACCGCCACTCGCGCAACCGCCGGGTGGGCATTCTGGTGGGCGGTCCCGTCTTTGCCAAACATCCCGAATGGCTTACCTGCTGTGGCGGTGACGCCTTTGGCAGTGATGCCAGCCACGCAGTCGAACAGGCCTGTCGCCTGGTCGGACTGCTGGCAGAAAGCCGGGGATGATCATGGCATCACCGTGAATCCTCACTAGGAAGTGCAGAATATGGACGGAAATCTTTCCCGCGAGACGGTAAGACCGTTTGTCAACCCCAGATCCAGCTTAAGGGGACTTGATGCCGACCTGACTGCCATCATCATCGCCGCTGCGGCCGACATCGCCGTGGTGGTGGATGCCACCGGAACCGTGTGCGACGTCGCCAGCAGCAACGAACTGCGTCATCTCGACGCCGCAGAACGCTGGATCGGGTTACCGCTCACGGCATGCGTGACGGCCGAGTCCGTCGACAAGATCGAGTCCCTGCTGGCCTCCGGGGCAAGCCATCCCCTGACCGGCTGGCGGCAGATCAACCACCCCCTGCCACGCCATGACGATGTTCCGGTGCTGTATGCCTGCGCCTCGCTCGGCCACGAAGGTCGGCTGCTGTTTCTCGGCCGCGACCTTCGCCCCATGGCTGCCCTGCAGCAAAGCCTGCTGCAGGCGCAACAAAGCATGGAGCGCCAGTACGCCCGCCTGCGCCAGTCGGAGACCCGCTACCGCCTGCTGTTTCAGCTGTGCAGCGAAGCCGTGGTGATCTGCGAGGCGGCCAGCCAGAAGATCATCGAGGTCAATCCAGCTGCAGCGGAGCTGATGGGCCCCGGACAACGACGCCTGGTAGGACGCACCTTTCCGGAAGGCCTGCACGAATCCAGTGCGGCAGCGGTGGAATCGCTGCTCGCCACCGTGCGGGCAGCGGGCCGGGCAGATCCGGTTGACGCCCTGTTGAGTAACGGTGGACGCGTGACGGTCAACGCCACCCTGTTCCGCCAGGAACACGCGGCCCACCTGCTGATCCGCATCGTGCCGCGCGAGGGCAAGCCGTCCAGTCAGGAAGAAGATCTGGACCGCTCGCTCAGCATGATCCAGCAGTTGCCGGACGGCTTTGTGGTCACCAACACCCAGGGACAGATCCGCAGTGCCAACCTGGCCTTCCTCGATCTGGCCGAGGTCGCCTCTGAGGAACAGGTGCGCGGTGAAGAGCTTGGCCGCTGGCTGGGCCGTCCTGGCGTCGACTTCCCGCTACTGCTGAACAGCCTGCGCGAACACGGTACCGTGCGCCTGTTCAGCTCGTCGATCCGCGGGGAGTATGGTTCGAGCACCGAGGTTGAAATTTCTGCCACCAGCACGCCAGACCATGACAAGAACTGGATGGGCTTCTCGATTCGGCCGATGCAGGCCCGGCTGCGCCCGCGCGATGGCCGCACCCCGGAACTGCCGCGTTCGCTGGATCAGCTCACCGACCTGATCGGACGCGTTCCGCTGAAGGATCTGGTGCGCGAAACCACCGACGTGATCGAACGCATGTGCATCGAATCGGCCCTGACACTGACCGGTGACAACCGCGCCTCGGCAGCCGAGATGCTCGGACTGTCGCGCCAAAGCCTTTACGTCAAGCTGCACCGCTATGGTCTGGGCGACCTTCCGGCCACGCCGGACGCCGAAAGCGAGCGTGCTGGCTAAGCATCGGCGGGTTGCCTGCCGCCACACCGGCCCGACTGTCAGCCTTTATTGACGGTCTGTACTGTCAGGCGTAAGGTGGGCTCATGGACCTGCCCCGCCCCACTGCCCTGCTGGAACTGCTGAAGCCCATCACCTGGTTCCCGCCCATGTGGGCATTCGGCTGTGGGGTTGCCTCGAGCCCAGCGCCCCTGAGCGGGCATGCCGGCATCCTGCTCGTTGGCGTGCTGCTGACCGGCCCCCTGGTGTGCGCCACCAGCCAGGTGGTAAACGACTGGTACGACCGGGACGTCGACGCCGTGAACGAGCCACGACGACCCATTCCGTCGGGACGCATTCCGGGAACCTGGGGATTCTGGCTGGGCATCCTGTGGACCCTGCTGTCCCTGCTGGTGGCGCAAGGGCTTGGCCGCTGGGGACTGGCCGCCACCACGCTCGGGCTCGTGCTTGCCTGGCTGTACAGCGCGCCACCGGTGCGCCTGAAACAGAACGGCTGGTGGGGCAATACGGCCTGCGGGCTCTGCTACGAAGGCCTGCCATGGATCACCGGTGCTGCCCTGGTCAGCGCCAGCGGGCATCCGTCCATGCCGGCGGTGACCGTTGCCTTGCTCTACAGCGCCGGGGCACACGGCATCATGACCCTGAATGATTTCAAGTCGCTGGAAGGCGACCGCCTGCACGGCGTACGCAGCCTGCCCGTCCAGCTAGGCACGCACTGGGCAGCGCGCTGTGCCTGCCTGGTGATGGCGCTGCCACAGCTAGCGGTGATCGCGCTGCTCGCCCACTGGCAGCGAGAGCAGCATGCCCTGGCGGTTGCCCTGCTGCTCGCCAGCCAACTGGTGTTGATGGCGCAATGGCTGCGTCATCCCAGGGCGCTGGCCCCCTGGTACCAGGGTACCGGCGTGACTCTCTACGTGCTGGGCATGCTGGTGACCGCTTTTGCCCTGTCCTCCCTGCCCATCGCTGGAAACCTGCCGTGAACAGCAGCGGCCTGCCCTTTTCTGTGAGCCTGTCATGAGCGCTGTCCCCCTGTCTTCCGCCAATCCATCCGACGAGCCCGTATCGCTGGGCCTCGCACCGGCCACCGCAGGCCTCGGCTGGCTTGGCATTGCCCGCCTCGGACTGGTGCAGGCGTCGCTGGGCGCGGTGGTGGTACTGGCCACCGGAGCCCTCAATCGCATCATGGTGCTGGAAATGGGCCTGCCAGCCCTCATTCCAGGGCTGCTGATTGCCTGGCATTACCTGATCCAGGTGATCCGGCCCCGCTTGGGTCATGGCTCCGATCAGGGAGGGCGACGGACCCCCTGGGTGGTCGGCGGGGTATTCGCCCTCGCGCTCGGTGCCATCGGGGCCGCCGTTGCCACCGCCGTCATGGCACGACACCCCCTGGCAGGGGTGTTGCTGGCCATGGTCGACTACAGCCTGATCGGCGCCGGTGTCGGCTGCGCCGGTACCAACCTGCTTGTGCTGCTGGCCCAGGAAACCGCGCCCAGCCGGCGGCCGGCAGCGGCCACCATGGCCTGGATCATGATGATTGTCGGGTTCGTGCTGACCACCGCCATCGCCGGACGGATGCTCGACCCTTACAGCCCCACCCGCACGCTTGCCGTGGTCGCCAGCGTTTCTGCCATCGCCCTGTTCACCACCCTGCTGGCCGTACTCGGCATCGAGCCGCGGCGTGCCCCGGCGGTGCGGCCGACCGGTCGGCCTGAGACAGCAGCGGACGACCCGGCACCGGACTTCGGCGCCGCCCTGCGCGAAGTGTGGGCCGAACCGCAGGCCCGCCGTTTTGCCAGCTTCGTGTTTCTGGCCATGCTGGCCTACAGTGCCCAGGAACTCCTGCTCGACCCCTTTGCCGGTGCCGTGTACGGATATTCACCCGGTGCGTCGACCCGGCTGTCTTCCTACCAGCATGGCGGTGCGCTGCTGGGCATGCTGCTGGTGGCCGCGAGCGGGCTCTGGCAGGTCACCCGAGAGGTTTTTTCGCCACGCGTATCCACGCTGGCAGGGTGCGTGGGTTCGGCGGCCCTGCTGGGATTGCTGGGGCTGTCGGCCATCCTGCACCTGGGCTGGTCGCTGCCGCCGGTGGTGTTCATCCTGGGCGTCGCCAATGGCTGCTTCGCCGTCTCGGCGATTGCCGCCATGATGCAGATGGTCTCGCAGGGCGCCAGGCGCCGCGAAGGGGTCCGGATGGGGCTGTGGGGGGCTGCGCAGGCCCTGGCCTTTGCGGCAGGGGGCGTGACCGGCACCGGCCTGTCTGATCTGGCGCGCTTCTGGTGGCAGGACCCTGGCCTCGCGTATGGACTGGTGTTCGGACTGCAGGGCCTGCTGTTCCTCGCGGCAGCCGGGCTTGCCCGCGGGCTCTGGCCGAAAGGATGAGCGCCCTGCGGCTGCGTCCTCCGGTCCTGACGGTTGCCATCCTGGCCATTCTCGTGGCGGCAGCCGCTGGCCTCGCCACCGATCTGGGTCCCTGGTATCGCGCCTTGCGGCTGCCGGAGTGGAAGCCACCCGACGCCGCGTTTGGTCCGATCTGGACCGCGATCTTCACGGCCTGTGCGATCGCCGCCGTGCGCTGCTGGGACGCCGCCGACACGGTCGACGCCAGACGGCGCGTGGTGGTGCTGTTCGCCGTCAACGCCATCCTCAACGTGATGTGGAGCGTGCTGTTCTTCGCCCTGCACCGGCCCGACTGGGCGGTCTGGGAAGTGATCCCGCTCTGGCTGTCGGTGCTGGCCCTGCTGCTGGGCTTGCGTCAGCTCGACCGACTGGTGGTGCCATTGCTGCTGCCGTATCTGCTTTGGGTGGGGGTGGCCGCCGCGATGAATGCGCAGATCGTGCAGGAAAATGCCCCCTGGCCGCAGCCACCGGTTGCCGCCACTCCAGTGGCTGGGACGGCTCAGGGCGTTCCGTTGTCGCGCACACCCTGAACAAAATATTCGGTCTCGCCAAAGCAGGTGGTCGGCACGCCCCGATGCTGTTCATAGGTCACGACCACCCGGTGTCCCAGCAGGGTATTCATGTTTTGGGCGACGGCCGCCGAGGGCACCGTGAAGGCGAATTTTTCCGGTACCGTGCCGGCCAGCGGGGTCAGCAACAGTTCCCCTTCCCAGGTCTTGCACAGCCAGCCCTTGTGCGAAATTTTCTGCAGTACGCCGGCGCGCTCCCCGTCCGAATAGGACACATGCAGCGACGCCCAGGTATAGCCGACCAGCAGCAGCAGGGACGCCACGGCAAACATCAGCAGGGTGCGCCGCACGCGCTGCATGAGGGTCCGGCCGGCCGGCACGGCAGAAGAGGATGAGGGGGTCTGGGTCACTGGAGGGCCTCCGAGGATTTCAGTTGGGAACGCAGGACAAATTTCTGGATCTTGCCCGTCGCCGTTTTCGGCAGCGGTGCAAAGACAATGCGACGGGGTACTTTGAAGCGGGCAAGATGGGCACGACAGTGCTCGATGATCGCATCGGCATCGCCGACCACGCCATCACGCAGTTCAATGAACGCGCAGGGCACCTCGCCCCAGCGCACATCCGGCATGGCGACCACGGCCGCCAGCAACACATCCGGATGGCGGAACAGCACATCCTCGACTTCGACCGAGGAGATGTTTTCTCCCCCGGAAATGATGATGTCCTTGCTGCGGTCACGAATCTTGATGTAGCCGTCCGGCTCGGTCACCGCCAGATCGCCGGTGCGGAACCAGCCGCCACGGAAACATGCTTCGGTGGCGGCTGGATTGCGCAGGTACCCCTTCATCACGATGTTGCCGCGGAACATGATCTCGCCAATCGTTTCTCCGTCAGCGGGCACGGGTTGAAGGGTTTCGGGATCGAGCACGGCCACCGCCTCCTGCATCAGGTTGGGCACGCCCTGTCGGCCGTTCAGCCGCGCACGTTCCTGGATCGGCAGGAGTTCCCAGTCATCCTGCCGGGCACAGACGGCTGCAGGACCATAGGTTTCGGTCAGGCCGTACACGTGGGTGATGCGCACGCCCAGTCGCTCCATGCCCTCGATGATCGCGGCGGGCGGTGCGGCACCGGCAATCAGCGCTTCGACCGGATGGCCAAAGCCACCTGCCAGCGTGCCGACAGCATTGATCAGCATACCGTGCACGATCGGTGCCCCGCAGAAGTGGGTCACCCGATGCTGCTGGATCAGCCGGAAGATTTCGGCCGGATCCACCTTGCGCAGGCAGACGTTGACGCCCGCGAGGGCGGCCAGCGTCCAGGGAAAACACCAGCCGTTGCAATGAAACATCGGCAAGGTCCAAAGATAGGTGGCGTGCCGCGGCATGCCCCAATCGACAATGTTGGCGACGGCATTCAGATAGGCGCCGCGATGGTGGGTAACCACCCCTTTCGGATCACCCGTGGTGCCAGAGGTGTAATTGAGCGAGATGGCATCCCATTCATCGGCCGGCAAGCTGCCGGCATACGCCGGATCACCCTGCGCCAGCAGGTCTTCATATTCCACCTGACCGATGGCAGCACCAATCAAACAGGCCGGATCGTCAACATCCACCACCAGCGGGGCGGCGTCTCCCAGCATCGCAATGGCCGGGCCGATCACGGCGCTGAATTCGCGGTCGGTCAGCAATACCCGCGCGCGGCCATGTTCCAGCATGAAGGCAATCGATGCCGCATCGAGCCGGATGTTCAGCGTGTTGAGCACGGCGCCGCACAGCGGAACCGCAAAGTGCGCCTCCACCATCGCCGGCACGTTGGGCAGCATCACGGCAACGGTATCGCCCGCCTGCACACCGCGTGCCACCAGTGCCGAGGCCAGACGGGCCACCCGCTGCGACACCTCCCCCCAGGTCAGACAGCGAGAGCCGTGCACGATCGCGGGCCTGGTGGGATACAGCGCGGCGGTGCGTCGCAGGAAGCTGAGCGGCGACAGGGGAACGAAATTTGCGGAACGGCGATCAAGATCAGGGTCGTTTACGCCAGTGCGGGATGCCATGCCAGTACTCCTCCTTGCAAGGTGCGACGGTCAGACGGAGCCTATGCTGGCTCCTGCCAGCCGCGGCCGGGGCGGCCGCACCGGCCTCGCTCCCCATGCAACGCGGGGGAATGGCCTGGTTGGCGCACTGGTCGTGACTGCCCGTATTGTAAGGAATCCGCCGGGTGCCGCGACGACTTCTCCGTGAGGGCAGTGCTGCCGACTGCCGCCGTTACCCGCCAGATTGGCGTTACCCCTTTCCGTCACCCCCTGTCCTTGGAGCTTTCACATGCAACGACGAACCTTTCTGGGCCTCAGCCGACTGCTGGCTGCCCTGTTGCCCCTCAGCATCTTCCGGCCAGCCTGGTCGGCCCCTGAGACCTTCGAAGTCACCCACAGCGATGCCGAATGGCGCAAGCTGCTGCCCGGGCCGGCCTACCGCGTACTGCGCGAGGAAGACACCGAGCGCCCGTTCACCAGCCCGCTGCTGGAAGAACATCGCGCCGGACGATTTGCCTGCGCCGGATGCGCCCTGCCGCTGTTTTCCTCAGAGACCAAATTCGACAGCCACACCGGATGGCCGAGCTTCTGGAAGCCCCTGCCGGGTGCCATCACCCGTCGGGAAGACACCAGTCTGGGCATGGTTCGGGTGGAGGTGCACTGCCGCCGCTGTGGCGGTCACCAGGGTCATGTGTTCGAGGATGGCCCGAAACCCACAGGACTGCGGTACTGCATCAACGGCCTCGCCCTGACCTTCCAGCCGGGAGCCACCGCATGAACGCGCCCTGGTTGCACCTGCGCCGCCTGGGTGGTCTCGCCGCGCTGCTGATGCTGACGGCCTGCGACGCCTGGTCGCAGCTGGCGGAAGCGCCGGCCGTGCGCGTGCCCGCTGCCGTACAGGCGCCGGCGCTGCGCAGTTCGCCTGGCACCGAAACCCTGACCCTGGCCGGCGGCTGCTTCTGGGGGGTGCAGGGCGTGTTCCAGCATGTGCGCGGGGTCCGTCAGGCCGTTTCGGGCTATGCCGGCGGTGACAAGGCCACCGCCAGTTACCGCGTTGTCGGGTCTGGGCTGACCGGACATGCCGAATCGGTCGAAATCACGTACGACCCGTCGGAAGTAACCCTCACCGACCTGCTGCGGGTGTATTTCTCGGTGGCGCACAACCCGACCGAACACAATCGCCAGGGACCCGATGAAGGAACGCAGTACCGATCTGCGGTGTTTTACCGGGATGAGACCCAGCGACAATTGACCGCCGCCTACATCGCGCAACTCGACAAGGCGCATGTGTTCCCCGCCGCGATTGCCACCCAGCTGACCCCGTTCAAGGGCTTTTTCCCGGCCGAGGGCTATCACCAGGATTACCTTACCTTGCATCCGGAAAGCAGTTACATCAGCCATTTCGATCTGCCGAAATTGAAGAGTCTGAAAGCGCTTTTCCCTGAGCTTTACCGCGAAAGTCCCGTGCTGGTCGGCTCGCGCTGACTGGCGCGATCCTGCCCTGCGGCCCATCCCTCGGCCCGCAGGGCGGCACGTTACCGCAATCCACGTGCAATCCCATCGGGTGTGGCCATAATCAATCTCGCATTAAGTATTTCTAATCCGGAAGACTATCGCTGGTGATTGGCCCGGATACTCCAGGCATTACCTGTCGGGAAAAGCAGCGGGAATTCAGTGCGGCGAGTGGCGGTAATTGACAACGGCAGTCAGGTATGAGGAAATGCGGCCTTAAGCCCAGGGCATCCGGCAATTGCGCCCGCCTGCTCATAAGACCATAAATTCCCGACTTCACCGAGGTAACGCACCATGTCGACTTATGCCGAAATCCAGGCCCAGATTGCACAGCTGCAACAACAGGCTGAATCCCTGCGTCGCAATGAACTGCAGACCGTGATTGACGACATCAAGGCCAAGATCGTGCAATTTGATCTGACGGCGCGTGATCTTGGACTGGATGGCAATGGCGGCAAGCGCGGTCGCAGGGCCAAGGTCCGCGCCGACGGCGCTTCAGCAGTGCGTTTTGTCGGCCCGCAAGGCCAAACCTGGTCCGGCTTTGGCCGCCAGCCGCAGTGGTTGCGGGACGCCATTGCCGCCGGCAAGACCAAGGAAGATTTCGCTGCCTGATGTCAGCGCGCCAGCCATGGCAGTCGGCATGGGCCGGCTGCCATTTGACCGATGGCGCCGAATGGCGCCGAATGACAACGCAGCACACCGCCCCCTGACGCGCGCGGCACCCATGCCCGACAATCTGCCTGCAGCATTCCGCCACCGCTGGCAGATCGTCCTTGCATTCGGCCTGCTGCTGTCCACCATCTGGGCAGGGGTCGCATTCCAGCTGCAACGGACGTATTCCGAAGAATCGCGCTTCGCCGAATCCACCATGCGATTCCAGGCCGAGGCGATTGCTGAAAGTACGCGCTCAAGCATTGGGCGACTAAATGAGCTGCTGATCGACCTGCGCGAAGAATGGATGGAGCAACCCGATCAATTTGCGCATCTGGTGCAAATGCGCCAGGCTTATATGAGCGAATTGGTATTCCAGGTGGCGGTATTGGACCGGGCGGGATATCTGCTCTATTCCAACCTCAACGCCAACCGCAACGACAACCTCGACGGCGCGGGCCACCGACGCTATTTCGGCAATCAGCCAGATTTCCGCAGACATCAGGAACGCGGCGGCGACCAGCTATTGATCAGTGACCCATTGGTGGGCGCAATTTCGGGGCGATGGCAATTGCAGCTGACCCGGCCGATCTATCGCGGCGCAACGTTCGACGGCATGATCGAAGTTTCCGTGCTGCCCGCCAGCCTGATGCAAGGGGATCGCAGTCTGACCCCCCTGCGTGACCTTGACTGGCATCTTGCGCGCAGCAATGGTCAGGTACTTGCCAGTGAAAAAACCGACCGACCGGTCCCGACCCAACTGCGCGGTGCCCCATTCAACCTGCCGGTCATGCCACGCGCTGGCATCAGCCACGAAATTGATACGGAGGGTGTGGAGCAGCTGGTGGGCTATGCGGTGCTGCCGGAGAGCAGCTTGGTGCTGGTAGCACAGACGCCCCTGCGCGACCTGCTGGGCAACTACGCTCGACAGCAGCGCCAGCTGCTGTTGGCCGCAGCCGCTTTCACGGCCCTGCTGGCCATTCCGGCCTGGCTGCTGTGGCGCAGCCGCACGGCCGAGTCGGCGGCCAGGGCCAGTGCCTCGATCACAGAGGGCATCCTGTCTTCGGCGATCGACGCCCTCGGCGAAGGCTTCGCCGTCTACGACCAGCACGACCGCCTGCTGTACTGCAACGAACGGTATCGCGAGCTGTACGCCCTGTCAGCGGAGAAGATGCTGCCGGGTGTCCACTTCGAAGACATCCTGCAGTACGGCCTGGCGCACGGACAATATCCCGAAGCCGCTGGCCGTGAGGCCGACTGGCTGGCCGAGCGCCTGGCGCACCATGCGCTGCCCCGCAATGACGAGGTGCAACCGCTGGGTGATGGTCGGTGGCTGCGCATCCGGGAACGGATCACGCCGGCAGGCCACCGTGTCGGACTGCGTCTCGACATCAGCGATCGGGTGCATGCCCATCAGGCGCTCGAGCTTGCCCTGGCCGAGGCCAAGGGGGCGAACCGCGCCAAGACCACCTTCCTTGCCAATATCAGTCATGCGCTGCAGACACCGCTTGCCAGTGTTCTGGGATTCGCCAACCTGCTGCAGCGCAGTTCCCTGGATACGCGACAGGCCGACTGGCTGCACCAGATGCAGACCAGCGCCGAGCACCTGCGACGTCTGGTCACCCGTCTGCTGGACTACACCGCGCTCGAACAGGGCAACCTGCCGCCCAATGTCGCCCCGTTCAACGTGGTGTCGCTGCTGGAAAGTGCCGTTGCCCGGGCTGCCGCCACCATCGGCGAGCGTTCCCTGCGCCTGCAACTGCAGGTGGACGACCGCCTGCCGGGCGTACTGGTGGGCGATGGCAACCGGCTGATCCAGGCACTGGACGAACTGCTCGACAACGCCGTGCAGTTTTGCCACGAAGGCCAGGTGCTGCTGACGGCCGACTGGCTCGAAACCGGCAATCCGGCCGAGGGCCGTCTGAAGCTGACCGTCGACGACACCGGTGTGGGGATTGCCAGCGAAGATCAGGAACGCATCTTCCTGCCCCTGACGCAGCTGGAAGACAACAGCAACCGCCGGCACGATGGCACTGGCCTGGGTCTGGCGCTTGCCCATGCCATCATCACGGCCATGGGCGGTACGTTGACGGTGTCGAGTGCCGCAGGGCTGGGGGCACGGTTCATGATTTCCGTCGTCCTGTTGCGGGATACCCCACCCCATCCTGTCTGCGAAACCTGACCATGACGGCCCCGACCACGAAACCCCTCACGCTCGACCGCCTGCTGCAATCGCAAGGCTACGGCACCCGCCGCTGGTGCCAGGAAATGATCGCAGCCGGTGCACTTGAGATGGATGGCGAAACCATCACCGACTACCGCCACAAGGTCCGGCCAGAGGCGCACCAGTATCGGGTGGAAGGACAACCGATGACCTGGCGGGCCCAGGTCTATCTGGCCCTGTACAAGCCCGCAGGTTACGAGTGCTCGCGCAAGGCAAGCCATCACCCGGGCATCCATACCCTGCTGCCCGAGCAGATGACCTGGCGTGAGGTACAACCAGTCGGGCGGCTCGACCACGACACCACGGGCCTGCTGCTGCTGTCGGATGACGGCGCCTTCATCCACCGCCAGGCATCACCGCGTCATCACGTCAGCAAGGTGTATCTGGCCACCACGCAGGAAGCGGTGACCCCGGCCTTGGTCGCACTGCTGCTGAATGGGGTGAAACTGCACGATGAACCGGCTCCCCTCGCGGCCCGCTCCTGCCGCCAGGTGGGGTCGCACCAGGTCGAGATGGTGCTGGCCGAAGGAAAATACCATCAGGTCAAGCGCATGCTGGCGGCCGCCGGCAATCACTGTACCGCCCTGATACGCACCCGGATCGGTGGCCTCACCCTCGACAGCCTCGGCCTGGAACCCGGCGGCTGGTGCCACCTCGATGCCGCCCAGCTTGCCCTGCTCACACCAGGGTAGGCCAGCGCACGGACACCCGGCATCCGGCGGACCAGCATGCGAGGCTTGTTCAACCCACCGGAGTGCCAACATGAAAACTGATCAACAGCTGCAGCAGGACGTACTGGCCGAACTGAAGTGGGAGCCCGCCGTGAATGCCACCCAGATCGGCGTGGAAGTCGACCACGGCGTGGTCACCCTGGCCGGCCACGTCGCCAGTTTTACCGAAAAATGGCACGCCGAGCAGGCAGCGCAGCGCGTGGCCGGCGTGCAGGCGCTGGCGGTCGAGATCGATGTGCAACTGCCGGGCTCCAGCCGGCGCACCGACGCCGATATTGCCCGCTCCGTACAGAACGTGTTGCAGTGGACCACCTACCTCGGCAAGGACACCATCAAGGTGCTGGTCGAGAATGGCGCCGTCACCCTGACGGGAACCGTGGAATGGCAGTACCAGCGTCAGGCTGCAGTCAATGCCGTGCGCTTTCTGATGGGGGTGACGGGGGTCAGCGATCACATCCAGCTGAAGACCGTGATGTCGCCACAGACCATCAAGGCCGACATCGAAGCCGCCCTACAACGGCGGGCCGTGCAGGACGCGCGGACCATCTCGGTCGAGGTGCACGGCTCGGACATCACCTTGACCGGCACCGTGCACAGCTGGGCTGAACGGGAAATGGCCCGGCGCTCTGCCTGGAGTGCCGCCGGGGTCCATCAGGTGGTTGACAAGATGGTGCTGGTCAGCTGACCCGGCAGCGGGCCGGGGCACGGGATCTAGGGCCCGTCGTCACTGGACAGTGCCAGTGACGAGCGCCATGGCAACTCGAGATTGGCTGCGGCATCGGCCACAGCAGTCTCGTGGATGCGTGGCGCTTCGGTCTGGACATTGCCGAAGACCGTCGCAAACGAGACATCGGCTGCATCGCGGCCAGTGGCCAGGCGCACAAAGCCCATCGGCACTGCCGTGCCGGTCGGATCGAACAGATACCATCGATGGCCGAGATAGACTTCCACATAGGCCTGAAAGTCCGGCGGGCCCAGTGCCGGATCCGAACCATAATCCGTTCCGGTCACAAAACGGGCAGGAATGCTGAGCGCGCGGCACAGCGCGATCATCAGATGCGCGAAGTCGCGGCACACACCCACGCGATCCACCACGGTATCGAGGGCCGAGGTGTGACCATCCGAGGAATTCGACCGGAACGTGACCCAGTTTTCCACCCAGTTGCTGATCGCCTGCACCCGGGTGTGGCCCTGCACCAGGTGGGCAAACTGCCGCATCGCAAGGGCCCCAAAGCGGTCGGACTGGCAGTAACGGCTGGGGTAGAGGTAGACCAGGACCGCAGCGGGCAGGTCACAGACCCGCACCTCTTCCACCATCCAGGGCTCAATGCGGTGATGCACGATGTCGATGGTGGCCCGATAGGACACCAGCAGTTCGCCACAGCACGCCCGCAACCGCAGACTGCGATTGCCGGTGACGGGATCGGTGACTGCGCTGACCGGCACCGACTGACTGATAAGGAGCTGCTCACCGGAAACGCGCTGACGGGCCGTCTTCGCAGCCTCGATCAGAAAAATGAAGTCAGCGCCCTGAACGTCAATCAGATAACGGAGCTGCAGGTCGAGTTCCAGTCGCACGCCAGGCGAACCTGCGCGTGGCTGGGAATCTTGCGCTTCGATGATGGCAACCTCGCAGTACCGCTAGGGAAAACTCCCGGCTGCACTATGGAAGTTTCGCGCTGGCCGCTCTGTTCGGTAACGCACCCTGCCTCGCTGCGCAGACGTCCCCCCCGCGCTAGTTGGCGCCCTGCTACAAGACGCGCAGAAAGGCCGCCAGGCTAATCCGCCCATCTTCTCAGAGACTGGAGCCTCCACAAAAGGCGGGGCCGTTCAACGAGCAGCCATACGGCAAGTTGAAATTGGTGGGCTGAGTGGTGGGCTACGGGCAATGCAAATAAAAAAAGCCCAAGCGGATGATTTGCTTGGGCTTCGGTTCTGGCGGAGAAGGAGACCGCAGGAATCGAACTCCACCCCATATCACCACATATCAATCAAGGGGGTCATACCAATATAAATCAACAGTTTATTGCCACACCGAATCTCATACGATAACATCCAATCTCAGCCCTGATGATGGGGCGTTGGATGGAGCATATTGAGATGCCAAAGCTTGCCAAGGAACTGTCAGCCATTGAGGTTCGGCGGTTGCGCGAACCAACCCCGAAGCCCGGCCTTCATTTCGTCGGGGGCACGCCGGGATTGGGCCTGCTGGTCACGGAGTCAGGCGCGGCCTCGTGGGTCCTGCGGACGAAGATCGGCATCAAGCGACGTGACGTCGGTCTGGGCTCCTACCCATCCGTCGGCCTTGCCGCAGCCAGAGAAGCTGCCACCGCCGCTCGCCAGCAGGTCAAGGACGGCATCGACCCTGTGGCCGAACGCGAGCGCAAACGTGCCGACCTGATCGCGTCTCAGCGGAAAGGCCTGACCTTCAGGCAGGCGGCCGAGAAGTACATCGACCTGCGGCGTCATGAGTGGAAGAACGCAAAGCAGTCCGACCAGTGGGTCAATTCCTTGGAACAGCACGCCCATCCGAAGATCGGGGACACCCCTGTCGCTGATCTGGACCGAGACAGCGTGCTGGCCGTCGTCAGCCCAATCTGGACCACCACCACTGAGACTGCCAACCGGGTTCGCAACAGGATCGAGCTGGTCATCGACTGGGCAATCGTCCACGGCCATCGGAAGGACCAGAGCAACCCGGCCCGGTGGCGTGGATATCTGGACAAGGTCCTGCCCAAGCCCAAGAAGGTCGCTCCGGTCAAGAACCACGCGGCGCTGCCAATTGCGGCGCTGCCTGCCTTCATGGAGCGCCTGACCGCCAAACAGGGCATGGGAGCCTCGTGTCTCCACTTCACCATCCTGACCGCCGTCCGGTCGGGCGAGGCGCGAGGGGCAACGTGGTCTGAGATCGACCTTGATAGCCGCATCTGGTCGATCCCGGGCGAGCGGATGAAGGCTGGCAAGCCCCACCGCGTCCCCTTGTCACAGGCGGCAATAGACCTGCTGACCAACCTGCCCAAGCATGCCGGGACCGACCTCGTGTTCGTGGCCCCTCGCGGCGGCCAGTTGTCCGACATGACGCTCGCAAAGGTCCTGCGCGATATGGCTGTGCCTGCCGTACCCCACGGCTTCCGAGCCACGTTCCGGACGTGGGCAGGGGAGACAACGGCACACCCCCGAGAAGTGATCGAGCAGGCCCTAGCCCACCGTCTCGGCGATGCGGCCGAACTGGCTTACACGCGCGGCGATCTACTTGCCCGCCGGTCGGTCCTGATGGCCGACTGGGCGAAGTTCTGCAGCACGCCCCGCCAGCCGGCGACCGTGACCGACCTCAACCGTATTCGCCCACAAGCCGCCGGGGGGGATGCCTGATGACCACTTACCTGACCAGCGAAGACGGCCGCCGCCTTGCGGTCGACATGGCGCACGAGATTCACCACGTCTGGATCACCAGTGGCCCCGGCGAAGACCTCACCGCTTTGGTGGCCCGCCACCTGCAGATCGTTGGCAGCGGCAACGACCAGATGCGCCATGGCTTCGCTGCCGTGATGGCCAGCATGATTGGCGGTTGCCTTGATGGCTTGGCGATATGCCCGGATGACCTTGAAAGAGACCTAGATTCCGGCGCTTTTTAAACGAGCCTATAGTGCTAGATTAACTAAATGTAAGTTTTTTCTTTCCTGCAATCTGGCCTACGGCAATTCAATAAGTTATTCGAATTGACCCAAAGACAATGGAAAGTTTGGCCCAACTTTCCAATCCTAATGCGGATAAAAATCCCCGACAACTTTAGTCGTATAAGACTAAATATCTGTTTCGATTGATTTTTTCGATTGCCGAAAGCGATCGAGCCCTGCATCCTGTTTACACCATGAGACCTCATGGGCGACAAGGAGATGCAGAAATGAGCAGCAGCACGCCCCCCCGCCTGACCAACCTTTCGGCATATTCGGACGAGCATCTGGTGACCTTGAGTGACGTCGCCGAGATTGCCGATATCTCGAAGCAAACGATTTACCGCTGGATCAAGTCTGGGCGTCTCCCCACGCCCACCAAGTTCGGCCCCAATACGGTCCGCTTCCGCCTCGGCGCAATTCGTGCTGCCCTGGCTGCACTCGAAGCCAGCAGCGCCGCCTGATTTCCTGATCGGCAAGGAGGCCTGCGCCCATGGAAGAAACCCACCACGAACCGGCACCCCGACTGCTCGACCAAGGCTGTACCTGCGACGAGTCCGGCCCCTGCGAGGTCTGTATCGCTTGGAATACGCTGGGATGTTTCCTCGCCGTGGCTGCCAAGACGCTGCGCCAGAGGCCCACCACCAGCCCCAGTCACACCCAGAACCGCCGGAGGTTCATTTGAGTGTGAAGCTGATAAGCAAGGTCTTCCGGCGCTTCCCGGAAGGTGGCTCGAAGATGCTCGTTCTGCTGGCAATGGCCGACTGGGCCAATGACGCAGGTCTTGAAATCTTCCCGTCCAACGAGACCGTCGCCCGCAAGTGCCGAATCAGTCGGCCGCAGGCGATCAAACACCTTCGCGAACTGGAAAAGACCGGCTATCTAACTGTGGTCGGCAACCCCACGGGCGGGCGGGGCACGAAGCGATACCGCCTGAACGCTGACCGACTGGACGCAGACCCAGCCCTCGGCATTGACGCGGACAGGGATATCACCGGCGATACGGGTATCACGGACGATACGGGTATCACGGACGATACGGGTATCACCGGCGATACGGCAGGGGTATCACCCACGATAGGGGAGGGGTATCACGGACGATACGGCAGGGGTATCACCCACGATA
>CAIPBT010000073.1 GCA_903863375.1 uncultured Ferrovum sp.
TGCCGCCACGGCCTGGGCATCCCGGGCCCAGTCGGCTGCCAGTTGGCCTGCCAGGGCCTGACGTTCGGCGGCCGACGATTGCAGCAATGGCGTGCCAGCAGCCGGAATGGTGAACAGGCTCATGACAGCGGTCCTCCGGGCAAATGGAGCAAGGCAAGACCTCGGCAGGCCAACCAGGCAAGCGCCGCCGCCAAGACATCGTCCAGCATGATGCCGGTGCCACCGTGCACGTGACGGTCGGCATAGCCCACCGGGAAGGGCTTGGTGGCGTCGAACAGGCGAAACAGCAGGAAGGCCCAGGTAAGCGTCGGCAGATCGGCCGGCAAGGCATACAGCAGGCCGGCGAAGGCCAGATATTCGTCGCAGACCACTGCCCCGGGATCCTGCTGCCGCAAGGCGAACGCCGTGCGCCGGGCCAGCCAGGCCCCTGCCGCGAACCCGGCCACCAGCAACAACACGGCCGGCATCGACGCGAGCGGTCGCAGTGCCAGCACCAGCGCAAACCCTGGCAGGGTGCCAAAGGTTCCAGGAGCCACCGGCATCAGGCCCAGCCCGCCCCCCAAGGCAAGGAAATGGCCAGGATCACGCAGCAGGCGCAGCCGGCTCATGGGCTCATGGGCATGTCGCGCCGTCAAAGTGGTCGAAGCCGCGGCGGCGCGCCGGACGCACCGTGCCATCTGCAGCCACCACGGTTACCCCGCTGCCGGCACGGATGGTGCCAATGCACGTCACGGTGACGGCTGCGGCGATGCCCGCAGCCAGGATTGCCTGCGCGGCTGCCGCCGGGGCGGTGAAGCAGAGTTCATAGTCGTCGCCGCCGGCCAGCAGGGCATCATCCACCAACGGGGTTGCCCGCCGCTCGGCCAGTGCCGCCAGGGTCGGGAGGGCGGCATGCTGCACCACTGCCGCCACGCCACTGGCCTGCGCGAGGTGGCCAAGATCAGCCAGCAGACCATCGGAAATGTCGATGGCCGCCGAGGCCAGGCCAGCCAGCTGCAGGCCGAGTGCCACGCGCGGCGTCGGCTGTTCCAGACGGGCGATGCAGTGGGTGCGTGCCGGTGCCGGCAGGTCTAGCTGACCCTGCAGGCAGGCAAGGCCACAGGCCGCTTCGCCCAGGGTGCCGCTCACCCACAGCTGGTCACCTGGCCGGGCACCCGACCGGCGCAGGGCTGCCGCCGCAGCGACCTCGCCGAGGATGGTGACCGAGAGATTGAGCGGCCCGGCGGTGGTGTCGCCGCCAACCCAATCCACGCCATACTGCTGCGCCTCGGCGTGGAAGCCGTCCGCAAAGGCGGCCAGCCACGCGGGATCCGGTTCGGGCAGGGCAATCGCGAGCGTGGCCCACCGCGGCCGGGCGCCCATGGCGGCCAGGTCGGAGAGATTCACGGCCATGGCCTTGTGGCCCAGACGGCCGGGATCGGTATCCGGCAGGAAATGACGGCCCGCCACCAGCATGTCGGTGGAGACCGCCAGCACTTGGCCTGCGGACGGCTGCAGCAATGCCGCATCATCGCCTACGCCCAGCAGGGTGTGCCGGGTGGGCCGCGTGAAATGCTGGCGGATCAGGTCAAATTCACCGGGCTTGGCGTCGGGCATGTCGAGCGTCGGCGGGCGAGCGCTCAGGGGCGCGGCGGACGCGCTGCTCCACCCAGTTCAGCTGGCCGCAGCTGCTGTGCCAGGCGGTCGAGCACGCCATTGACGAACTTGTGTCCATCGGTGCCACCGAAGGTCTTTGCCAGTTCGATGGCCTCATTCAGGATCACGCGCAGCGGCGTCTCTGGCCGGTGCACCAGTTCGAACAGGCCGATCTGCAGGATGCCGCGCTCCACCGGGCTGACCTCGGCCAGCGGCCGGTCGATCGCGCCAGCGAGGGCGGTTTCCAGGCCAGCGATATCGCCAACAATGCCCGCCAGCGTCTCGCGGTAGAAGGCGTGGTCGAGCTGCGCCCAGTGTTCCGACATTTCCATGTCGCGCTGAATGTCGCGCACCTCGGCACCGGACAACAGCCGGCGGTAGAGGGCCTGCAACAGGAAATCGCGGGTCCTGCGACGCTTCGACTTGTGCCGGACCGGTGCCGCCACGCCGCCCGACGGCAGGGCGTCGGTGGTCATTCGACGTCCCGCAACGCGGCCACCAGACGCGCCATCTCGACCGCGGCCTGCGCGCAGTCGCGTCCTTTCTCGAGCGTCCGGGCAAAGGCCTGCTCGTCATCCTCGGTGGTGAGCACCCCGTTGGCGATCGGAATTTCCAGATCGAGTCCCACCTGGGTGATGGCAGAACCGCACTCGTTGGCCACCAGTTCGAAATGATAGGTTTCACCGCGTACCACGGCACCCAGCGCAATCATCGCATCCGGGTCGCGCGTGGTGCCCAGCACCTGCAGGGCCAAGGCAATTTCGAGGGCTCCGGGCACCCGCACGATGGTGATGTCCTCATCGGCCACCCCCAGCCGCAGCAACTCGTCGGTACAGGCATCGAGCAGTTCCTCGCAGGCCTGTTCATTGAAGCGGGCACACACCACGGCAATCTGCAGGCCTTCGCCTGCCTGCACGCCAGCCGAATTGTCGGCGGCTTCCAGGCCAATTTCCAGGACGTTCATGCTTGTGTTCCTCTGACTTCTTCGGGGCTTAAAAAGCCTGTGACTTCCAGGCCGAATCCAATGAAGCGGGTGAGCCGGGCCGGTTTGGCCAGAATACGCATGCGTCCCACACCGACATCGCGCAGGATCTGGGCGCCGATGCCATGCGCCCGGGGATCCCATTTGCGCCGTGCCAGTGCCACCAGCTGACGTTCCCGGGTGAGGTCGGTGAAATCACCATCGCCATCGCCGCCCCGGAGCAGCACCAGCACCCCGGTGCCGCGCGCGGCGATCACGCGCAACGCCTCGTGCACGCCGAAGGCATGACGGCCGCGACCGTCGTCGATCAGGTCGGCAAGCGACGCCGGCTCGTGCACCCGCACCAGGGTTTCCTCCTGCGGCACGGGCGACCCCAGCACGAGGGCCACATGCGTGCGCTCGGCGACTGCATCAAAGTACTCAAACACCCGGAAGCGGCCCTCCGGCAGTTCGATCTCGCGTTCGGCACACCGGCGCACCAGGTTTTCGGTTTCGCTGCGATGCCGGATCAGGTCGGCGATGGTGCCCAATTTGAGCTGGTGCACGCGCGCAAACTCTAGCAGGTCGGGCAGGCGCGCCATCTCACCATCTTCCTTCAGGATTTCGCAGATCACCGCTGCCGGCTCGCAGCCAGCGAGCTGCGCGAGATCGCAGCCGGCCTCGGTGTGGCCGGCGCGCATCAGCACCCCCCCCGGCCGGGCCATCAGGGGAAAGATATGGCCAGGCTGCACCAGGTCTTCGGGTCCTGCCGAAGCCGCCACGGCTACCTGAATGGTGCGCGCCCGGTCCGCAGCCGAGATGCCGGTGGTCACACCGCTGGCCGCCTCGATGGATACCGTGAAGTTGGTCGCGTAGGGCGAACGGTTGTCACTCACCATCAGCGGCAGGTGCAGCTGGGCGCAGCGTGCCTCGGTCAGGGTAAGACAGATCAGGCCACGACCGTGACGGGCCATGAAGTTGATCGCCTCCGGGGTGACGTGCTCGGCGGCAAGCACCAGATCGCCCTCGTTTTCGCGGTCCTCATCGTCCACCAGGATCACCATCTGACCGGCGCGCATGGCTTCGATGATGCCTTCGGCAGGCGTCACGCCGGGGTGTTGGGAGGCAGGCTGGGGGGCATTCATGGGGGCGCAGGACAGATGCCCGAAGTCCGGGCTGAGCCGCATTCTCGCGCAAAAGCGACAGGCCGGCAAAACTTAAGGGCCGCGACAGCCCCAACACTTCACGCGCGATCCATTCCAGAACGTGCTCAAGTTTGACAGCCCTTGGCCGCAAAGTGATTACCAACGGAGATTCCGCATGAATGCTTTCTTCAGCCCTGCAGCCGCCCTGATGGGACGCCTGCGCTTTCCGACCAAATTTGCCGTCACCGGTGCCCTCTTCACGACCGTGCTGCTGGTGATTGCGTTCCAGGCACTGGGCGCCCTCAATCACCGGCTGGCGCAACTGCGCGCCGAGCACTCCGGCGCCGAACTGGTGGCCGATCTGGTGGAGTGGAACCGGGCCCTGCTCGACTTCCGGCGTGCTGCCACCACGGCGCATCCCGCGGGCACCGACGTGAAGGCCTTGCTGCATGATCTGGCAAGCCAACGCCAGGCCCTGCTGGCACGGATCGACGAAGACACGGCGCGCGACCTGCCATTGTTCGACGTCCGGGAACGCAGCGCCGGCCTGCGCAAGAGTTGGGAAAGCCTGTTGGCAAGCCTGGATGGCCTGCCCGTGGACGCCAGTTTTCCGTCGCGGGCTTTCGCTGCCCACACCGCCGCCTTTGAATACAACTATAACTTCATGCGCGAGGTGGGTGACCGGTCCGGCCTGGCACTCGATCCGGATATCGACCTGTTCTACCTGGGGTATCCACTGGCCAACAACGTTGCCAAGATTGCAGGACTGACCGTGCGGGTGCGCGCCTTTGAGGGTGTCAACATGCAGGCGGGCACTCTCACCATGGCAGACCGCGTGGTGTACGAGGTGCTCGACAGCCGGCTGAAGGATGCGGTGACCAGCATCGGCGTGATGCTGACCCAGTCGATGGACGCCAACCCGCAGGTGCGCGAACGCCTGCAGCCGCTGGTGGCCGCCCTGCAGGAAGGCAGCACACGCCAACTGGCCTTCGCACGCGAACATTTCACCAATGCCGAACGCATCACCGTCACGCAGGCGGATATCGATGCCGGTTCGAAAGATGCCGTGGCTGCCGCGTGGGCGTTGGTGGAAGGCACCCAACAGACCTTCCTCGCCCAGCTGGAAGCCCGCAAAATCACGGTGCAGGGTCAGCGTCTGGTGCTGGCCACCGCCGTGCTGGGCTGTCTGGCCGCGAGCATCTATTTGTTCATCGGGATGTATCTGTCGATTGCCGAGGCGCTGGGTGCGCTCACGTCGGGCAGTGCGCGCCTCGCCAAAGGCGATTTCCGCACGCCAGTGCGCGTGATCAGTCAGGACGAACTGGGTGACGTTGGCGAACATTTCAACGCCATGAGCCGCTCGCTTGGACAGCTGGTGACCGGCATCATGGCCTCGGCCGAGTCGGTGTTGCAGGCCGCCGACCGGCTGGCCGCCTCGGCGGTCACGCTGGCGGATGGCTCGCGGGTACAGGCCAGCGCGGCCCAGTCGACCGCCTCGGCTGTGGAAGAGGTTTCTGCCAGCATCAAGAATGTGGCGCACAACGTGCATGAGGCCGTCGATGTCTCGCAGGCCGCCGCCAGCGCCGCCGAAGATGGCCGCAAGGTGATCCTGGCGGCGGCGGCAGAAACCCGTACGGTGGCAGATCTGGTCGGCCAACTGGCAACCGACGTGACCCGGCTTGGCAGCCGGGCGGACGAGATCGGCGCGATTGTCCACACCATCCAACGGATTGCCGACCAGACCAACCTGCTCGCCCTGAATGCCGCCATCGAGGCTGCGCGGGCGGGCGAAACAGGACGTGGTTTCGCTGTCGTGGCCGACGAGGTGCGCAAGCTGGCCGAGGGCACGCGCCGCGCCACCCAGGATATCGGCGGCATGATCACGAAGGTGCAGCAAGACGTGAAGGCCTCGATCGATCAGGCCAGTGCCAGCCAGGACCGCGTTCTGAAGGGCGTCGAGATGACCGAATCGGCCACGGTCAGCCTTGACCGCATCCGTGAGGGGTCGGACACCACCGTTGCCCGGATCCGCGAAATTGCCGAGGCCTCGGAAGAACAGGCCCAGGCCAGCGACGACATTGCGCGCAATGTCGAGCAGATCTCGCAGATGTCTGAGGATAACGACCACGCCATCGCTGGCATTCGTGCGGCCGCCAGCGCGCTGCAGGGACTTGCCGCCGACGTCAAGCGCAGTGTCTCAGCGTTCCAGGTCGCCTGACCCACCAGATCGCCCGATCCACCTGATCGCCCGATCCACCAGATCGCCGCAACAAAACTTTCATCACGATCGCGCTCAAGTTCTGTAGCGGACAACCGTTCAACTACTCAAACTTCGGGAGTGTTGACATGCTGCTGCTCAATCCGGCCGTGACCTTGATGGGTCGACTACGTTTTTCCAGCAAGTTTCTCGTGACCGGCGCGATCTTCGTGCTGGTGCTGGGTTATCTTGCCTCCCACTCGATGGGGACCCTGACCGACCGGCTTGCGCAGATCCGGCATGAGCGGGCGGGTTCCCAGCTGATTGCCGATCTGGTGCACGTCAACCAGGCACTGATCGAGTATCGCAAGACGGCGATCCTGGCCCCCACGGGCGACGAGAGTGTCCGCGCCCGTCTGCAGGCCTTGGTGCCGGGCATCGATGCGGCGCTGACCACCCTGGCGAAGGACGAAAGCAGCTCGGCAGCCTTGGTCAACCTGAATGATCGGGTGGGCGAGCTGAAAGACAGCTGGTCGAAAATCCAGCAGACCGTTGGTGCCTTGCCGCTGGATGGCGACTTTGCCCAGAAAGCCTTCAGTGCGCACGGCAAGGCTTTCGAGCTGACGTATGTGGCCATGCGCGATGTCGGCGACCGCTCCGGTATCGCGCTCGAACCAGACACGGACCTGTTTTACCTGGGCTTTGCGCTGGCCAACAATCTGCCCAAGTTGGCCGGCCTGTCCCGCCGCATCGAGGCCTACCAACAGCTCAACCTGCGCCGGGGTACGCTGACCCTGGACGACCGGGTGTTTTACGAGGTGGTCGACTCGCGCATCAAGGACGCCCTCGCCCAAACCACCGTCATGATCGATCAGTCAATAGCCGCCAATCCCGCCATCAAGGCACGGCTCGCGGACCGCATGGCAGCCTTCAAGCAGGCCAACCTCGACCAGCTCACGTTCAGCCGGGACCATTTCATCAAGACCGACCGCCTCACCGTCACCGCCGCCGACGTGACGCAAGGATCGGCCGCGGCGATTGCCGCTGCCTGGGATTGGGTGGACGCCAGCCGTCAGACGTTTGATGCCGAACTGGCCGAACGGGAGGCTGCCGTCACCCACCAGCGACTGCTGCTGGGCCTGCTGGCCTTTGGCTCGGCACTGGCCAGCATCTATCTGTTTGCCGGCATGTATGTGTCGATCGCCAGCGCGATCCGCGCGTTGCACGACGGCAGTACGCGCCTCGCAGGCGGCGACTTCCGCACCCCGGTGCGGGTGGATTCGGCGGATGAACTTGGTGAGGTGGCCAACAGTTTCAACCGCATGATGTCCTCGCTCGGTGCACTGGTGACCGGCATCAAGCGCTCGGCTACGGATGTGCGGCGTGCCGCCGATACGCTGGCAGCAACGTCCCGGCAGATTGCCGAGGGATCGCGGGCACAGGCCACCTCCGCGCAGGCTACCGCGTCGGCCGTGGAAGAGGTGTCTGCCAGCGTCAAGCACGTGGCCGACAACGTGGTCGAGGCCGTCAACATTTCAGAGCAGGCAGCCCATGCTGCCGAACACGGCCGGACCGTGATCGCCTCGGCGTCCGCCGAGACCCGTTCCGTGGCGGATCTGGTGGGCCAGCTGTCCGTGGACGTCAACCGGCTGGGCAGCCGGGCTGACGAAATCGGCTTGATCGTCAACACCATCCAGGGCATTGCCGACCAGACCAACCTGTTGGCATTGAATGCGGCAATCGAGGCGGCGCGGGCGGGTGAGGCCGGTCGCGGTTTTGCGGTGGTGGCCGACGAAGTGCGCAAGTTGGCCGAAAACACCCGCCGGTCGACGGAAGACATCGCCAACATGATCAGCAAGGTGCAGCAGGACGTGAAATCCTCGATTGCCCAGGCCCAAGCCAGCCGTGAACGGGTGCTGAAAGGGGTAGAGATGACCGAGTCGGCCACAGGCAGCCTGGACGAAATCCGCAAGGGTTCGGACGCCACGGTGCGCCGTATCCGCGAAATTTCGGAAGCGTCGCGTGAGCAGGCCATCGCCACCGAAGACATTGCCCGCAACGTCGAGCGCATCTCGCAGATGTCGGAGGACAATGACCGCGCCATCGAGGGCATCAGCGCCGCCGCGCGCCAGCTGCAAGGGTTTGCAGCGGACGTGGAGCGCAGCGTCGACGCCTTCCGCGTGGCCTGAGCCGGCGCGCACACGATTGTTCCGGAGTCCGGTCGCGCGCCGGATATCCGCGCAAGGGTGGTCGCGCCCCGGTCAATCGCTCAGGGCACAGTCGCTCCCTGCAACCCTTGCAGTTGCCGGGCCAGCCGCGCCCGCCACAGGCTGGCGTCGAGCGTGGTGGCGTGACCGGTGGTGCTGGCACTGCCGGGAATCAGCAGGAAATCGGCCTGTGGCAGGGTGGCAATCACCCGTTCCATCACCGCCAGTTCGGGCGGATTGCGCGGATCATCGGCGGAATTGACAGCCAGCAGTCGGGCGCGGACCTTGCCCAACGTGGGCACCGGGTCAAAGTCGCGCGACGCATCCCACTGATAGAGATGGTCGTTGGCATCGCCCTTGAACGGCGCCTGCAGGCGTTTGTCGAGCCAGGCATCGGATGCGGCATGATCGGGCGCTTCCTGTGCCAGCTGTAGCGTGCCAGGCACCGTGGCCAGACCGAAAAACACGGAAGCAAACTGCAGGCTGCGCGGCTGCTGGGTGTAATTGCCGCCCTGCCATTCGGGATCGTTGCGAATGGCATCGATCACCAGCCGGCGCATCATCCAGTTGCGCCCGCTCATCGCCATCGGGGTGGCGGCCAGGGCCACCACCACGTCCATCTGGGCAGGATGCTGACCGGCCCACAGCCAGGCCTGCATGCCCCCCATCGAGTAGCCGATCACCGCCTGCAGGTGGGAAATGCCAAGGTGTTCGGTCACCAGGCGATACTGTGCCTCGACACAGTCGTCGTAGTTGTAGCGGGGAAACCGGGCGCGTAGGCCATCCGAGGGTTTGGCCGAGCTGCCGGCACCGATGCCGTCCGGCAGGATGATGAAATGGTGTTCGGCATCCAGTGCCTGTCCGGGACCGAACAGGGCCTCGCCGAACATCGGCGTCAGCAGACCGCGGCCCGTGCCCAGTGTGCCGTGCAGCACCAACACGGCCGGGTTGGCCGGATTGCCGAGGGTGGTGTAGTGCAGGCGCATCTGTTCCAGGTGGCTGCCGTCATGGAAGCGGAAGTCCGGCACCAGCCAGTCCGCCTCGATCGGCTCAGGCAAGGGCGATGCCGCACGCGCCGACAGGCACCCGGCGAGGAGCAGCACCGCAAGCCACAGGCGGCCCATCTCAGACTGTCCCCTTCGCGGTGTCGGCGGCATAGCCCAGGATGCGTTCGCAGTAGCGTGCGATCAGATCGACTTCCAGATTGACGTGGTGGCCCGTCTGCAGATTCCGGAAGGTGGTCACCGCCCAGGTATGCGGAATGATGTTGATGTCAAAGCGCCGCCCCGCCACGTGGTTGACGGTGAGGCTGGTGCCATTCACGGTCACCGATCCCTTCCGGGCGATGTAACGGGCAATGTCGTCCGGCGCCTCGATTTCGAGAAACCAGCTTTCGCCGATCGCCTCGAAGCGCGTCACCAACCCTACCCCGTCGACGTGACCCGACACCAGGTGGCCTCCGAGGCGGTCGGCCAGGGTGAGCGACACCTCCAGATTCACTTCGCCAGGGTGGTCCAGTCCTACCGTGCAGTCCAGCGTCTCGCGCGAGACATCGGCCATGAAGGCATGGGGGTGCAGTTCCACCGCCGTCAGGCAGACGCCATTGACGCAGATGCTGTCACCAAGACGGGCGTCGGTGAGGGGCAAGGAGCCCGTGGCAATGGTCAGGCGCACGCCCTGCGGCAGAGGAGACAGGGCGGTGATGCGGCCAACAGCAGCAACGATACCGGTGAACATGAGCGGACTTTCCTTGGAAGGTAGAACGACATTCAGACAGGCCGGGCGGTGATGCGCAAGTCCGGACCGACGGGCACGCACTCGATGAACTGCAGGGCATACCGCTCGGCGAGGGTGGTGAGGGGTCCCAGTCGCGCCGGTCCGCGTGCTGCATCCCCCAGCAGGCTGGGCGCGACATAGAACAGGCATTCGTCGACAAGTCCGGCTTGCAGCAGCGCGCCATTCAACCGGGCACCCGCCTCGACCAGCACCTCGTTCAGTGGCCAGGCCGCGAGCATTGCCATCACGTTTGCCAGATCGAGACGCGCCTGGCCGGTGCCGTCCTCACATTCCTGGACACCCTGCACCACCGTGCCGGCAGAGCGCAGCAGGTCGGCGCGGCGCCCCGTCTCGGCATCACGGTCGAGCAGGGTCTGGCGGGTCAACACCAGGGCACCGCCGCCCGTCAGCAGGCGCGCCGTGGCCGGCACCTGCAGGGTGCTGTCCAGCAGGATACGCAGAGGCTGCCGGCTGCAGGCGCGGTCGCGCACGGTCAGGCGGGGATCATCCGCCTGCTGTGTGCCGCTGCCGGTCAGCACCGCACAGGCTTCTGCACGCAGCCGTTGCACGTCCGCACGCGCCGCGTCGCTGGTGATCCACTGGCTGGCGCCATTGGCCAGGGCCGTGCGGCCGTCGAGCGACATGCCAACTTTCAGGCGCACCCAGGGACGCTGGCGGCGCATGCGCGACAGAAAACCCGGGTTGAGGGCCTCAGCACCTTCCCGGCCCAGGCCGGTTCGCAGCGCGATCCCGGCAGCAGCAAGATGGCGCAGTCCCCGACCGGCAACCAGCGGATTGGGATCTTCCATCGCCACCACGGCCTGCGCGATGCCTGCCTCCGCCAGGGCAACGCAGCAGGGTCCTGTCCGGCCGGTGTGACTGCAGGGTTCGAGCGTGACATAGGCCGTCGCACCCTGCGCGGTTCCCCCCTGCGCGGCCAGGGCGCGCAGGGCGTGGATCTCGGCGTGCGGTCCGCCGGCGCGTTCATGCCAACCCTCGGCCAGCAGTTGCCCGTCGCGCACCAGCACACAGCCAACGCGCGGATTGGGGGTGGTGGTCTCGCGGCCACGGGCAGCCAGCGCGAGGGCGCGGTCCATCCAGATCCGATCAGGATCGTCCGGCGATGCCGGCCCATCGCGCTGCGGTTGGTCAGAGGTCGCGGATGACATCGCGGAAATCGTCAATATCCTGGAAGCTGCGATACACCGAGGCAAAGCGCACGTAGGCCACCTTGTCGAGCTTGCGCAGTTCGTCCATCACCATTTCGCCCACCCGCAGCGACTCGATTTCCCGCTCTCCGCGCGCCAGCACTTTCTGATTGATCCGCGTCAGTGCGGCTTCGATCAGTTCGGTGGCCACCGGACGCTTGTGCAACGCCCGAGCGAATCCTTTGCGCAGCTTTTCCAGCGAGTATTCTTCCCGCCGGCCATTCTGTTTGACCACCTGCGGCATGCGCAGGTCGGCCATCTCGTAGGTGGTGAAGCGCTTGTCGCAGCCGGTGCAGCGCCGCCGTCGGCGGATCTGCAGCCCGTCGTCATGAACCCGTGAGTCGATCACCTGGGTATCGTCGTGGCTGCAAAAAGGGCATTTCACCGCCGGCTCACTCGCCGGCCACTGTCATGCCGTCGACCAGGATCGATCCACAGATGCGCGATCCGCGCACCAGACGGTCGGTGCCGATGGCACGGATCTCGCGGAACATGTTTTTCAGGTTGCCGGCAATCGTGATTTCTTCGACCGGGTAGGCGATTTCGCCGCCCTCCACGCGGAAGCCGGCGGCACCGCGCGAATAGTCGCCGGTGACCGGGTTGATGCCATGCCCCAGCATGTCGGTCACCAGCAGACCGTCTTTCATCTCGCGCAACAGGCCGGCAAAATCCTGGCCCGTATCGGACACGCTCAGATTATGAGCACCGCCGGCGTTGCCGGTGGACTGCAGGCCCAGCTTGCGTGCCGAGTAACTGCCGAGGAAGTAGCCCTGCACCACTCCGGCCTTGACTACGTCGCGCGCCCGGGTTGCCACCCCTTCATTGTCAAACGGGGAGCTGCCGAAACCCAGTGGCACGAAGGGGCTTTCATGCAGGGTGACATGCGGCGCAAACACTTGGGTTCCCGCGCTGTCCGGCAGAAAGCTCGATTTGCGGTAGAGACTGCCGCCGCTCACCGCATTGACGAAGCTGCCGAACAGGCCGGCGGCAATCGGTGCTTCGAACAGCACCGGCATGCGCCCGGTGGCGAGGCGGCGCGTGCCAATGCGACGGACGGTGCGTTCGCCGGCCATCCGGCCGACCTGTTCGGCCGGTTCCATCCCGTCCGCGCCACGGGCACTGGTGTACCAGTAATCCCGCTGCATGCTGTCGCCTTCGCCCACGATCACCGTGCACCCCAGGCTGTGGTGGGAACTGGGGTAACCGCCCATGAATCCATGCGAGTTGGCATACACGAACTGCGACGCGTGATTGGACAGCGATGCCCCCTCGGAATTGCGGATGCGCGGGTCGACGGCCAGGGCAGCCGCCTCGCAGCGCAGGGCCAGTTCGGCCGCCTCTTCCACCGAGATGTCCCAGGGACGGAACAGGTCGGGATCGGCGATGTCCGGTCCCGCCAGCAGGGCGGGATCAGCCAGGCCGGCAAAGGGGTCCTCGGCGGTCTGCCGGGCAATCGTACAGGCTGCCTGCACGGTGTCACGCAAAGCCTCTGGCGAAAAATCCGAGGTGCTGGCCGTGCCGCGCCGGGCGCCGAAATACACGGTCACGCCGATGTCCTTGTCCCGGTTGTGCTCGATGGTCTCGAGTTCACCCAACCGGACAGTGACGTTCTGCCCATACCCTTCGCTGACATCGACCTCGACCGCCGTGGCGCCGGCAGCGCGGGCCAGGTCGAGCACTTGGGAGGCCAGGCTGCGCAGGGCATCCTGGGTGTGGGAGAAGCGCACAGGCTGGGACACGGGAAACTCCGGTGGAAAGCATCGGGTATCATAGCAAACTGGCAGGAGGCCGATCAGGCATGAACCCGAACGTGGAAACCCCCTCGCGCGACGACGGGGAAGATGATGGTCCGCTGTACGACGGACCCAGCAAATCGCAGCGCAAGCGCGACATGCACGGCCTGCAGGAACTGGGCGAAGAACTCGCCGGTTTGAGCGTGGAACGGCTGCGCAGCCTGGATCTGCCTGACCGTCTGCTTGAAGCGCTGCTGGCCATCAAGTCGATCAAGGCACATGGCGCTGTGCGCCGGCAGCAGCAGTTCATCGGCAAGCTGATGCGGGATGTCGACCCTGCCCCCCTGCGCGCGCAACTCGACATCTGGGCGGGCAATTCGCGGGAGGCCGTGGTGCGCAGCCATCTGGCCGAACACTGGCGGGAGCGCCTGCTGGCGGACGATGATGCGTTCACGGCGTTGTTGGCCGAGTTCCCGGCCACAGACATTCCCACTGTGCGCACGCTGATCCGCAATGCGCGCAAGGAGCGTGGCGACAACCGGCCTCCGCGCAATTTCCGCGAACTCTATCGTCTGCTGCTGGCCCAGATTGAAGGCCGCGCCCTGGCCCGGGCAGACGGCGACAGCACTGCAGGTGCCGAAACGGATGCACATGCACCTGCAGAAGAGGACGTCGATGTCGACGTCGACATCGATGCCAACGACCACGGATACCAGCATGACTGACGCGACGCTGCCGCCGCCGGAACCGGTGATCATTGGCCTGGTCAGCATCAGCGACCGCGCCTCGCGTGGCGTCTATGCCGACGAGGGCTTGCCTGCACTGCGCACCTGGCTCACGGAGGTGCTGTTCAACCCGGTCGCCTGGGTTGAACGGCTGATTCCGGATGAGCAGCCGGACATCGAGGCCACCCTGCGCACCCTGTGCGACACCGAAGGCTGCAGTCTGGTGCTGACCACCGGCGGCACCGGACCCGCACCTCGCGATGTCACCCCGGAGGCTACGCTCGCCGTCGCCGACAAGGTGTTGCCAGGTTTTGGGGAACAGATGCGCTCGGTCAGCCTGCGCTATGTGCCGACGGCGATCCTGTCCCGTCAGGTGGGGGTGGTACGCGGGCAGACGCTGATCCTGAACCTGCCGGGGCAACCCAAAGCCATCCGCGAGACCCTGGATGGCGTGTTCGCGGCCGTGCCCTATTGCGTCGACCTGATCGGTGGACCCTATCTGGAAACCCGGACGGCCCTGATCGATGCCTTCCGGCCAAAAACCGCGCGCCGCCCTGCCCGCGACGCGTCCTGACCCCCCTTTCCGGAGTTTGTGGATGTCCACCCTCACTGCCCCCCTGGTCGAACTGAGCCTGGCTGCCGAACCCGATGCCAGCGTGATCTGGCTACACGGTCTGGGCGCCGACGGCTGGGACTTCGTCCCGATCGTGAAGGAACTGCAGCTGCCCGACAGTCTCGCCGTACGCTTCGTATTCCCGCACGCGCCGCGTCAGGCCGTGACGGTGAACGGGGGTGCCGTGATGCCGGCCTGGTATGACATCGCCATGGCGGGACTCGACCGCCAACCGGATGCCAAAGGCATCCGTGCCTCCGGCGCCCTGGTTGACGGCCTGATCGAGCGCGAAATCCGCCGCGGCATTGCCTCCCAGCGCATCGTGCTGGCCGGCTTTTCGCAAGGTGGGGTGATTGCCCAGCATGCCGGCTTGCGTCAGTCACACCCGCTGGGCGGCATCCTCGCCCTGTCGACCTATCTCGGCCTGCCCGACACGCTGGCCCTGGAGGCGCACCCGGCCAATGCCGCCACGCCGCTGCTGCTGGCGCACGGCACGCAGGACAACGTGGTGCCACTGGCGCTCGCCGAACGCAGTCGCCAGCATCTGCTCGGCCTGCATTACGCGGTCGAATGGCAGACCTATCCGATGGGGCATACCGTGGCACGCGAAGAGCTGCGCACCATCCGTGATTTCCTGGTCCGCCGCCTTGGCAGTTCCTCAGCCTCCTGATTTGCCCGATAATCCTGGCCAGAACTGATCCGATCCGGATCAGCAAGACAGCGCAAAGCTGCGTATTCCTGAGGAGGAACTGCACCATGACGACCCAGCATGCCTTGCTGGCGGCAATCCTTGCCACGTTTGCCCTGCCCGCGTTCGCGGACGACACCCCCCACACCACCGACGGACTCCGCGTCGACAGCCACGTCAACCTGAGCTACGGCACCAGCTGGCGCACCCAGTCGGCCGATCCGGCGCTGCTGCCGCCTGGCAACGCTGGCGCTGTCGGCATCATCGGCACGGCGGCCGGGGGCAACAACAATGATGATGGCGACCTGAATTACAAACGGGGAGCGCCGTTCTCCACGGTCCTGAAAGGAACCCTGGATACCGACATTCAGGCCGGCAACCTGGGTGCCAAGATCCGCCTGTATGGCTGGAATGATTCGGCGATGCACGACAACGCCGTGCCACACGGCAACTTCCCGAATGGCTATGTGCCGAACACGCCGCTGAGCGACCGGGGCGCGAGTGCCCTGGGGGCATTCGCTGGACTGGAAGCCCTGCAGGCCAATGTGTACGGCAATTTCGCGGTGGCCGACCATCCGCTCTTCCTGCGCCTGGGGTATCAGAACATCGGCTGGGGCATTCCCACCACCATCGCCGGTGGCCTGGAGGCGATTGACCCGACCAACAATCCGGCGCGCCTGCGCCCGGGTGCCACGCCGGAAGAAAGTCGCATCCCGATTGCCGCCCTGTTCGGCCGGCTTGGCGTCAGCCGCACCGTCAACGCCGAGGGTTTCCTGCAGTTCGATTTCCGCGGGAACGAACTGCCCGAGTGCGGCACGTTCTTCTCGTCGCTGGATTACCTGCCGCATGGCTGTAACCAGGTCTACACCAACCCGGCGTTCCCGGATGCCGCCAACGCGCAGGTGCTGGGCGGCACCGTGGCCCGCGCCAGCGACATCAAGCCGCCGAAGGGTGGTCAGTACGGCCTCGGCCTGACCTGGCTGGCCGAGGGGGTCGGGCAGTTTGGCGGCTATTTCAGCAATTACCATAGCCGCCGGCAGTCGGTCAGCGTGTACAACGGTGGCATCGGCAGCCCGCTGCCGCTGTATGCCATGGAATTTCCGAAGGACATCAAGGTGTGGGGCCTGACCTTCAAGACCCGCCTGCCGGACCAGACCGCCGTGGCGGCGGAATACACTTACCGGCCAAACCAGAGCGTGCAGCTTGCCACCAGCGACCTGCTGTTCGGTTTCCTGTCGCCGGCTTTCCGGCTGCTGACTGGACAAGGTCTGCCGTCCGAGCTGAACGCCGACGTTGCCGCCTTGGCGCCCGGCCAGCTCTACCATGGCTATGACCGACTGCGGGTCAGTCAGCTCAATGCCGGCGTGTCGCGTCCGTTTGGCCAGGTTGCTGGCGGTGACCTGACCGCCAGCGCCGAAGCCGGCCTGAAATATGTGCACGACCTGCCAGATGTGGCGGTGCGCCGCTATGTGCGTTCGGATGTGTTCGGGCTGGGACCGGTCGGCAACCTGTGCATCCCGCCGGCCTACGCCACGCAATGCACGTCGGACGGCTATGCCTCGGCCTTCGCCTGGGGCGTGCGCACCAAGGTGGCTTCGCGCTACGCCGACGTGCTGGAAGGCATTGCGCTGACCCCGTCCCTGTCGTTCGCCTGGGATTTGCGTGGCTGGTCGTACGACGGCGTGCTGTCGCAGGGCCGCAAGCTCGCGAATCTGGGGGTGCATGCCGACATCGGGCACGACCTGTATGCCGACCTCAGCTGGACCCCAACCTGGGGTGGCACCTACAACGTGCTGAGCGATCGCAGCTTCATGAGCCTGGTGGGCGGCGTGCACTTCTGAGGGACTTACCGCCCCTCAAGCGCGCTGCGTAGTTCGGCGTTTGGCCGCCTGCCGGGCGGCCCGCAACACGGGGCGCCGGGCCACCCGCCGGTGGCCAGGCGTCCTCCCCCGGCGCTCAGCGCCGGTAGGCGGCACGCACCCCGGATACCGCACGCAGGCTCTTCAGCGCCAGCGCCAGCTGGTCGCCGTGCGTGATCTCCAGACTGAACTGCATGTGCGCGCTGTCGCCCCGGCTCAGGGTATTGACCGCCGTCACATTGATCTTTTCCCGGGTAAAGGTCTCGCTGATGTCGCGCAGCAGGCCCTGGCGGTCCTGGGCTTCAACGGCCACGTCCACCGTGAAGCGGTCCTTGTCGGTATTGCCCCAGGCCGCCGGAATCAGCCGTTCACGCTGCTCGGCGCCCAGCACCTGCAGGCTGGCACAATCCTCACGGTGAATGGTAACGCCGTGCGTCCGGGTAACAAATCCAACCACCGGCTCGGGGGGCACCGGATGGCAGCATTTGGCCAGCGTGCTCGCGATGTTGGTCACCCCCAATACGTGGATGGCCCCCCCATCGCGCGCCCCGGCCACACTGGTGCGGGTAAGCACGCGTTCCGGCGCGGTGGCCGGTTCCGCTGGCGCATGAGGATCAAGCGCCTGCTCCAGGGCACGTGCCGGCACTTCGCTGCGCGCGAGTGCCACCAGAAAATCGTCGGCATGGCCGTAGCCCAGGGTGTGCGCGACACGCTCGATGTTGGGCTGGCCACGGCCGGCACGCTGGATCGCCTTGTCGAGCAGGGCACGCCCGTGCGCGAGATCCTCTTCCTGGTTCTGCACCTTGAACCAGTGCCGCACCTTGGCCTGTGCCCGCGGGCTGTGCAGGAAACCCAGCTCGGGGTTGAGCCAGTCTCGCGATGGCCCGCCCTGTTTCGCCACCGTCACTTCGACGCGTTGACCACTCTCCAGCGGCTGGCTGAGCGACACGATGGCGCCGTCCACCCGGGCACCACGGCACCGATGCCCCAGATCGGTGTGCACATGGTAGGCAAAATCCACCGGGGTTGCGCCCTTCGGCAGATCGATCACCCGCCCCTGGGGCGTGAACACGTAGATCGTGTCATCCACCGGTCCGCCGGCCTGCGACGGCGTGACCTCGCGCCCCCATTCGAGCATCTGGCGCAGCCACACGATCCGTTCGTCAAAGCGGCGATTGGCCGGACGCCCGCCCTCCTTGTACCGCCAGTGCGCCGCCACCCCCAGCTCTGATTCGCGGTGCATTTCGGTTGTGCGGATCTGTACCTCCAGCGCGCGCTGTTCCGGGCCGCGCACGGCGGTATGCAGCGAACGGTAGAAGTTGCCCTTCGGCTGGGCGATGTAATCGTCGAATTCGCCATCAATCGGCTGGTACCGGTCGTGCACCATGCCAAGCACGGCGTAGCATTCATCCACCGTGCCGACCACCACGCGCACGGCCCGCACATCCATCAGCTGGTCAAAGCTCAACCCTTTCTGGCGCATCTTTTTCCAGATGCTGTAGATGTGCTTGGGGCGCCCCTGCACCTCGGCCGGGATGCCAAGACCCGCCAGTTCGCCCCGCAGATCGGCAATCACCGCCTCGATCCAGCGCTCACGATCCGTGCGTCGCTCATCCAGCAGGCGCGCGATTTCCTTGTAGGTCGTCGGGTGCAGATACCGAAAAGACAGGTCTTCCAGTTCCCACTTGATCTGCCAGACGCCGATCCGATTGGCGAGTGGTGCGTGCAGGGCCAGGGTCTGGCGCGCCAGGCGTTCGCCATCTGCCGCTGGGTTGTGGGCGGCAGACCGCAGCAGGTCAAGACGTTCGGCCAGCAATACCACCACGGTGCGCACGTCCTGCGCCAGGGCCAGCATCAGCTTGCGCACGGCTTCGGGGTCCGCCACCTCGGCATCGGCTGGCAATCCGCCGCCTTCCCCCGTTGCACGGCCAAATCCGACCAGCCGCTCCAGCACACGGTCGCCCCGGTCGAGGTCCGCCAGCATGGCGCTGACGTCTTCCGGCAGGGTCTTGACCAGCGCCCCAAGGCGCAACCGGTCCCAGGGCTGGGCGCGCAGGAGCGCGACCGCGGGACAGGCCGGGTGGGCATGCAGGTCCACCAACATGCGCGCAACCCGCCAGGCCTGCGCCGACCGTTCTGTCGGGCTGGCGGGCAGGACGGAGGCCGGGGTGCCTGCTGGGGTGGCGATCTGGAGCGGGGCAGTGATCGGGTACGGGGGGGTGGCCGGCACCGGGGAATCGGTTGGCACCGGCGGCGTCGCCTGGGCGTGCGCCGTGGCATGGCCCGGAGTCGGCCCAAAGGTCGCGCGAAACCACTGTTCGGCCTGGGTCAGCAGCGCCCGGTCGCCTTCACTGAAATCGGTTCCGGCCGCCAGTCCACCACGGCCGTCGGGATCACCGTCATCCCTGTCTGATCGAGAAACCATGCCTGCTTCCGCGTGTGTGCCCACCGGGGCGCAGTCCGGAGCATACAACTGCCGACACGGAAACGTGTCACGCTATGGCAAATCGCCTTACCGGTGCACGAAGACCACCGGATTGCCACGCACCGCACCAAAGTCGTGCACAAATCCCCTGCCGTGACTTCATGAAAACGAAATCCTGAATCCTATCATCTGCTTGCCCGAGCGGCATGGGGATTGCTTAATGGCTTACGGACGTGCAGTCCGAAGCCTTTGCACAGGATAGACCACCAACAATGACATCAGCCGCGGAGAGCCCGGTCTTGGCCTATGACGAACTCCACGGTGCCGACGGCACCGTCCACCCCGCCTATCAAGCCTATGTGGAATGGCTCACCACCGTTCCCGCCGAAGTCCTGCAGAACAAGCGGGTGGAAGCCGACCTGCTGTTCCGGCGGCTGGGCATCACCTTTGCCGTTTACGGTGACGAAAGCGGCGTGGAACGCGCCATTCCCTTCGACATCATTCCGCGCATCCTGTCGGCGTCGGCCTGGCAGAAGGTCGCTACCGGCTGCGTGCAGCGGGTGAAGGCCCTGAACATGTTCCTGCACGACGTGTACCACGATCAGGAGATCATCCAGGCCGGCATCATCCCGGCCGAACAGGTGCTGTCCAACCCGGCCTATCGTCCGGAGATGCAGGGCATTGACCTGCCAGGCCGCATCTATGCCCACGTGGCCGGCGTGGACGTGGTGAAGGTCAGCGACACCGAGTTCTATGTGCTGGAAGACAATCTGCGCACGCCGTCGGGGGTGTCCTACATGTTGGAGAACCGGCGCATGATGATGCGCCTGTTCCCGGAACTGTTCTCGCGCATCCAGGTGGCCCCGGTGGAGCACTACCCCGACCTGCTGCTGGAAAGCCTGCGGGCGATGTCACCGGTCCCGACCAGTGCACCGGTCACGGTGCTGCTCACGCCGGGCGCGTACAACAGCGCCTACTTCGAGCACGCTTTCCTGGCCCAGCAGATGGGCATCGAACTGGTCGAAGGCCAGGACCTGTTCGTACGCGATGCGGTGGTCTACATGCGCACCACCCAGGGCCCGCAGCGCGTGGACGTGATCTACCGCCGGCTGGACGACGACTTCCTCGACCCGCTCGCCTTCCGCAAGGATTCGATGCTGGGGGTACCCGGACTGCTGGGTGCCTACAAAGCCGGCAACGTGACCCTGGCGAACGCCATCGGCACGGGCGTGGCGGATGACAAATCGACCTACGTCCACGTGCCGGACATGATCCGCTTCTATCTGGGCGAAGAGCCGATCCTGGCCAATGTGCCCACCTTCCGCCTGTCGCGCGCGGACGACCTGTGCTACGTGCTGGCCAACCTGCCAGAATTGGTGGTGAAGGAAGTGCACGGGTCGGGCGGCTACGGCATGCTGGTCGGGCCGAAGTCGACCCAGGCCGAAATCGAGGAATTCCGCCTGCGCATCCTGCAAAACCCGGACAACTACATCGCCCAGCCCACCCTGGCGCTGTCCACCTGCCCGACACTGGTGGCGGAGGGCATCGCGCCACGCCATGTTGACCTGCGCCCCTACGTGATCAGCGGCACCGACACCCGGGTTGTACCCGGTGGCCTTACCCGGGTGGCGCTGCGCGAGGGCTCGCTGGTGGTCAACTCGTCGCAGGGCGGCGGCACCAAGGACACCTGGATTCTGGAGGACGGCACATGCTGAGTCGCACGGGCGAACACCTGTTCTGGATGGCGCGCCACATGGAGCGCGCCGAAAACACCGCACGCATGCTGGATGTGACTTACCGCATGCGTCTGCTGCCGGCCAGCATGAACCAGCCGGTCGAACCGTGGGCGCAGGCGTGGGCGGTGCCACTGATCACCACCGGCATGGCAAAGGACTATTACGCCTGCTACGACGAACTCACCGCCGAGACGGTGCTGGAATTTCTGGTCTGCAATCCCAACAACCCTTCCTCGATCGTCAACTGCCTGAAGGCGGCACGGGAAAACGCGCGTACCGTGCGCGGCGCGATCACCAGCGAAATGTGGGAAAGCCTGAATTCCACCTGGATGGAATTCGGCAAGACCGGCCCGGAGGTGCTCGAGGCTGCCGCCATCGGACAGTTTTTCGAAACGATCAAGCAACGCAGTCACATGTTCCGCGGCGTGACCGTTGGCACGGCCCTGCGTGACGAATCGTTCTTTTTCACCCGGCTGGGTACCTTCCTGGAGCGTGCTGACAACACGGCGCGCATCCTCGACGTGAAATACCACATCCTGCTGCCTTCGCCCCAGGACATCGGCGGCGCCCAGGATTATTACCAGTGGGGTTCGCTGCTGCGCTCGGTCAGCGCCTTCGAGGCCTACCGCAAGATCTACCGCGACACGATCAGTCCCCGCCGGGTGGCCGAACTGCTGGTGCTGCGCCGCGACATGCCGCGCTCGCTGCGCGCCTGCGCCGCAGAAATCTACAGCATGCTGCAGGTACTGGCCGGTACCACCGGCACGGAAGCCGAACGGCAGGCCGGTGAACTGAATGCCCGCCTGCAGTTTGCCCGGATCGACGACGTGCTGGCCAACGGCCTGCATGAATACCTGCTCGATTTTCTGGAGCGGATCGGTGCGCTTGGCATCGAAATCCATCACAGCTTCTTTGCCAGCCTCGACCCGGCCGAGCGCCTTGCGTAGCCCCCTGGAGTCCATTACAGTGCCCAGTCATTCCTGCCTGACATCCACTCTCCCGCATGACTTACTGCGTCGCCATCAATCTGGACGGGGGCCTGATCTTCGCCTCGGACTCGCGCACCAATGCGGGCGTCGACAACATCGCCAGCTTTTGCAAGATGCGCATGTTCGAGCAGGTGGGCAACCGTGCTCTGGTCACACTGACCTCGGGCAACCTGGCCATCAGCCAGGGCACCATCAATCATCTGATGCAGAACGGTCGGGACGATTCCAAGCTCAACCTGTGGAACTGCCGCTCGATGTACGACGCAGCCAATCTGGTGGGCGACAGCCTGCGCGAAGTGCAGCGGCGGGACGGGCCTTATTTGATGCAGAAAAACATCGATGCCAGTTCGTGGTTCCTGATCGGTGGGCAGATCGCCGGCGAAGAGCCGCGCATGTTCATGGTGTACGCCGAGGGCAACTGCATCGAGGCGTCCCGCGACACGCCGTTCTTTCAGATCGGCGAAACCAAGTATGGCAAGCCGATCCTGGATCGCGTGATTTCTCCTTCGACCGGTTTACTGGAAGCAGCCAAATGCGTGATGGTGTCCTTCGATTCGACAATGCGCAGCAACATCTCGGTGGGACCGCCCATCGACCTGTGCGTGATTCCGCGCGACGAGCTGCGCGTCAGCCTGCATCGGCGCTTCCAGGAGGGCGACCCCTACATGCAGATGGTGCATCGCGAGTGGGGCGAGGGTCTGAAACGGGCATTCGCGCAACTGCCCTCACCCGAGTGGGTGGATGATGGCCATCCGCGCAGCGCTCCACCATAAGACCGCCTATCACTTCGATCGCCCGGTCCAGGTTTTTCCGCACGAAATCCGGCTGCGGCCGGCAGGCCACACCCGCACACCGATTCCCAGCTACTCGCTGAAGGTCGAGCCGGCCAACCATTTCCTGAACTGGCAGCAGGACGGATATGGCAACTGGATTGCCCGGGTGGTGTTTCCCGAAAAGACCACCGACCTGTCGATCACGGTCGACCTGCATGCCGACCTGACCGTGATCAACCCCTTCGATTTCTTCGTCGAAGAGTATGCCGACAAGTTTCCGTTCGCCTACCCCGAGGAACTGAGCACCGAACTGGCGCCCTTCCTCGAGCAGGAAGACGCTGGCCCGCTGCTCCAGGCGCTGGTGACAGCAACCCGCGCCGACCTGCCGGAAGAGGGAAAACGCACCGTCGACTTCCTGGTGGGCGTGAACACGCACCTGCAGTCGCTGGTGAAATACACCATCCGCCTGGAACCGGGCGTGCAGACGCCGGAAGAAACCTTGACCCGCGAGCTGGGTTCCTGTCGCGACAGCGCCTGGCTGCTGGTGCAGCTGATGCGCCACCTGGGATTGGCCGCCCGCTTTGTATCGGGGTATCTGGTCCAGCTGACCGCCGACCAGAAACCGCTGGATGGCCCGGCAGGGCCGGCCAGCGACTTCACCGACCTGCACGCCTGGGCCGAGGTCTACATTCCGGGCGCGGGCTGGGTAGGCATGGATGCCACGTCCGGCCTGATGACTGCGGAGGGCCATGTGCCGCTCGCGGCGACTGCACACTACCGCTCGGCAGCCCCCGTGATCGGTGCCACCGGCAAGTGCGAGGTGGACTTCGAATTCGCGATGAACATCACCCGGGTGCTGGAAGACCCCCGGGTGACCAAGCCCTACACCGAAGACCAATGGGCGGCGATCGATGCCCTGGGCCGTCAGGTCGACAACGATCTGGCGCGCATGGACGTGCGCCTGACCCAAGGAGGCGAGCCCACGTTTGTCTCGGTAGACGACATGGAAGGGGCCGAGTGGAACATTGCAGCCCTAGGCCCACACAAGCGCCGTCTGGCGGGCGAGCTGCTGCACCGCCTGCGCGCCCGCTTTGGCCCGGGTGGCGTGCTGCATTACGGAATCGGCAAGTGGTATCCGGGCGAGCCCCTGCCACGCTGGGCACTGGATTGTTACTGGCGACGCGATTGCGAACCGCTCTGGCTGGATGACCGTCTGATCGCCGAAGACGCTCCCCGGGTGCAGACGCCACCCGCGGCGGCGCTGCGCTTCATGACCCTGTTGCTGGAGGAGCTGCGCCTGCCGCCGGGTCATGCGATCGAGGCGTGGGAAGATCCGCTGGTCGCGCTGAAGGAAGAGAGCCAGCTGCCCTTTGACCTCGACCTGACCACGGCCAAGCTCGAGGACGGTGACGAGCGCAAACGTCTGGTGCGGCTGCTCGAGCAGGGTGGCATCAAGCAGGTGGCAGGTTATGTGCTGCCGCTGCGGCCGGCCCCCCGGCTGTATGCTGCCGAGCCCACGCTATGGGAAACCGGCCCCTGGACCACGCGCCGGCCGCGCCTCTACCTGCTGCCCGGCGACTCGCCGATTGGCTTGCGTCTGCCGCTGAAATCGCTGCCGCTGTATCGCGGTCCGGCCGGCGAACTGGCGTTCTTCCAGAGCGATCCGTTCGCACCACAGACCACCCTGCCCCCCTCCCTGCAGCCGTCTGACCGGCCTCTGCCAGCCAGTGCCGACCCCGCGCGGGCATCGTGGATGGCCTCGCGCCTGGGCCAGGCCAGCGGGGTGAACAGTGCCCTGACCGGCACCATGGATATCACACCCGCCACCTGGTCCAGCGCCGGTTCAGCCGGCCAGGAGGGTGGCGGCGACACCACAGCACCGGCAGGTGCCCAGCCCCTGTCACCACTGGCCAAGCGGACGTCGCGACCGGACCTGCTGCCAGGCCGGGTGGTGCCCCATGACTTCGTGATTGCCACCGCGCTCTGCGTGGAGGTGCGCGAAGGCACCCTGCACGTGTTCCTGCCCCCCCTGCCGTGCCTGGAAGACTGGGTCCGCCTCGTGCAGTGCGTGGAACTGACCGCCCGCCGCATGGAGCAGCCGGTACGCATTGAGGGCTACACCCCGCCCAACGATCCCCGCCTGCGCAAGCTGTCGGTCACGCCCGACCCTGGCGTGATCGAGGTCAATGTGCAACCTGCTGCGGACTGGGATGAACTGTCGATGATCAGCACCGGCCTGCACCACGACGCGCACCTGACGCGTTTGGCCACCGAGAAATTCATGCTGGACGGCCGTCATACCGGCACCGGCGGCGGCAACCACATCACGCTCGGCGGGCGCAGTCCGGCCGACAGTCCGCTGCTGCGCCGGCCGGACCTGCTGCGCAGCCTGCTCACTTACTGGCAGAACCATCCCGGCCTGTCCTACGTGTTCAGCGGCCAGTTCATCGGCCCCACCAGCCAGTCGCCGCGGGTGGATGAGGCACGCGACGACAACCTGCATGAACTGGAAATCGCCTTTGCCGAAATGGAGCGGATGGCGCCGACCGGACTGGGCTGTCCGCCCTGGATCACCGACCGTCTGCTGCGTCACCTGCTGACCGACCTGACCGGCAACACGCACCGCGCCGAATTCTCGATCGACAAGCTGTACTCCCCGGATGGCCCGACCGGGCGCCTCGGCATTCTCGAGTTCCGGGCCTTCGAGATGCCGCCGCATGCGCGCATGAGCCTGACCCAGATGCTGCTGCTGCGGGCCCTGGTGGCCACGTTCTGGAAGACGCCCTACCGGGCACCGCTGGTGCGCTGGAACACCGAACTGCACGACAAGTTCATGCTGCCGCATTTCGTTGCCCAGGACCTGAAGGATGTGCTGCGCGACCTGCGCGAAGCGGGGTATGCCTTCGACGACCGCTGGTTTGATCCATTCATCGAGTTCCGCTTCCCGCGCTATGGCACGGCCACCTACGAGAACGTGACCATCGAGTTGCGCCAGGCCATCGAACCCTGGCACGTGCTGGGCGAGGAAATGAGTGGATCGGGCACCGCTCGCTACGTCGACTCGTCGGTCGAACGGCTACAGCTGAAGGTCAGCAACATGGTCAGTGAACGCCATTGGGTGCGCTGCAATGGCATGCCGGTGCCGCTGGTGCCCACCGGGGTGCGCGGCGAGTTCGTGGCCGGCGTGCGCTTCAAGGCCTGGAATCCGCCGTCCTCGCTGCACCCCACCATCTATCCGCATGGCCCCCTGGTGTTCGATCTGGTGGATGGCTGGAATGAGCGCGCGCTGGGCGGCTGCACCTACCATGTGGCCCACCCCGGTGGGCTGAGCTACGACCAGTTCCCGGTGAATGCCAATACGGCAGAGGCGAGGCGCTTCGCCCGATTCCAGGCGCGCGGTCATACCCCGGGCCGGATCCCGGGCAAGGCAGTGCTGCGCGATCGTGACTTCCCCTGCACGCTCGACTTGCGCAGCACGCTGCGACCTGGTCGCTGATCTGGTCGTAGAGCCGGTCGGCGACCTGGGGGTTGAGCCGGTCGGCGACCTGGGGGTGGAGCAGCCAGACGATCTGGTCGCAGCGCCGCCATGTCATCTGATCGCAGCGCCGACCCCGGCGAGGGTCTGCGACGGGGGCGCTCCGCCCGCGCCCCCGTCTCGCCGCTGCGGTGCCGTTTTGCCCCGGCAGCAGGTATCCTTCCGGCGATGAATGCTGAACTGGATTTCCGCCTGCCTGACGGGCGCCACTGGGTGCACCGCTTCGACTGGCCGGAGCGCGTCCTGCGCGCCGACGAGCCCGCCGCGGTTCGCGACTGTCTGCGTGACGCCCGTCTGGCGGCCGAGGCTGGTCACTGGGTGATCGGCTTCGTCAGCTACGAAGCGGGCGCGGCCTTCGACGACAAGCTGTCGGTCAAGCCCGCGCAGGGTGCGCCACTTGCCCTGTTTGCGGTCTTCCGCGAAGCCCAGGAATTGTCCGGTGGCGCCCTGCCCGGCCCCTTCGAGATGGGGCATTGGCAGAGCACCGCCGATCGCGAGCACGTGCAACAGGGCATCCGCCAGATCCGCGAGGACATCCGCAACGGCGTGTATTACCAGGCGAACTACACGCGCCAGCTGCAGGCACCCTTCGCCGGTGATGCCCTCGGCCTGTTCCGCGCCCTGCACAACGCGCAGCCGGGACGCTTCAGTCTCTATCTCGATTGGGAGCAGGGCCAGGTGGCCTCGGTGTCACCGGAGCTGTTCTTCCACTGGCAACCGGCCATCCGGCAGGTGATGACGCGCCCCATGAAGGGCACGGCGGCCCGCGGCCGTCATCCAGACGACGATGCCCGGGTGGCGGCGGAACTGGCTGCTGATCCCAAGGAGCGCGCTGAAAACGTCATGATCGTGGATCTGTTGCGCAACGATCTGGGACGTCTGGCTGTTCCAGGTTCGGTCCATGTGAGTGACCTGTTTCGTGTCGAATCGCTACCGACCGTGTGGCAGATGACCTCGACCATCGCGGCCACCACCCGTCCGGAAATCGCGCTGGAAGACATCTTCGCGGCCCTGTTTCCATGCGGGTCGGTCACCGGCGCGCCCAAGGGCACCGCGATGCAGGCCATCCGCACCCTGGAAATCGAGCCCCGTGGCATCTACTGTGGCGCACTCGGCGTGATCGCGCCCGGCGGCGAAGCGGTCTTCAATGTCCCGATCCGTACCGTACAGATCGACCGGCAACTGGACATGGCCCACTGCGGCATCGGCTCCGGCATCACGTGGTCATCGCAACCGGATCTGGAATGGGCAGAGTGGCAGGCGAAACGGCGTTTCCTGTGGCGGGCCACGGCCGGCTTCCAGGTGTTGGAAACCCTGCGCCTGCAGGATGGCCATTACCCGCTGCAGGCGGCGCACCTGGCCAGACTGGCCGAGGCGGCCCGCTACTTCGGGTTCCCCTGGCGCGCAGCACAGGTGGAAGCCACCCTGATGCAGCTCGCCGGGCGCCATCCGAACGGCAACTGGCGCGTGCGCCTGCTGGTGGACCGGCAGGGCACTCCGCTGGCGACCGCCTACCCGCTGGAGGGCCCCCTGGGCACCGATCTGCCGCCGCCACAGCCGCCGGATCCGGCTGCGCTGGCGCAGGCACCCCTGGTGCATCTCGCCGACCGTGCCTTTGTCGAGGACCCCGACTTTGTGCGCCACAAGACCACCTGGCGCCCCGGATATGACGCCTTCGCGCCGCAGGCGGCCACAGCGCCGGGCAAGAGCGAGTGCACGATGCAAGACACGGCCGAGGGTATGGCGAGTGGAACGCCGAGGGGCACGGCAAGTGGCGAGAAGGCAAGCGGCGAGACAGCGTTCGACACGCTGTTGTGGACCGGTGAAGACACCCTGAGTGAATTCACGCGCGGCAATGTGGCGCTCTGGCTGGATGGCGGCTGGAAAACCCCGAGCCTGGATGCCGGCCTGTTGCCAGGCATCCGGCGCGCCGAACTGCTGCGCAGCGGACATCTGCAGGAACGTACGCTACGCGTCGAGGACCTCGCCCAGGCGCCGGCAGTGCTGTTCATCAACAGCCTGCGCGGCTGCTTTCCGGTACGCGTCTCACGGCACCAGCGTACGGTCTGACGGCAGCGACCGCCAGAATCCCGGACGGGCTTCGCGGGCATCCACTACCTGCACCCCCTGCGCGTCGAGGGTGGCGCGAATGGCGCCGTCCTGGTCGGTGCGCCAGACCTGCGCCCCGGCAGCCTGCCAGCGTGCTACCACCTCCGGTGCCGGATGATGGAAATGGTTGTGCCAGCCGGCAGATACCACCGCCCAGCGCGCCCCGGTGGCCGCCACAAATCCCGGCGTTGATGAGGTCTTGCTGCCGTGATGGGCGAGCACCACCAGATCGGCGCGCAAGCTGGTGGCGGCGTCTGGCGTGTGCAGAAGCTGCGCTTCGGCCGGCGCCTCGATGTCGGCGGGCAACAGCACGGCATGCGTCCCCACTGCAATGCGCAGCACACAGGCATGGTTGTTGCGGTCATGCGCCCGGCCATGGCTCGGGACGGCACCGACGTCATCCTCCGGATGCAGATACCGGAAGCTGACCCCATCCCAGCGCCACGTTTCGTCGCGCTGGCAGGCCCCGGCACCCGGTCTGGGAAAGCCGGCGTCGACCTGCGCCACAGACAGGGCCGCCAACACGCTGTCCGCTCCGCCGACGTGGTCCGCGTCGGGATGGCTCAGCACCAGGCGGTCGAGCCGCTGTACACCCTCGGCGCGCAACAGCGGCACCAGGGTGCGGCTGCCAGCATCGCCGCCGGGCCAACGCGGTCCGGTATCGAACAGCAGGGCGTGATGGCGGGTGCGCACCAGCACGGCCAGACCCTGACCAATGTCCGTGATCTCGATCAAGGCGGTGCCCTCGGCCAGCCCCGGCGGCGACAGCCACACCGGCAGCAAGGTGAGCAAGGCCCAGGTCCGGCCTGGCACCGGCCAGGGCAGCAACAGCACCAGGATGCCGGCCGTGAGCAGCCCCAGGGCCAGGGGTGCCGGTTGCGCGAGATCGACGGCGGCCCACGCCGGGTGCGCCAGCCAGGCCAAGCCTTGCAGCAGCCCGTCGCAGAGACGCTCCGCAGGCACGGCAAGCCAGCCGCCGCCCGGAAGCAGCGACAGCAGGGTCAGGGGGGTGACCAGCATGCCCACCACGGGCACGGCAATCGCATTGGCAACCGGCGCCACCAGGGACAGCTGACCAAACCACCAGGCCTCCATGGGCAGCAAGGCCAAGCCCACCACCCAGTGCCCGGACAAGGCCTCGCGCCATGCCGGCTGATGCCCAAAACGGCCAAGTCCTGCCAGCACCAGCGCGCCGACCGCACCGAAGGACAACCAGAAGCTGGGCGTGAGCGTGGCGAGTGGGTCGGTCACCACAGTGGCCGCCAGGGCAAGGCTGAACACCAGCCCTGGGCGCGGCACGACGGATGCCAGACCGAGGAGGCCGCTGGCCAGCACCATGAACAGGGTACGTCGCGTGGGCACCGCAAAGCCGGCCACCAGCGCATAGGCCAGCGCCCCGACAAAGCCCAGCAGGGCGCCGGCATGGCGGGCCGGCAGCCAGCGACAGGCCGGCGCGGATCGTCGCCAGGCGGCTTCCAGCAGCACCCGCAGCGCAGACGCGAACAAGGTGACATGCACCCCACTGATGCTGACCAGATGGCCGACACCGGTGCGCCACAGCACCTGCCACTGGGCCGGCGTGACGCCGGACTGGTCGCCCACCGCCAGGGCAACCAGGATGCCCGTGCAGGGCGCTGCCGGGACCGCCGCCTCGAGCCGGGCGCGCAGGCGATCGCGCAGCCGCTGCAGCCAGGCCTGCAGCAAGGCCCAACCTGAGGGTAGTTGGTCACAGGCGCGCAGCGCCACCACCGTGCCCGTGGCGCCGACCCCCTGAGCGAACAGCCATTGTTCCGTATCGAAGCCGCTGAAGTTAAGGGTGCCATGCAGCGGATGCAGGCGCAGCGTGACGTGCCGACAATCGCCGGCCCCGGCGCGACCCGTGGCCAACAGTCGGTCGCTCACGGTCACCGCCACCCGCTCAAGTCGTTGCTCGTTCGGCCCAGCAGCGGCGGTGGCAGTGGCGGTGGCAGTGGCGGTGGCGGTGACGGCAGTCGCGCTGGCACCGGCAGTGGCGGTGGCAAGCAGATCCAGTTGCCAGCGCGCACCATGCGCCGAGCGCACCGGAAGATCGCTGAGCCAGGCGTCCCCGGTCAGCAGCACCGGATCCGGCAGGGCTGGCAGGGTGGCTGCCATGCGCTGCCCGATGGCCACGCTGCCGACCAGATCGCCCAGCAGCAGGGCGCAGGCAAAGGCCAAGCTGCGCACAAGCAGGGGCAGAGGAGGCGTGGCCACCAGTCCCTGCGGCTGATGCCGCCGGGTGCGCGTGGCAAGGAGCGCCCAGATCGCCAGTGCCGCTGTGCACACCACCAGCCCGACCAGCCCGGGCAGGCCAAGCCACCAGCCAGGCACCCAGCCTGGCCCGCCGACCGGATGCTGGGCCAGGATCACGCCCGCCGCGAGGCTGAGGAGCAGAAGGGACATGCGTACAGCATGGACCCCGACAAGCCTCGGACCGATCGCGCAAAGGCGCGTGGCGTGCTGCTCTTCGGCGCGGTCAGGTGGTGCTGGCCGGGTTCAGGACGAACGGATTCAGGCCGATCACCTCCAGCGGCCGGCGTTCAGGCGGGCGCGGATCGGCGGACCGGATTCAGGCCGTCAGGGGCGAGAGTCCGTGCTCATCGAGGCGCAAGACACGATCCATGCGTTGGGCCAGATCGAGGTCGTGCGTCACCAGGACCACGCTGACGCCCAGGTCGCGATTGAGGGCTAACATCAGGTCGAACACCGCCGCCGCACTCGCCCGATCCAGGTTACCCGTCGGCTCGTCCGCCAACAGGCAGGCCGGCCGGGTGACCAGGGCACGGGCAATCGCCGTGCGCTGGCGCTCGCCCCCCGACAGCTGGGCCGGCGTATGGCCGAGCCGATGCCCCAACCCGACCCGCTCCAGCATGGCCGCCGCTGCCGCCATGGCTTCCGGCGGACGCATGCGCCGGATCAGCAAGGGCATAGCTACGTTCTCCTGCGCCGTGAATTCGGCCAGCAGGTGGTGGAACTGATAGACAAATCCCAGTGCCTGGTTGCGCAGCAGGCCCAGAGCCTTTTCCGAAAGGGTAGCCGGGTCCTGCCCCAGCAGCTGCACGGCACCGGCATCCGGCCGATCGAGGCCACCCAGCAGGTGCATCAGGGTGCTCTTGCCAGAGCCGGAGGCCCCGACAATGGCCACGCATTCGGCCCGTCGCACCTGCAGGGAAATGTCCCGCAACACCGGGACGGCATGGGCGCCCTCCCGATAGGTCCGGCCCAGTCCCTGGGCCGCCAGCACAATGTCTGCTTCACTCATAGCGCAGCGCCTCGGCCGGCTGCACCCGTGCTGCCCGCCAGCTCGGATACAAGGTGGCCAGCAGGGTCAGCACGAAAGAGACCCCGCAGATCACGATCACGTCGTTCCACTGCAGTTCGGACGGCAGCTCGCTGATGTAATAAACGTCGCGTGCCAGGAACTGCACGCCGATCAGGTGTTCGATGAACGGCACCACCACGTCGATGTTGAGGGCCAGCAGCACGCCGCCGACGCCCCCCAGCAAGGTGCCGAAAAACCCGATCATGGCGCCTTGCACGATGAAGATAACCATCACGCTGCCCGGACGCGCGCCCAGGGTGCGCAGGATGGCGATATCCGCCCGCTTGTCAGTCACGGCCATTACCAGGGTCGACACGATGTTGAAGGCGGCAACCGCCACGATCAGCATCAGGATCACAAACATCATGGTCTTTTCGATGGCCACGGCGCGGAAGAAGTTGGCGTGTTCGTGGGTCCAATCCGACAGGTAGGCGTCGACGTTCAGGCTGGCGGCCAGTTCCCGGGTGACGCGCGGTGCCGCAAACAGGTCGCCCAGGCGCAGCCTGACGCCGGTCACCCGGTCCTCCAGGCGGAACAGCTTCTGGGCATCTTCCAGCGCGATCAGGGCGAGCCCATTGTCGTACTCGAACATGCCGACTTCGAAGATGCCGACCACGGTGAACTGCTTCAGCCGGGGCACGAGACCAGCCGGACTGACCTGCCCCTGCGGCGTCAGCATCACCACCTTGTCGCCGAGATGGGCGCCAATGTGCAGGGCCAGTTCCCGCCCCAGCACCATGCCGAAGCGGCCCGGCTGCAGGTCGGTGAGCCGCCCTTCCTTCATGTGGGTGGCAAGGTCGGACACCTGTGGTTCATCCGTCGGCAGGATGCCGCGCACCAGCACTCCCTGCACGCCGGTGCCGAACGCCAGCATGCCCTGACCCGTGACATAGGGGGCAGCGCCCTGCACCTCGGGGTGGCGACGGGCCCGGGCGGCCACGGTCGGCCAGTCACGCAGCCCGCCCTCTGCCCCCTCGATCTGGATGTGCGAGGCCACCCCCAGGATGCGGGTGCGCAGCTCGCGCTGGAAACCGTTCATTACCGACAGCACGGTGATCAGTGCCATCACGCCCAGGGCGATGCCCAGCATCGAGGTGGCCGAGATGAAGGAAATGAAGCGGTTGGCGCGGCGGGTGCGGGTGTAGCGCAGTCCAATGAAAAGCTCGAAAAAGCGCACCGGCAACCATCCTGGAAAAGAAAAACGCCCGCCCCACCCGCGCCGTCCGGGGCAGCAGCCCTGGCAACCGCAACCCGCAGAACACCGGGTGGAACCAGGCGAGAGGATACCCGGTAAACTGTCGGGGTGTCTGCGACTGTCCTCCCCTCCCTCTCCTTCCAGTGCGATGCTGCCCGTCCGGGCGTGGCTTGGCCCGACCGCCTGGCTGCCCTGATTGGGCGCGGCAACCGCCAGCCCACCCGTGCCTTGCCGATCGAAGAATTCCTGGCCCAGACATTTGGCTGGACACAGGGTGCCCCCTGGGGCCGGCTGTGCGGTGCTGCCAGCGGCACCGCCAAGCTCAACACCAACATCGACGCGCGCGACGCGACCGGCACCTGGCTGATGGTCGAACCGGTGATGCTGGTGGCCGGCATGAATACCTTGAGCATGCAGCGCACCGCAACGGGCGCGGTCTCGCCGACGCTGATCGACGCGCTGCGACCGGTGTTTGCCGACTACGGCGCCACCCTCACGCACTGGCACGACCTGCTGCTGGCGCACTTCGACACCCGTCTCGACCTGCACGCCCTGCCCTTGTCGGCCTGCCTGGATCGGGAATTGCGCGACTGTCTGCCGACCGGCGCCGATGCCGGTCGCATCCGCCGGCTGATGACCGAATGCCAGATGACCCTGCACGCGGCGCAGGATGCGTTTGGCGGCAGCGCCAACCCGCTGACCGGGCAGGTGAACGGCATCTGGTTGCATGGCGACAACGCCGTGACGTGCGACAAGCCGGGCGTCACCCCGGTGCTGTTCTCCGACCGGCCGCTGCTGCAGGCACTGGGCGGCACCGGCCTGCCCCAAAATGCCGACGACTGGCAGAGGGCCTTGACCGACGCAGCCGAGCGCCACCGTCCGGTCGTGTGGGAAGGGCCTGTCGACCACCCCCTGCTGCCGGCCCTGCTGCTGCATGCGCGTGAGCAACTGTGGCGGGGGCGGATTGCCGACCTGAACCTGGGACTCTGGCCGCAGGATGGCGGCGCGGGTCATCAGTGGCAGGTGCGTCGCCGTGACCTGCCCTGCTTCTGGCGCCGCCCTGCCGCGCTCGCTGCCCTGCTCACCCCTCCATCCGACCACGACTGATGACCATCGATCTGCCCACGCTCTCCTCAGCCACGCCCGCCACGCACACGCCGACGGCAGCCCAGCGGGTTCGCACCCGCCAGATCGCCGAGACATCCCGGCAAAACCTGCTGGCGGCCGGCCTGCATCCTGTCCTGGCACGCATTTATGCGGCGCGCGGTCTGACGGATGCGGCAGAACTCGATTCCGGCATGGCGGGCCTGCTGCCGCCGGCAGACATGCTGGGACTGGCCCAGGCTGCCACCTTGCTCGCCGATGCGATCGAAGCCGACGCGCGCCTGCTGATCGTGGCCGATTACGACGCCGATGGCGCGACGGCCTGCGCCGTTGGCCTGCTGGGCCTGCGTGCCATGGGTGCCCAGGTGGATTTCCTGGTGCCGGACCGCCAGCGGCATGGCTATGGCCTGACCCCAGCGATCGTGCAGGAGGCGGCCCTGCTGGAGCCGGATCTGCTGATCACCGTCGACAATGGCATCGCTTCGGTGGAGGGCGTGGAAGAGGCCAACAGCCTGGGCATTCCCGTGTTGGTGACCGACCATCATCTGCCGGGGGACCAGCTTCCAGCCGCCGAAACCATCGTCAATCCGAACCAGCCTGGCTGCCGCTTTGCGAGCAAGGCACTGGCCGGGGTTGGGGTGATGTTTTATGTCCTGCTGGCCCTGCGCGCCGAGCTGCGCGACCGTGGTGCCTTCACTGCTGCCGATGCCACGGGCATGCCAGCGACGACCGACAGCCATGGCCCGCGCCCCGAACCCCGGCTGGCCGAACTGCTCGACCTGGTTGCCTTGGGTACGGTGGCCGATGTGGTGCCGCTGGACCGCAACAACCGCCTGCTGGTCGCCGCCGGCCTGAAGCGCATCCGCAGCGGGCGGGCGCGTGCGGGCATTCAGGCGCTGTTCGAGCTGTCGCGCCGGGACGCCCGCCAGGCCACCACGCGCGACCTCGGATTCAGCATCGGTCCACGCCTGAATGCCGCCGGTCGCCTGACCGACATGCGGCTCGGCATCCTGTGCCTGACCGCCAACGATCCGGGCGAGGCCAAGCGCCTGGCGACGGAACTGGACAGCCTGAACCAGCAGCGGCGCAACATCGAGCTGCAGATGCGGGAAGAGGCGCTGGCGGCCTTGGGCAAGGCCGAGGTCCAGGTCGGCCACACCGTGGTGGCCTTCGATCCCGGCTGGCACCAGGGCGTGATCGGTATTGTGGCGGCGCGCCTGCGCGAGCGCTTCCACCGCCCGGCCGTGGTGTTTGCCCCCGGCGAAGATGACACCCTGAGAGGGTCTGGCCGGAGCATTGCCGGGCTCCATCTGCGCGATTGCCTCGACCGCGTGTCGAAGCGCCATCCCGGCCTGATCGTGCGCTTTGGCGGGCATGCAGCGGCCGCCGGCCTGACCTTGCGCACGGGCGACCTGTCGGCCTTCGAAGCGGCGTTTGAGGAGGCTGCCGAAGCCATGCTCTCGCCGGAAGATCTCGAAGAAACCGTCTGGACCGACGGCATGCTGGCGGACGGGGAAATCGAACTGACGCTGGCAGAGGCACTCGACACCGGCATCTGGGGCAAGGACTTTCCGGAGCCCCTGTTCACCGGATCATTCCGGGTGCTGGAGCAACGCATCGTTGGCGAACACCACCTGAAGCTGCGCCTGGCGCAAGCTGGGTCCGCCATCGATGCCATGCTGTTCGGCCAGACCGGCCCCCTGCCCGAACGGATCAGCGGCGAGTATCAGCTGATGGTCAATGAATGGAACGGCCAGCGTCGCACCCAGCTCACCCTGCGCCAGTGGCGCGCGGCCTGATCCTGGCCTGATCCGGCAGGCGGGCCCGCCCGCCGGCCTGCCAGTCAGCCGGTCGACCGGCCAGCCCGGACTGCGTGGCCGGGATCAGAACACCTTGCCGAGTTCCACCCAGGCGTGTGTGGAGCGCGACACCCCGCCCGTGGCGGGATCGCCGCCAATCGGATGGGCAATCGACGTCTTCAGGGACAGGTCGTCCAACCCCATCCAGTTGAGGCCAACGCCTGCCCCCGAGAACGTGGCGCGGTTCACCGACGGGGCAAACGGCTGGGCATTGACCAGCACGGTGGCCGTATCCACGAACCCGACCAGCACCGGCAGGCCGTACCCTTCCGTGGGCAGGGCATGCCGCCATTCGACGTTGAACACGTAGCCACCATCGCCCGATCCGGATGCCGTGTCATAGGCGCGCACCGAGCTTGAGCCGCCCACGAACAGCTTCTGGGACGAATCGAGATTGTGCTGCGCTAACTGCACATTGATCGCGGTGTAGAGCGTATCCACGGCGGACATCGTGCCGAGGTGATAGCCAGACAGGGTGAAGCGATGGAACTGTCCTGCCGTGGCGGCATTGCCGGCATCCACGGCGGCCGCGCCCGGATTGTCGAAGGCCACGCGACCACTGTCGTACTCGGCGGACCAGGCGGTCACACCCTGCTCATCGCGGGCGTCGCCGTTCAGCCGGAACGACAGCAGATTTAGATGCCGCTCGTTGAAACTGTTGGTCGCCCCCATCACATCCTTCAAGCGCACCCGGTCAAACTGCAGGTTGCCAAGGTTCCGCTCGAATTGACCCCGAAGGTGATGTTGCCGCCGTTGGTGGTGATGTTGTTTTTCAGGATGACGATGCCGATGCCGTCGTGGTCGCTGTCGGCCAGCAGTGTCACGTTTACCGGGCCGGCCGTGCTGGGGATCGGCTGGTTGACCACGATCGTGTTGGTGGCCCCCAGGGTGAGCGTGGCAGCGCTGGTTCCCGACGTGCGGGCAATCGGCGCATCGACGGCGATGTCCGACATGGTCGAGGACGACGCCGTGATGGTCACGTTGGTGCCGGCCGACAGGCTGCTCACGATGCTGGCGGCACTCTGATAGGAAATCGGGCTGTAGGCGGTGTAGGACGGTCCGGCCCCACCGGTGGCCGTGATGTCGACCAGATCCGGGTCAAGCAGCCAGGTACCCCCCTGGCCTTGCGGTGCTGCCGCCGACACCTGCACGGCAGAAGTATCGAGCCGATACCCCGAGGTCTCGATGGTGCCTCCGGTCGCCCCGACCCCCGCGCCATTGGCGGTCAGGCTGCCATGCACGCCAGCCGTCGAATTCGGATTGGCAGGATCGGCACGCACCACGATCTGCCCGCCGTTACCATGCTAGGTGGCCGATGCGTTCAGGCTGGCGGTCGCGTCCACGCTGACCTGGTTGGCCTGCGCAATGCCGCCACCACCCTGCCAGCCGCTGCCGATATCGAGGGTGCCGCCACCCGTGGCACCCTCGGCCGTGAGGATGGCGCCCGCACCAACGGCCACGGCCTGGGCCGTCGCCACCACCGAACCGCCGGTGCCCGTGGCAGATTGGATGACATTTCCTGAGAAAGAGATTAACCGAGAACTCACAACAAAAAACAGACTTAAA
>CAIPBT010000074.1 GCA_903863375.1 uncultured Ferrovum sp.
ACCAGAGCCGAGCGGATGCCCGGTTCGAACGCGGCATGGCCGGCATCGGCCACCACCGTGTATTCGGCCTCGGGCCAGGCCAGATGCAGGTCGTGTGCTGACATCGCCGGACAGACTGCATCGTAGCGACCTTGCACGATGTAACCGGGCAGGTGGCGGATGCGTTCCACGCGATCCAGCAGGCTGTTCGGTGGCAGAAAGATCTGATGGACGAAATAATGCGCCTCGATGCGTGCCAGGCTGAGCGCCACGGCGTCGCTGGCGAAATGGGATACCGTGCCGGGGCTCGGCAGCAGCGTGCTGCAGGCGCCCTCATAGGTTCCCCAGGCTCGCGCAGCCGGCAGATGGATGGCCGGATCGGGATCGATCAGCCGTCGGTGATAGGCGTGCAGCAGGTCGCCGTGCTCGGCGGCCGGAATGTGTCCGCTGAACTGGGCCCAGCGATCCGGAAAGATATGGCGCAGGCCATACAGGAACCAGTCGATTTCAACCGGCCGGCACAAGAAGATGCCGCGCAGGATCAGGCCCAGGCAGCTGTCCGGATGTTCCTCGGCGTAGGCCAGGGCGAGGGTGCTGCCCCACGAGCCACCAAACACCACCCAACGTTCAATGCCCAGGCTTTCGCGCAGTCGCTCGATGTCTGCCACCAGATGTGGGGTGGTGTTGTCGTGCAACTCCCCAAAGGGCCGTGATCGTCCGGCACCCCGCTGGTCGAAAATCACGATGCGATAGACCGCCGGATCGAAGAAACGCCGGTGCTGCGGGCCGGAACCGGCGCCCGGCCCGCCATGCAGGAACACCACAGGCAGGCCATCCGGGTTGCCGGACTCTTCCCAATACATCGAATGCAGCGCGTCCAGCGCGAGATGACCGCTGCGGTTGGGGGCGATTTCGGGAAAAAGCGGTAATAGTTCCTGCGAATCAGTCAGGGGGGGCATTGGATTGGCTCAATTTCGGGTGAAAAATGCCGTAGCGACAGGTGCCCGTGACGATCGGTATGGCCCCTGGGACGGCTATGTTATTGTTGTGTCGTTTTGTATTGTTCAGAACTGTCAACGTGCGCGCCAAACCGCGGCGTTCAGGGGATTACCCGGAGACTTTCGCATGCTATATGAACTTCACGAAATGCAGCACGCCTGTTTCGCGCCATTTCGTCTGATGGCCCATGCAACGGTCGGGTTCTACACCCATCCCAGCAGTCCGCTGAGCTACTCCCCACTGTCTCGTGCCATTGCTGCCGGTTCCGACCTGCTGTTACGCACCACGCAGCGTTACGAAAAACCACGTTTCAATCTGCCCTTCACCCGGCACGGCGACCAGTCCGTCGAGGTGCAGGAGGAAGTGGCACTAGACCTGCCATTTTGCCGCCTGCTGCACTTCCACAAACCGACCGTATCAAATCCCGGTCCGGTGGTGCTGATTGTGGCGCCGCTGTCCGGTCACTATGCCACCCTGTTGCGTGACACGGTGCGCGCTTTCATCCAGGACCACGATGTCTATGTAACGGACTGGGTGGACGCGAAAACAGTTCCGCTCACCCATGGCACATTTCATTTTGACGACTACGTCCGGTATGTCCGGCAGTTCCTCACCCACCTGAGCGGCCGCGCCCACGTGGTGTCGGTGTGCCAACCCACCGTGCCGGTGCTGGTGGCGGTGGCGCTGATGGCGGCCGAGCAGGACGCTGCCCAGCCCCGGTCGATGATCATGATGGGTGGGCCGATCGATACCCGCTGCAATCCCACCACCGTCAACGCCTTCGCCACCGAACACACGCTCGACTGGTTCGCCGAGAACGTGATCTATCACGTGCCAGCGAAATACCCCGGCTACAGCCGGCGCGTCTACCCGGGCTTCCTGCAGCATGCCGGTTTCATTGCCATGAATCCGGGGCGGCACATCGACTCGCATCGCGATTACTTCTATCACCTGATCCAGGGCGATGGCGAAAGCGTCAATTCACATCGCGCGTTTTACGATGAGTACAACGCCGTGATGGATCTGCCGGCCGAGTATTACCTCGAGACGATTGAACGGGTGTTCCAGCAACACGCGCTGCCGGCAGGCACTTTGATGTCCTGTGGGCAGCTGGTGCGTCCGCAGCTGATCCGCTCGCCGGCGCTAATGACGGTGGAGGGCGAACTCGACGACATCTCCGGCAACGGCCAGACCGAGTCCGCGCATGGGTTGTGCACCGGCATTCCAGCCGACCGTCATGCCCATCTGACCGCGCGTGAAGTTGGCCATTACGGTATTTTCAGCGGCCGCCGTTTTCGCGAAATCATTTATCCGCAGCTGCGCGCCTTCATCGGGCGTTTCGACTGAGCGGCAGTTGATGATGCATCCGCTTAAGGCCTGAACAGGGCTGCCAACGGCTGTGACGATTCCGATCGCTGCGGGGTGGCAGGCGGGAGTGCCATCGGCACCCCAGCCTGGCACCGATGACACCCCCGCCCGCGCCAACCTGCGCCGGCTCGCCGTGCTGCGACTGGTCGCACTGGTCGGCTTGGGAACGCTGGCGTGGACCTTGCGTGGCGCACTGGGGTTGGCGGTATCCGCGCAAGGTCTGCTGCTGAGCGGTGTGGCGGTGCTGCTGTTGAGCGTCGCAACGCTGTGGCGCTGCGGGCAGCCCTGGCCGGTGCGCTCGCACGAACTGGCCCTGCACCTCGCGCTGGACATCCTCGCCCTGAGCGCGGTGTTCCAGGCCAGCAGCGGTGCTGCCAACCCTTTTGTATCGCTCTACCTCGTGCCGGTGGTGGTGGCAGCCACCACCCTGCCGCGCGTGCAGGTGTGGCTGCTCGCGGCGCTGGCCTGTGCTGGCTACTCGGCGCTGCTGCTGGAGTACGCGCCCTTGCTGAGTCACCATCATCACCCAGGGGCGCCTGCCGAATTTGATCTGCATGTGGTGGGCATGTGGGGCAATTTCGTGCTGAGCACGGCCATCATCGGCGTGGCGGTCGTCAATATGGGCGCTGCCTTGCGTGCCCGCGAAGCGCACCTGGCGCTGGTCCGGGAAAACATGTTGCGCAACGAACAGATCCTCGGCCTAGCCACCCTGGCCGCCGGTGCAGCCCATGAACTGGGTACGCCGCTGTCGACGCTTGCGGTGCTGAGTCGGGAACTCGAACTGGAATGCGCCGACCGGCCTGACCTGCAGGAGGATTTCCGGCTGGTACGTGCCCAGGTGGCTGCGTGCAAGGAGATCATCCAGCGCATGCTGGCCCGCAATGCGGCTACTGAGGGTGGCACGCATGAGCCGGTATCGCTGCAGGTCTATCTGGAAAGCGTGCTTGACCAGTGGCGCCTGATGCGACCGCGCACCGCGCTGGGCTGGCAGCCTGGCAATCTCGGCGCGCAGACCCCGGCGGTGCGTCAGGACGTCAGCCTCGCCCAAGCGGTGATCAGCGTGCTGAACAACGCTGCGGATGCGTCGCCGCACGGCATCACGGTTGAGGCGCAGCTTGATCAGGCCGTGCTGCGCCTGCGAGTGCTCGATGAAGGCAAGGGGGTGGATTCGCTGGTCGCCCGCCAACTGGGACGAGCCTGGGTAACCAGCAAGGATGGGCAGGGCAGGGGCCTGGGCCTGTTTCTCACGAACGCCACCCTGGAGCGCCTGGGGGGGACGGTCCGGTTGTCGAACCGGCCGGAAGGCGGCGCGTGCACGCTCATTGAATTGCCCCTGCGATCGATCGAGGCACGGCCATGACGACAGCGCCGGGGTCGCTGTTGCTGGTGGACGATGACGCCACCCTGGCGGATGTGCTCGCCCGCGCCCTCACCCGTCGCGGCTTTGTCGTGCGCGTTGCCCTGTCTGTGCAGAGCGCCCTCGACGCGGTGGTTGACTGGCAGCCGGATGCGGCGGTGCTTGACCTGAAATTGGGGGATGGCTCCGGACTCCATCTGGTCAGTACCCTGCGCGCGCGGTTTCCGGCGATCCGCCTGCTGATGCTGACGGGATACGCCAGTCTGGCAACCGCGGTGGAAGCCATCAAGCTTGGCGCCGACGATTACCTGGCCAAACCGGTGGATGCCGATCAGGTGTTCACGGCATTGCGGGGACAGCGTCTGCTGCAGCATGACCTGCCGCCCGAGCTGCCGGAGGATGCCATGAGCATGCATCGCCTGGAATGGGAGCATATCCAGCGCGTGCTGCTGGAGGCCAATGGCAATATCTCGGAGGCTGCGCGGGTGCTTGGCATGCACCGCCGAACCCTGCAACGCAAGCTGCTCAAACGCCCGAGTCCAGCGCAAGGCTGACGGCGGCCCCAGCGCAAGGCTGACGGCAGCAGTGCAAGGCTGACAGTGGGAGCAGCGCAGGGCTGACGGCAGCAGCCGGGTGTCGCATACTGCGGGTGGCGTGGGAGCTGGCACGCCGTTGCCCCAGGGGAGAACACCATGAGCAAGGATACGCCCACGCAGGAGATGTTCGAAGCCTTTCAGAAGATGATCAATCCGATGGCCTTTCCTATGCAGCATCTGCTGATGGGCGGGATGAAACTGGAAGACGTCGAACGCAAGATTTCGGAGCTGCAGACAGTACACCACTGGCTTGCCACCAATCTTGGCATGCTCGACCTGAGCATCAAGACCCTGGAATATCAACGCGCCCTGCTGCAGCCTGGCCAGGCGGGCAATGCCTCCGGTCCGGAAACCCGGGCCGAGAATCCGTTTCTCAACCCGGCGCTCTGGCCTTGGCCCTACGGGCAGGCCGGTGCACCGGCGGGGTCGGCGACCGGGGCGGATGGCAACCCCAAAACCGCCGGGACCGACGCCGCTGCCGGCAAGGCCGCTGCAACGCGCAAGCCTCGCTGATGCACTGAACGGTCTATGGCCTCCGGAAATTCCGCGTCCATGCTGCAACGCTTCCTACCCTGCCTGTTCCCGTTGCTGGCCGGCCTGGCCTGTGGGTGTCCTGCCACCGCGAGTGCCGCAGCAACCGGAGGGGGGGCCGAACACCTGCCCATCAGCACGGCGCCAGTTCCGCATCGGGTATCCGACGGCCAGCTGTTGCGCGAGGTCACACTGCATGGCCTCAACGGTCCATCGCGCCGTCTGTCGAGCTATCGCGGCAAGCCATTGATCATCAATGTGTGGGCGAGCTGGTGCGGACCCTGTCGGGAAGAATCGGCGTCACTCGAACGGCTGGCGTGGAGTCCCTTGGGGGCTTCGTTCGCTGTGATTGGCATCTCTACGGACGATTACGCCGAGAACGCCCAGGGTTGGTTGCGCCAGTCAAACGCCACCTTGAATCACTACCTCGATCATCAACTCGAGATGGAAACCATGCTCGGGGCAGACCATTTGCCACTCACCGTGCTGGTGGATGCCGACGGCCGCGTGCTGCGGCGGGTTACCGGAGCACAGGAATGGGATGGCGCCGAGGCGGTCCGCATGATCCGATCCACGTTCCACCTGCCGCCGTCAGTCCGGCTCAATGCGCTCCAGGGTAACGAAGTCGAGGTCGTACGCGTTGCGATCGTCGGCCGCACGATGGACGCGCGCCGCTTCCTGCCAGCGGCCTTCGGCAAGCGGCGGGAAATGCGCGTCGCCCGCCAGGGTGGCAGCGATTTCGGTGACGTGCAGGCGTCTGGCCAGCGGTAGCAGCTGCCGGTAAACCTCGGCACCGCCAATCACAAACAGCACAGGGGCAGGGCCGACCAAGGCCAGGGCGGCATCGATGCTGCCCACCAGTTCCACCCCGTCGAGGGATGCCGTCTGGCTGGCTGGATGCTGTCGGGTCAACACCAGATTGCGCCGCCCAGGCAGGGGCCGGCCGATCGCCAGATGCGTCTTGCGCCCCATCAGAATCGGATGGCCGGTGGTCAGTTCGCGAAAAAAAGCCAGATCGGCCGGCAGATGCCACGGCATGCCGTTGTCGCGGCCAATCACCCGATTGCGGGTATGGGCAACCACCAAGGCAAGCAGGGTAGTGTCCATCCCTGCGGCGCCGGGTGGGCTGCTGGTGTCTGGTCGGGACAGCTGCAGCCCTTGCGCGTCCGACCCGCTCGGGGCGTCGCGGGATGGATCAGAGGAAGTCATACCGCGCGCGCAGGCCCAGGGTGCCGGTGCGCACCGGCGAGGGCTCGAAATAGCGGCCATTCGCTTCATTCACGATCACCGAACCGGAGTAGGTCCGGTTGAGGGCATTGTCGATGCGCGCGAACTCCTCAAACCGCCAGTTGCCGGCCCCCTGGTGCAGTGCCAATCGCAGGTTGACGGTGGTGAAGGTGCCGGCAGCTGCGGTGTTGGTGTCGTTGGCAAACACCTTGTCGCTGTAGCGCAACTCGATCCCAGCAGACGCCGGGGTGGTGTGCCAGGCCAATTCGCCGAAGGCAATCCGGCGACCCACGCCGGGCAGATGGTTGCCGGCCAGCACCTGGGTGATGCCGGAGGCGGTGCTGCTGCTGAAGGCACTGCTGTAAGTGGCGTTCAGCCACGTGTAGGCGCCATAGGCGGTCAGGCTCGGGGCCAGGTCGCGCTCCACCGACAGCTCGACACCATCGCGGGTGGTTCCTGGCACATTCTGGAAGTAGGACTTGCCGCTCACATTCGCCAGCACCGCCAGTTCATCCCGCGTCAGGATGCGGAACGCCGCGAGATTGGCCCGGGTGTCTTCGTCCAGCAAGGTTTTGGTACCCACCTCATAGTTGTCGCTGGTCGACGGGCGCAGGCTGTAATTCAGGCTGGTACCGCTGCCGGTGACGGCCCCGGTCGGGCCAAACACCGGCGTATAGGCCAGTTCGGAGAACGCCGGCGTCTCAAATCCGCGACCGTAATTGGCATACACGCTGACGGTGTCGATGGGCTGGTAGCTCACGCCCAGCGCCGGACTGGTATTGGTGTACTGCGCGGCACCCGGGATCGCGCCGAGGTAGGCCTGGGTGGAAAACTGCACCAGGCTGTGGCGCAACCCGGCAGCGATCAGCACGTCGCTGCGCGGCGACCACTGGCCTTGCACATACGTGTTGGCCGCAGTTACCTGGTCGTCTTCCGAGCGCTTCAGGGTGCCGCGCTGGGTGTTGCCGTCGCTGCCGATGGCGCTGTCGAAGGATTTGCGGTTTTCGTTTTGCAGCTCGTAACTGCCGCCCAGCGTGAACTCGGCCTTGCCGCCGAGCAGGGTGGTCCGTCCGGTCACGTGCAGGTCGGTGCCACTGTACTGCCGGTCAAGGTCGACCACGCCGTTGCTGCCGATATTGGGGTTGTTCGCCACCAGCGTGCTGGGCACCAGAAACTGCAGCACGCGCCGTTGCCCCACGTACGCGGTGGCCTCCAGATCGGCACTGTCGTTCAGGTGGCGCTGGTAATCAAGCCCGAGCTGTTCATTGTTGATGGTCTTGCGGCTATCCCACTTCAGCACGCCCGGATCGACACCACGCGGATTCGCGGCCACCTGGGCCGCCGTCAGTCCGGACGGATCCTCGGTGTCCGGCTGCGCCAGCAGGTTGGCAACCAGGGTGAGCCGGCCTTGCGGGTCGGTCGGTATCACCAATTTCGCATTGGTTTCTTCGCGGATGGCGGCGCTGTGCTCACGGTACCCCTGGGTTTTGAACTGCGAAGCATCCAGCAGGTAATTCACGCCTTCCGGCGTTGTCCCGCCGGCCTCGAGGCTGCGCTTGCTCATGCCATAACTGCCGGCCAGATAGCCAAATTCAAGCTCCGGCTTTGCGGCGCCATCGCGGGTGGTGGCGCGGATCACGCCACCGGAGGCATTGCCATAAATGGTGGCAAACGGGCCACGCAGCACCTCCACGCTCTGGGCCGCATCCAAATTGAAGTTAGCCGCCTGGCCCTGACCATCCGGCGAACTCGCTGGAATGCCATCCACCAGCAGGCGGATGCCTCGGGTGCCGAAGGTCGAGCGGCTGCCGAAGCCACGGATGGAAACCTGCAGGTCTTGCGCATAGTTCTGGCGGTTCTGGATGACCAGTCCGGGAATGCGGTTCAGAGTTTCCGACAGGTTGACGCCCGCTTGGCCGTCCAGCAGCCGGTCGGCATCGACGGCATCGATCGACAGCGGCAGTACAAAACTGTTCTGACGCGATCGCGTGGCACTCACCACCACCGGATCCAGGCTGCCCTTCACGGCGATGGCGCCCGGCGGGATGGCCGCCGTTTCCGGCGCGGCCGTACCTCGATCGGCGGTCGTTGCCGTGTCTGCGGCAATCACGATGGTGTCGGCACCCGCGGCCAGGCCGGCCGGGCTGATCGCCGTCACGCTGCCGGCGACGATGGCACGGATCAGCAGGGGCAGCAGGGCACGTGCCGGCAGGACGGCTGCAGGCAGGGGCAGGGCAGGGTGATATTTCAGGGTCATGGAAAGCAGCTTTTCAGAGAATGGGCAAAAGTCGGAAAGGGACAGGTGTTCAGAAATCGGCGTCAGCCACCGGGGTCGGCAACAGGCGTCAGCAACAGACGTCAGCAACAGACGTCAGCAACCGCCGGCTGACAGCCTTGGCCCGCGCCGGTGCCAGAGGGCAGAACCGGAGGATGGTGCCGGAGGATGGTGCAAAGTTGGCGCTGACCAAAAACAGCACGCCGCCCGAGGGCGGCGTACGCAGGCTGACATCGGTGTCAGCCCGCGAGGTTAACTCTCGATTTTACAGAATTCCCGCGAGTTCTGGTCGAGCCGGAACACCAGCGGCCGGGTGATCATGGGCTTGGCCAGTTCCGCGTTGGCGACGGCGGCTTCTACCACATGATGGTGCGGCGACAGCTCGCAGACCGGATCGGCCTGTGTCGCGTCACCGGTCAGCAGGAAAGCCTGGCAGCGGCAGCCCCCAAAATCCTTTTCGCGGTCCGGGCAGGTTTTGCACGGATCCTGCATCCAGCCCTGACCGCGATAGCGGTTGAAGGCATCGCTGTCATTCCAGATCGTACGCAGGCTGTCGTTGCGCACATTCGGAAAGGTGATGCCCGGCAGCATCTTTGCCTCGTGGCATGGCAGCACCGTGCCATCCGGCGTGACGGTGACGAACACGGTTCCCCAGCCGTTCATGCAGGCCTTCGGTCGCGCAGCGTGATAGTCCGGCACCACAAAGTAGACCCGCATGCGGTCGCCGATGCGGTCGCGGAAGCGCTGCACGGCGCGCTCGGCGGTATCGAGCTGCGCGCGGGTAGGGATCAGGTGGTCGCGGTTCAGGTAAGCCCAGCCATAAAACTGCGAATTGGCCAGCTCCAGATATTCCACGCCGAGGTTTTCGGCCAGCTCGAGTATTTTCTCGATGTGGTCGATGTTCAGCCGATGCAGCACCACATTCAGCACCATCGGATAGTCGTAGGCCTTCACCAGCCGGGATACCTTCTGTTTCAGCTCGAAGGTCTTGGTGCTGCCCAGGAAGTCGTTCAGTTCCTTGGTCGAGTCCTGGAACGACACCTGGATGTGGTCCAGTCCGGCGTCTTTCATTGCCTTGATCTTGGCTTCGGTCAGGCCGATGCCGGAGGTGATCAGGTTGCTGTAGTACCCCAGCCGGCGGCCCTCGGCGACCAGGTCGATCAGGTCGTCGCGCATCAGGGGCTCGCCACCGGAGAAGCCGAGCTGGGCCGACCCCATCGCCCGGCCTTCCTGCAACACGCGCACCCATTCAGCCGTGCTCAGTTCCTGGCCGGCCGCAGCGTAGTCCAGCGGGTTGGAACAATACACGCAGTGCAGTGGGCACTTATAGGTGAGCTCGGCCAGCAGCCATAGGGGGGGTGGCGGGGCCGGAGTCGCTGCCGTGTCAGCGGTATTCAATCCAGCCTTGTGCATGGGCAATCTCCAGGAATGAGTGGACGTCTGGGGCCAGGCCAGTCTGCTGGAAGGCCTGCTCGAGGTCGGCAATGATCGCCGCCACACTGGTGGCGCCCGAGCAACGCTTCAGGATCTCGGCGGCAGGCTGGTTCAGTTGCACCATGCCCTCCGGGTAAAGCAGCACATGCTTTTGCTGCACTTCCTCCCATTGCAGGCGGAACAGCCGACGCAGTGCCGGCAGCCGGTCTGCCGATGCGGTGGTTGGTCCGTTGCTGGCAGCGGTATCAGTCATGATGGCGTGGCCGGATCACGAGGTTGGTTTCCATCGCATCGAGCATGGTCCAGAGCACATCCAGCTTGAACTGCAGGATGTCGAGCGCGCGCTCCTGCAGGGCGCGTGTGTTGAAGTGCGCCAGGGTGATGGCCAGACCGTGTTCCACGTCCCGGTTGGCCTGGCTCACCCGGCTGCGGAAATAGGTCAGCCCGGTCTGCTCGATCCAGGGATAGTGTTCCGGCCAGGTGGACAGCCGTTCCTTGTGAATCTTCGGCGCGAACATTTCCGTCAGCGACGAGCACACCGCTTCCTGCCAGGGCCGCGTCCGTGCAAAGTTGGTATACGCATCGACGGCGAAGCGCACGCCCGGAAACACACCCTTCAGCGAGGTGATGTCCTCGCGCGACAGGCCGGTGGCCTCACCCAGCCGGATCCACGCTTCGATGCCGCCTTCGCCGCTCTCGTTGCCATCATGATCCACGATGCGCTTGATCCACTCGCGCCGGATTTCACGGTCATCACAGTTCGACAGGATGGCGGCGTCCTTCCGCGGGATGCTGATCTGGTAATAAAAGCGGTTCTGCACCCAGGCGCGAACCTGCTCCGGGGTGCAGCCACCCGTATTCAACATCACGTTGAACGGATGGTGGATGTGATAAGCGGCACCCTTTTCGCGCAGCCGTGCCTCGAATTCGGCGGGCGACCAAGGTTCGCGGATGTCGCGTGCCGGCGCGGCATAGGTGATGCTGACTGGCACCACGGGGTCACCGGCCGTGGTCTGGATGGCGCTATTCTGTTCCGGGGCGTTCATAAGGTGATCTCCATGCCGTCATAGGCCACTTCGATGCCGGCCGCGGTCAGTTCCGCGCGTTCCGGTGAGTCTTCATCAAGGATCGGGTTGGTATTGTTGATGTGGATCAGCACGCGCCGCTTGTGTGGAAATCGCGCCAGCTGCTCGATCATGCCGCCAGGTCCGGATTGCGGCAGATGGCCCATGTCGCGGGCGCGTTTGTGCGCGATGCCCCGGCGGGCCATCTCGTCATCTGACCAGCAGGTGCCGTCCACCAGCAGCACATCAGCCGCCTGCCAGGCGGCGTCGACACGTTCGTCGATGCCGACCAGTCCCGGGGCATAGAACACGGTCTTGCCGCTGCGTCGGTCGCGAATCGACAGTCCCAGGTTGTCCCCTTCGTGCGGATCATTGCGGTGGCTCGAGTAGGGCGGTGCCTTGCCGCTCACCGGAATGGGCTGGAACTCAAGATGTTCCGCCCCGATTGGGCTGAATACGTCTTCCGGCGTGAAGCCGATCGGATGCCAGCGCGGCTCGCAATAGTGCGTCAGCAGCTGCAGGATCGGGTTGGTCACGCTCAGGTCCTCGTGCACCGGTGCAGTGCAGTACAGCTCCAGCACCTTGCCTTCCCGCAGCATCAGCAGGCCGGTGGCATGGTCGATCTGGGCATCCATCAGCACCACCGAGCGGATGCCGGTGTCGCGGATCGCCCGGCCAGGCTGCAGGGCCGGAAAGGCTTTGATCTGGGTGAGGATGTCCGGGGAGGCATTGAGCAGCACCCAGTCGACGCCATCCTGCGACACCGCGATCGACGACTGTGTGCGGGCTTTGGCGTTGATGGTGCCGCGACGCACCCCGTCGCACATCGGGCAGTTGCAGTTCCATTGCGGGAAGCCGCCACCGGCAGCAGAGCCTAAGACGCGAATTTTCATGAGACAGGCCAGACGGGGGAAGGGAGGGCAAAGCCGCGCCCTACGATACCAAAAAAAACGCGGGAGACCCGCAGGCCTCCCGCGCAATGAACATGCGCCGCGATCAGCGGTTGGCGATGTACATCGTGACTTCGAAACCGAAACGCAGGTCGGTCGCAGCAGGGGTGGTCCAGGCCATGATGAGTCTCCTAAATGGGATTGTTGTCGTTGGCATTGCCGGGCTATCCGTGCAACACCTGACTTGAACTATGCGCTCGCCTGGGCAGGGGCAACACTCAGGGATCACCCGATGCACCCTCATGAAATTCATGAGCCATGGCCGGCCCAGCGGCCCGCAGACGTCCGCACAGGGCCTGCTGCGCCGCGGCATTGCTGGCAGGCGAATCCCCCAGCGCTTTCCGGGAATTCACTGGGGTATGATCGGGCGCATGACGCTGCGCTCCCAGATCAACCTGTTGCTGGCCCTGCTGCTCGGCCTGTTCCTGGCCGCTGTGGTGGCTCTCGAGATCGATGCAACCCGACGCAGTATCCGCGAAGAAATCGAAGCCTCGACCCGCATCACCCTGCAGTTGCTGGGCAACGTGATCACCGGCGAAACCAGCGCCCGGGGTGGAGCGGTTTCCCCCCACCGGTTGACGGCTTTCCTCGAGCATCTGGGCCGGGTGCGGGCCAACAACCTGCGGCTTGAGGATGCCGCTGGCCGCCAGCTGTACGTCTCGCCACCGTCCCACTACAAGGAAGGCCACAATGCACCGGACTGGTTTGCGCGACTGGTCACACCGGCCTTCAAGCCCTATGTGATCACCCTCGGTGGTGGCGTGTTGACCCTGACCCCCGATCCGGGGCGGTCGGTGGTCGATGCCTGGGATGACCTGCGCAGCCTGATCCGCCTGGCCCTGCTGTTCTTGGTGGCCGTGCAGCTGCTGGTGTTCTGGCTCGCTGGACGCGCGCTTGCGCCGCTCCAGGCGATTGCGCGTGGCCTGCAGGGCGTCGAACGGGGCGAGTTCCACACCCGGCTGCCCCGCTTTGCCACGGTCGAGCTGGCGGGGCTGGCCGAGAGTTTCAATCGCATGGCCCAGGCGGTGGAAGAAAGTTTTCAGGTACGGCGCGAATCGGACCGCCGCGCCGAGGAGTTGCGCGAGAACCGGGCGGTGACCGCGCTGGTCCAGCAACATGTTGAAGCGGAGCGGCGGGCGCTGGCGCGTGAGCTGCACGACGAGATCGGTCAGGGCGTGACGGCGGTGCGCACGATTGCCTCCTCGATTGCGCAGCGGGCCCGGACACGCGCGCCGGACCTCGAACAGAACGCGCTTGCCATCGTCACGGTTTCGGGCGACCTGTATGATGCGATGCACCGTCTGGTGCGGCAGTTGCGCCCGATCGCCCTCGACAACCTGGGCCTGTCAGACGCCTTGCGCGAACTGGCGGCCTCCAGCCGGCTGCGCAAGCCGGAACTCTCGGTCGACCTCGATCTGGGGCCGGATCTGGATGGCCTTGACGAGGTGACCAACATCACAGCCTACCGCATCATCCAGGAAAGCCTGACCAACGTGGCCCGCCATGCAGCGGCCGACACGGTGCAGGTGCGAGTGCGCCGTCAGGCGGATCGCGGCGGACTGATCGGCGAGATCCAGGACAACGGATGCGGCATGGATCCGACAGCGATCGCCGAGGAGCGCATGGGGGTTCGCGGCATGCGCGAACGCGTCCATGCCGTGGGCGGTCAGTTTGCCATCGAGAGCGGGCCGGGGACCGGCGTGTGTGTCCGTTTCGAACTGCCGGCAACGATCGCGGAGCAGCCGGCATGACGGTGCGTGTGATGCTGGTGGATGATCATGCGGTGGTGCGCATGGGGTTTCGCCTGCTGCTGGAGAGTGATCCGCAGGTACAGGTATGTGCCGAGGCGGACAGCGGCGAAATGGCCTTGCGCACCTTTGGCGACGTGCAGCCGGATGTGGTGCTGATGGACGTTTCGATGCCCGGGATGGGCGGTATCGAGGCGGTCAGCCGCCTGGTGGCGAAGGACCCCGCGGTGCGAATCCTGGTGCTCTCGGCGCACGAAGACACGGTGCATCCGAAACGGCTGCTGAAGGCCGGCGCCCTGGGCTATCTCTCCAAGCGCACCGCGGGTGAAGAGTTGCTGAAGGCGCTGCACCAGGTGGCAGAAGGGCGCAACTACATCGACCCGGTGCTGGCGCAGCAGCTCGCCGTGCAGCAGTTCAGTGGCGAGCAGAACCCGGTGGAAGTGTTGTCCGAACGCGAGTTCGAGGTGTTCATGCACCTGGCGCGTGGCCAGTCCGTCAACAAGATCGCCGAGACGCTGTTTCTGAGCCCGCGCACGGTCGGCACCCACCTCTACAACATCAAGCAGAAACTGGGAGCCGAGAACGCCGCCGAAATCGCCCTGATTGCCATGCGCAACGGCCTGCTGGCACCCTAACGCCATGAACGCATCCCCACCACTCATCGCCCAGCGCTCCGGTCATTCGCGTCTGCCCACCCGCCATGGCCTCTTCCATGCTGGTGCCTATCGCATCGCCGGAGCCCCCATCGAACACCTGGCCCTCAGCATGGGGGACATCGCGGACGGCAGCCCCGTGCTGGTGCGCATCCATTCCGAATGTCTGACCGGCGACGTGTTCGGGTCGCGCCGCTGCGACTGTGGGCCGCAGCTCGACCTGGCCTTGCAGCGGATTGCCGAGGCAGGTCGGGGCGTGGTGGTCTACCTGCGCGGCCACGAGGGCAGGGGCATCGGACTGTCGCACAAACTGCGCGCCTACCAGCTGCAGGATGCCGGGCTGGATACGGTGGATGCGAATGTGCAACTCGGCTTTCCCGTCGACATGCGCGACTACGGGCCAGCGCTCGCCATCCTGCAGGACCTGGGGGTGCTGCGGCTGCGGCTGATGACCAACAATCCCGACAAGGTCAGCCGGTTGGCACAGGCTCCCTTTGAAGTGGTCGAGCGGGTATCCCTACAAACCCGGCCCGACGAGGAAAGCCGCCGTTACGTGGAAACCAAGCGGGACCGGCTCGGCCATTACTTCGATTGACTTTCAGGAGAAACGCTTCATGACCACGCTGCGCGGCAAGAGTGCCATCATCACCGGATCCACCAGCGGCATCGGCCTTGGCATCGCCCGCCAGCTGGCCGCCCAGGGGGCGTCGATCCTGCTGAACGGGTTTGGCGACGCGGCTGCCATCGACGACCTGAAGCGCGAACTGGCCGAGACCTACGCCGTGCCTGTGGAATACCATCCGGCCGACATGACCCAGCCCGATCAGATTGCCGCGATGGTGCAGGCCGCGATTGGCCATTTTGGTGCGGTCGATATCCTCGTCAACAATGCTGGCATCCAGCACGTGGCCAGTGTGGAAACCTTTCCCCGCGAACGATGGGATGCCGTGATCGCCATCAACCTGTCGTCGGCCTTCCACGCCACTCAGGCCGTGCTGCCGGGCATGCGCCAACGCAACTGGGGGCGCATCATCAACATCGCCTCGGCACACGGTCTGGTGGCTTCTGCCAACAAGTCGGCCTATGTGGCAGCCAAGCATGGCGTGGTCGGGCTGACCAAGGTGGTGGCGCTGGAAACCGCCACCACCGGCATCACCTGCAATGCCATCTGCCCGGGTTGGGTGCTCACGCCGCTCGTCCAGAAGCAGATCGACGCGATCGCCGTGCGCGATGCCATTCCTGAGGCCGCTGCCCGGTCGGCGCTGTTGGGTGAGAAGCAGCCTTCCGGAGAATTTGTCACGCCAGAGCAGCTCGGCGAAGTAGCCGTATTCCTGTGCAGCGCCGCAGCCAACCAGATCCGCGGCGTGGCCCTGCCGGTGGACGGGGGCTGGACTGCCCAGTAGTTTTCCCGCATCCTCTGTGGTGGCGGGCCTCCCCGCATTGCAGCGTAGGAACCTGGTCAGGTCCGGAAGGAAGCAGCCATAACTACTCCCTGCAAGTGCCGGGGTTCAGGCTCGCCACTTTCATGAATACGCCGTCAGCCGGTGTCCGGTAGCCTCATCCTTATGTCCGCTTCCTTCTCGCTGCTTCGAACGTTCCGCAGGCTGAGTCTTCTGGTCTGCCTGTCTAGTCTTTTTGTCTCGCCCCTGGCCGGGGCTGCCGACCCGCGCGACGGAGTGGCTGTCGAGGGCGGGTATGGCTATCACGTTGATATGGCCAGGTTCACACTGACGCGCGACTGGCAGGCGCCAATCCTGACCGGTGAGCGCTGGGCCATCAGTCCCTATTGGGACCTCGCCCTGGGGCATTGGAACCCGCACAATCCCGCCGGTGGAAACCATGCTGTCACCGATGTTGGCGTCACGCCCGTGTTCCGGGTGACCGAGCGGGAACGCTCCGCCATCGCGCCCTATGCGGAATTGGCCGTTGGTCTGCACTACATCAGCGACCACCGCATCTACACCGGCCGCGACATGAGCACCCACTTCCAGTTTGGCGACCATGCCGGCGTTGGCGTGAGCTTCGGTGAGAAGCAGGCTTTCGATCTTGGGTTGCGCCTGCAGCACCTTTCCAATGCCGGCCTGAAAAACCCCAATCCGGGGATCAACTTCTACCAAGTCCGGGCGGCCTACCATTTCTGAGTCCCTGGCCCTTGCCCGCAAGTGGCGTCCGCGCCGCTTTGAGGATCTGCTCGGGCAGGAACATGTGGTGCGCGCGCTCACCCATGCGCTCGAAACCGGGCGGCTGCACCACGCCTATCTGTTCACCGGCACCCGGGGCGTTGGCAAGACCACCCTGGCGCGCATCCTTGCCAAGTGCCTGAATTGCGCGGCCGGCGTATCGGCCACTCCCTGTGGCACCTGTGAACCCTGCCAGGCAATTGATGCTGGCCGCTTCAGCGATCTGCTCGAGGTAGACGCCGCCACCAACACGCGCGTCGAGGAGATGCGCGAACTGCTTGACAATGCGCATTACGCTCCGGTCAGCGGTCGGTTCAAGGTCTACATCATCGACGAAGTGCACATGCTCTCGAAGCATGCCTTCAACGCCATGCTGAAGACGCTGGAAGAGCCGCCGGCGCACATGAAATTCATTCTGGCCACTACCGATCCGCACAAAGTGCCGGTGACGGTGCTGTCGCGTTGCCTGCAGTTCGGGCTGAAGCCGATGACGGTGGACCAGCTCGTCTCGCGCCTCGATCTGGTGCTGACCGCCGAGGCGGTTCCGTTCGAGCCGGCCGCGCTGCGGTTGGTGGCGCGGGCGGCCAACGGCAGCGTGCGCGACAGCCTGAGCGTGCTCGACCAGGCCATTGCGTTTGGCAGCGGCCGGATTGAGACGGATGCCGTCGCAAGTCTGCTCGGTGTTGGGTCGGATGAGGCTTTGCTCGGTCTGGCGCAGGGTCTGGCCACCCGCGATCGCCGTCGCGTGCTGGAAACGGTGGCAGGAATGATCAGCGCTGGCCTGTCGGCCGAGGATGTGCTGCAGGACTTTGCCCGTCTGATGCAACAGGTGGCCCTGCTGCAGCTGGTGCCCGAAGGGCTGGGCATCGCTGGTGAAGCCCCGGATCCGGCGCACTTGCAACTGGCTGCACAGTTCGATGCGCCAACCGTGCAGCTCTGTTACCAGATTGCCCTGGCCGGGCGACGCGATCTGGTTCATGCACCGGATGAGGCCGCCGGTCTCACCATGAGTTTTGTGCGCATGCTGGCCTTCCTGCCGGGGGGCAACGATACGCCGGCAGGCTCGCCGCCGACTGCGGCAGGTGGCATGGGGCAGGGGCCGGCGGCGCTTGGCCGCCAGGCTGGTAGCCCGGCGGCGGGTTCGCGCGGGGCTGCCGCCGGCGCGGCGGCAGTTTCCGCAGCAACTCCCGCAGCAACTCCCGCAGAAACTCCCGCAGCAACTCATGCAGTCGCTCCCGCAGCAACGCCTGCGGCAGCTACCGCAGCAACTCCCTCGGTATCCCCCTCGGCAACCCCGGCGGCACACCTGCCAGACTGCGGCGCTGACTGGCTCGCCTTGGTTGACCAGTTGCCAGCCGCCGGAACGGCGCTGGAACTGGCCCGCCACGCGCTTTGGCAGGGTCGCCACGCCAACCGCCTGCACCTGATCGTGCCGCAGCATCACAAGCTGCTGCTGACCGCCCAGGAGCGGCTGACGGGCCTGCTCGCTGCCTTGGTCGGTCCGGTGCAACTGGAAATCCGTCTCGAGCAGTTGGCGGCCGATGCCGTCCCGGCGGTCACGGAGAGCGTGGCCGCCCGGGATGATGCCCTGCGCGCTGCGCGCCTTGCTGCCGCCGAACGCGCCATTCAGGCCGATCCGGTCGTGCAACGTCTGACCGGCGATTACGGTGCCCGGCTGCTGGCCGGCTCGGTCCGCCCGCGCGACCACGCGGCCTGAAGGTTGGCGCGACCATGCAGCCGGAAGGCTGGTGCAGACGTGGTGGCGACCCCTTGACCACCGTCTGACCCGGCCCGCAGGCAAGCAGGTAAACTTGACGTTCGTGAGCCAGCGCCCTGGGCGCGGCATTCAATCTTCCGGAGCAACACCACCATGATGAAGGGCGGACTGGGTGGCCTGATGAAGCAGGCCCAGCAGATGCAGGAAAACATGAAGAAGGCGCAGGAGGCGCTCGGTGAGGTCGAGGTGCAGGGCGAGACGGGCGGTGGGCTGGTCAAGGTCACCATGACCTGCCACCACCAGGTGCGTCGCGTCGAGATCGGCGAGGGGGCCATGGAAGACCGCGAGATGCTGGAAGACCTGATCGTGGCTGCCCTGAACGATGCAGTCCGCAAGGTTGCCACGACAACCCAGGACAAGATGTCGGGTTTTACCGCCGGCCTGAATTTGCCGCCCGGCTTCAAGCTGCCGTTCTGATCACCGGTGGCCGCAACGCGCACGCCTTCGGCCCTTGCAGCGCTGGTTGACGCCCTGCGCTGCCTGCCCGGGGTTGGTCCCAAGTCAGCCCAGCGCATGGCGTTTCACCTGCTGCAGCGTGATCGTGGCGGCGCTGATCGGCTGGCCCGCGCCCTTGGCGCGGCGCTGGTTGGGGTACGTCACTGCACCGGCTGCAACAATTTCACCGAACAGGAGCGCTGCGACCTGTGTCAGCCCGGCCAGCGCGATGAAACCCTGCTGTGCGTGGTCGAGAGTCCTGCCGACCTTCTGATGATCGAGCAGACCCAGTCCTGGCGTGGTCAGTACTATGTGTTGATGGGGCGTCTGTCTCCGCTCGATGGTATCGGCCCCGAACAGTTGTCGCTCGATCGTCTGGTGCGACGGGTGCTCGACGGGGGCGTCAGGGAGGTGGTGCTCGCCACCAACTTCACGGTGGAAGGGGAAGCCACCGCGCACTACCTGGCAGACCTGCTGCGCCCACGGGGTCTCAAGGTCTCCCGCATTGCACGCGGACTGCCGGTCGGTGGTGAACTCGAGTACACCGATGCCGGCACCGTGGCGCAAGCGCTGGTGGAACGGCGTCCTGTGCAGGACTGACCCGTCGCTTGCCCTGCTGTTGGCTCTGATTTCCGAATTCGTGGATTTGCGAAGTCCCCATCTGTAGGGGTTTTTTTGCTCGCCTTTCGATATAACAAAAATTGCCAGACTATTGATTGATTGAGAGTTTGCAATGCTTAACAATTTGCCGGTGATCCTGGTGCTAGGGTGGCTTCATCCGGGGGGATCGTTCCGGCGCACGTCACGCGCCGTTTGAAGGGACGGCAGACCGACACCGGTCTGCCGTCTGTTTCGAGGGGGAAGCGATGATGAAGAAGATGCGCGTGGTGGGCCTGTCCGAACGTCTGCAGAATTCGCACGAGGCGTCTGTCGGACTGGAGCTGGCCCCGGAAACCCGGCAGGTGACCGTGGGCGAAGTGTTTGAAGCCTTGCAACAGTACCTCGATCAGCAACGCGGTGAGCTGGCCCGGCGCGGTCCCGACAGCGTTCGGGTGTCGCTGGTGCGCACCGCCACCAGGTCCTGGCAGGCTACCTTGCAGTAAGTTGCCCGTCAGCGTGGTTTGATCGTAAGTCACTGATTCGTTTGATTCGTTATATTTGCTGCGAGCTGTCTTGATTTAAAGAAAAAAATCCCTGGAAACGCCCGCGTGCTGACGGCTGGACGCAGCACAGACGTCATTTGCATGTAAACTCAATTGATAAATTGTCGATCCTGCGGGCTGTGGCGGGTTGGCGAGTGACATGCAGGCCAAATGATGGCGTCTGGGGGGAAGTGATGTTAAGTAGTCTCGGCCCGATCCTGGTCGTGGAGGATCATCCCCTGTATCGGGAAGCCGTACTTTCCATGCTGCTTGGCATGGCGTTACCCGAGGTGATCACCGCCTGTACTGCCGAAGAGGGTTTGCGTGCCCTGCGCGCGCGATCAGGCTTCCGTCTGATCGTCATGGATCTCAATCTGCCCGGCCTGTGCGGCGTTGATGCGATCCGGAAATTCCGCAGCATCGCGTCGGGCGTCCCTATTGTGGTGTTGTCGGCGTCTGACGAACGCCGCAATGTCGATGCCGCGTTGCAGGCGGGGGCCTCGGTCTTCATTTCCAAGGGCGTGGCCCCCGGCCAGTTACGCAGTGCGCTGCACGATGTTCTGGCAGGAACTCAGGCGGTTCCAATCGCCATCCTGGCCCGGGCCGGCGTTGCGCAAAGCGTTCGAAATGCCGAGGAGCCCGCAGAACCGCTGGGTACCCTCACGCCGCGACAGCGCGAAACGCTGACCTATCTGTCACGCGGTTACAGTAACAAGGAAATTGCGCTGCAACTGGGGTTGGCCGAGGTCACCGTCAAACTGCATGTCTCTGCCATCTTCAAGGCCTTGGGAGTCGTCAACCGAACCCAGGCCGTGGTGGCTGCAAGACAGCTCGATTTGCAGGATGACGAAGGCGGCTTGCAGGCTTCTGCGCGATCCGCATGACATTCCGCAGGGTGCTGCACCAGGTTCTCCGCGCCGCTGGCTTCCTGGCACCAACCCGTCTCGCCGGTCAGACCATGCTGATCTGTGTCGGCATGGTGGTGCTTGGGTCTCTGCTCCGCTCCAACCTGATCGCCCAGTTCATCGGCACCGATCTGCTGGGGACTGCCAACCGGCAACAACAATGGGCCGTCAGCCTGCTGGCCGAGGATCTGGCGCGCGAGAATGCGGTACGGCTCGGCGCCTTGCTGCAGCTGGCAGACCACAGCAGCCAAGCGGCGTTGGCAAGCACCGCGGGACAACAAGCCTGGCGGGCACGCTGCCGCAGCCAGCAGTTCCTCTTTCCTCAGGGTTGCGTGCTGCTTGAACAGAACGGTCAGGTACGACTGGCAGAACCCTCCGCGCCCAACGGGCTGTCCTGGGCAGCCTTGGCCGCGGCTCCGGCCACCAGTTTGCAGCAGGCAGGCGAATTTACCCTGATCGCGACGCGCGTGTGGTTGACCGATTCCGACAGTCCATCCCCCGTTGCCCGCATGCTGGTTGGCCTACGCGATACGCAATCCCTGATCCGTTCCGGAGCCGCGCCAGCCCTGAATGCCGATGGGCCGCCTTTATCGCTCTGGGTGACGGTCAAGGGGCGACCTGGCCTGCTGGACCTGCGCGCCCCCTTCACCCCGGCTGCCCTGAACGAGCGCGCCACGCGAGACCAGCAGGCCTGGGTGCAGGCCACCGCCGACGTGTCCGGCACCCAGTGGCAGGTGCATGCTGGCACCAGCCGGGATTTGTTGTTGCTACCGATCCAGCATGCGCGCGAGGCCATCCTGTGGATGTTGCCGATCAACTTCCTGATCTTCCTGATTCCCGCAGTGGTGGTGCTGTATCTCACCCTGGAAAAGATCTGGCGTGCAGCCGCCCAGGTCGATCGCATGACCCGCGGGGAGATCGCCATCACGCCCTTGCCTTCGGACAATCAGCACGAGCTGGATGCCCTGGTCGGAGCCTTCAACCGGCTGATCAATTTCATCGGCCTGCGCACGCGTGAACTTGCCGTGCAGAAGGATATTGCCGAGGCTGCCGTGCGCACCCGGGCGCGCTTCCTGGCAGCAGCCAGTCATGATCTGAGCCAGCCATTACACGCGCTGACCGTACAGCTCGCGAGTGTTGACCTGCAGCAGGTGCCGCCGCGCGAACAGCGCATCCTGCAGGATGTGCAGCGTTGTGCCCTGAATCTGCAGCAGATGTTTCGGAGCCTGCTGCAGCATGCCCGGACCACCGGGCACCAGGTGCCAGTACAGCGCGAATCGGTCTCCATGCAGCAGGTTTTCGAGACCCTGGCGATCGAGTTTCAGGTGCAGGCCGAAGCCAAAGGGCTGCGGCTTCGTCTCTTGCCAGGCTCACACCAGGTGTTCTGCGACCGTGCGATTCTTGAACGCATCCTGCGCAATTTCATGAGCAACGCGATCCGTCACACGCATCGGGGTGGGGTGCTGGTTGGCTGTCGCCGCCGCGGCAATCATGTTCTGGTGTCGGTGTACGACACCGGGGTTGGCATCCCGGCGGAGCTGCATGGACTGGTCTTCGACGAGTTTTTCCAGATTCCTGACGTCACGCAGGAAGCCTCCTCCTCGTTCGGTCTCGGCCTGTCGATCGTGCGCGATCTGGCCGGTGCGATGCAGGTGGAGCTTCGCCTGTCCTCTGTCCCGGGGCGCGGGTCCTGTTTTTCAGTGGCATTGCCCCTGCTCTCCAGCAGGGCACTGCAGCAGGAACGGACGGATCCGGCGCAAGCGCTGCATCGGCTTGGTCTGCCGTCGGCCCCCCGAAAGGCGGGCAACGTGCCCGTCGCAAACGCTGGATTGGCCGTCCTGATCTGGAATGCCCAGGACGGTCACCCTGGCGCCGTGCTCGCCTGCCTGCAGGCCTCAGGTTATCGGGTGGTGGTGGCGGCATCGGGAGCAGAGGCCCGCGAACACGCCGTCATGTCGGGAGAGCAGCCCACCCTCTTGGTCAGTGCACTTTGGCTGCGTGGTGGCGAGTCGGGCCTGGATGCTGTCCTGGGCCTGCGCGAGGAATTCAACAATGCGGTGCCGGCCTGGCTGCTGGTACAGCACACGCATACGCACACGGTTCCTGTCCTGGCCGAGCTTGGCATCGAGCTGCTGCCATTCGACGCTGCAGCGCCCGCAGGCGCCCTGATGCAGGCGCTCGTGCGTGCCCAGCCAGATGTCGCTGTGGGCACAAACACTGTCGTCCTGCAGGGGACTTGACGGGATCGGCGCAGACCGCCGGACGGCCGCCTGCGAGCCTTCGTTTGCTTTTGCAGGTCACCCCGCTGATAATCATGGGTCACGTCGGGGCGTAGCGCAGCCCGGTAGCGCGCCTGCTTTGGGAGCAGGATGTCGGAGGTTCGAATCCTCTCGCCCCGACCACAAGCATCAGGGTGTATTGCGGTCACATCCGAAGCATCAGCCATCGTTCTGGATGGCTTTTTTTATTTCCAGGGCCGCAGTCGTGGAATGGTCCCATCCGCCGTCACTCTGCTTGCCAGTCGCACATTCGCGTTCGAGCCTGTTTCGGCATCAACGCCATCAACGCCATCAACGACGTGGATTTCGGAAACGTCAGCCGCAATCGTTGCTCACGCCTGATGCAACGGTACTGGCCGCTGGAACACCTGCCTGCCTCGCCTGTCAAATCCACTCAAGCAGATACGCCAAACACGGGTGGAATGCAGCCCTCCGTGCGGACAAGCGCGGAAATATCCAGCATTCACCGCTGTATTTCCGCTTAAGGAAACCCGGTTAATGCGATAGTTTGGTCCTACGTTGTAGATGGTCCGACAGACAGTGCTGGACGCAGGGAGAACTGCCATGGATACGAATCCGCTCGACCCGACGTCGCTGTTCAGCGACTTCCAATCGACTTACGCGAACAGCAGCCCGACAAGACTGTCGCTGGCCGCCTACCTCGAACTGTGCCGCGCCGATCCCATGGCGTATGCCTTGCCGGCCGAACGGATGATCAAGGCGATCGGCGAGCCCGAGATGATCGAGACCAAGTCCGATCCCCGCCTGCTGCGGCTGTTTGGCAACCGCGTGATCCAGCGCTATGCGCCGTTCGCCGATTTCTACGGCATGGAAGGGGTTATCCAGGACATCGTGTCCTACTTCCGGCACGCCGCCCAGGGTCTGGAAGAACGCAAGCAGGTGTTGTATCTGCTGGGGCCGGTGGGCAGTGCCAAGAGTTCGCTGGCGGAAAAGCTCAAATCCCTGATGGAGGTTCACCCCATTTATGTTCTGGTCGACGCCGACGGCCAGCGCAGCCCGCTCAACGAATCTCCGCTGGGCCTGTTCCCACCCAATCGCTGGGCCGAGCGTCTCGGTGCCGAATATGGCATCCATCGCCGGTACCTGACCGGCCTGCTCAGTCCCTGGGCGCAGAAGCGTCTGCACGCCTACGGCGGGGACATCAGCAAATTCAGCGTGGAGCGCATCTACCCGTCGGTGCTGCATCAGACCGCCATCTCCAAGACGGAGCCGGGCGACGAAAACAACCAGGATATCAGCGCGTTGGTCGGCAAGATCGATATCCGCAAACTCGACAAGCTCGCCCAGGATGATCCCGATGCCTACAGCTATTCGGGGGGCCTGTGCCTGGGCAACCAGGGTATGCTGGAATTCGTGGAAATGTTCAAGGCCCCGATCAAGGTGCTCAACCCGCTGCTGACTGCCACCCAGGAGGGGAATTTCAAGGGTACCGAAGGCTTCGGCGCCATGCCCTTCCAGGGGTTGGTACTTGCCCACTCCAACGAAAGCGAGTGGATGACCTTCCGCAACAACAAGAGCAATGAGGCCTTCCTCGATCGCGTGTACATCGTGAAGGTGCCGTATTGCCTGCGCGTCACCGAAGAAGTGCAGATTTACAACAAGCTGCTGCGCGATTCCACCTTGGCGAGCGCCCCCTGTGCCCCCGGCATGCTGGAAATGCTGGCGCGGTTCATCGTGCTGACGCGCCTCAAGCCCTCCGAAAATTCCAGCCTGTACTCCAAGCTGCGCGTGTACGACGGCGAGAACCTGCGCGAGGCAGATCCTCAGGCCAAAAGCGCGGCGGAATACCGCGAGGTGGCGGGGCACGACGAGGGCATGTCGGGCCTCTCGACGCGGCATGCCTACAAGCTGATTTCCAAGGCCTTCGACCGCGATGCCACCGAGACCGCGGCAGATCCCGTCACGCTGCTCAAGGTGATCGAGGAGAGCATCGGCCGGGGCGAGCTCTCGCAGGACATGGAGAAGGCCTATAAGGCCCATCTGTCCGAGTTCCTGATTCCGAAGTATCTGGAATTCATTCAGAAGGAGATCCAGACGGCTTACCTCGAGTCCTACTCGGACTACGGCCAGAACCTGTTCGACCGCTACGTCACCTTCGCCGATTTCTGGGTGCAGGAAGAGGTGTATGTCGATTCCGCCACCGGCGTGGCTTTCGACAAGCAGACCCTCAACAACGAGCTTGAGAAGATCGAGAAGCCGGCGGGCATCGCCAACCCGAAGGATTTCCGCAACGAGGTGGTGGGCTTCGTGTTGCGCGCCCGCGCCAAGAACGGCGGCGTCAACCCATCCTGGACCAGCTATGCCAAGCTGCGCGAAGTGATCGAGAAGCGCATGTTTGCCGCCACCGACGACATCCTGCCGGTGGTCTCCTTTGCCGGCAAAAGCACCGCCGAAGAGGAGCGCAAGCATCAGGCCTTCGTCGAGCGTATGGTTAGCAAGGGCTACACGGCCAAGCAGGTCCGTCGGCTGGTCGAGTGGTGGATGATGGCGCGCCGACAGTGATGGCGGCCTGTCGCCAACCATCCAGGAGCGTGAGCGTGTAACGCATCGAAGGAAGCGCCGGGTTTCACTACCCGGCCAGGAGCGGGAAATGACCAGTGTGATCATCGATCGTCGTCCGCAGCAGGGCAAAAGCTCTGCCAACCGCCAGCGCGTGCTGCGGCGGCTGAACCGGGTGTTGAAAGCCCAGGTGGACGACCTGGTCAGCAAGCGCCGGCTGACCGACCTCGATCAGGGCGCTGAGGTCACGGTTGGCAAGCTCGATGTGTCCGAACCGAGCTTCCGCATCGACCAGGGCACCGGCGTGTCCGACCGGGTGTTGCCAGGCAATGACCGCTACCGGGTTGGTGACCGCATTCCCAAGCCCGATCCCAGCGGCAGTGGCGGCGGACCGGGCAAGGGCAGCGATGCCGGCGATGGCGATGCCGAGGAGGACAATTTCCGCTTCATGCTGTCGCGAGAGGAGTTCCTCAACCTGCTGTTCGATGACCTCGAGCTGCCCGAGCTGGTGCGTAAGGAACTCACCGAGGTGGTCGACCGCAAGTTTCGCCGTGGCGGCATCGTGCGTCATGGCAATCCGGGCAACATGTCGGTGCTGCGCACGTTCCGTGCCTCGATCGGCCGGCGGGTTGCGGCAGCCAGTTCGATTCAGGACGATCTGGACCGGGTCGAATACCGGCAGGGCTACGCCCAGGAAGTTGCCGATGCGACCTTGGCCCAGGCATTGGCGCTGGAAGCAGATGCAGTGCGCCGGCGGGCCACGCAGGTACCGTTCATCGATCCCGTCGACCTGCGCCATCGCAGCCTGATTGAGATCGAGGCCCCGCGGACGGCCGCTGCCATGTTCTGCCTGATGGACGTTTCCGGTTCGATGACCGAATTGCGCAAGGATCTCGCCAAGCGCTTTTTCACGCTGTTGTACCTATTTTTGCGCCGCAAGTACGAGAACGTCGAGCTGGTGTTTATCCGCCATACCGAGGTGGCCGAAGAAGTCGACGAGCACACCTTCTTCCATCATCCCCAGTCGGGCGGCACGCGCGTGCTGGCCGCGCTGGAGAAGATGAAGGAAATCATCGAAGCGCGTTTTCCGGCCAGTCGTTACAACATCTTTGGCGCCCAGGCGAGCGACGGCGATTCGATGGGGGCAGACCCCGTGCAATCGCGCATATTCCTGACCGAGCAGCTGCTGCCGCTGTCGCGTTACTTCGTGTATGCCGAGACCAATGAGTACGCGCAGGCCAATACCGCGCTCTGGGCTGCCTATGCCAGCATTGATCACGCCGGCTTCAACATGGCCGGCGTGGCCAATCGTAGCGAGGTGTATCCGGCGCTGGTGAAACTGTTCGAAAAGGAACGGCATGCGGCAACCGGCAGGGCGGGGCAGGGGAGGACATCATGAGAGATCGCAGCGCCATGATTGCCACCGGCAGCGAGTGGACCTTCGACCATCTCGCGGCACTCGACCAGGCCTGTGCGGCCCATGCCCGTCGTTATCGGCTGGACACGTTTCCCAACCAGATCGAGCTGATCACCAGCGAACAGATGCTGGACGCCTATTCTGCCGTTGGCCTGCCTGTCAATTATCACCACTGGAGCTTTGGCAAGGAGTTCCTGGCCAATCAGAAGGGCTATCAGAGCGGTGAGCAGGGTCTGGCCTACGAAATTGTGATCAATTCGAACCCCTGCATCAGCTACCTGATGGAGAACAACTCGCTCGCGATGCAGGCCTTGGTGATTGCCCATGCCTGCTACGGGCACAACAGTTTCTTCAAGGGCAATTACCTGTTCCGCCAGTGGACCCAGCCCGAGGCCATCCTCGATTACATGGTGTTTGCCCGAAACTATGTGGCCGAGTGTGAAGAGCGGTATGGCTACGACGCGGTGGAGCGCACCCTGGATGCCTTGCATGCCCTGCGCGAGCACGGGGTTGACCGCTACAAGCGCCCGGGCAAGCTCGATTCCCTGCGCGAGCGCAAGGAACAGGCCAAGCGCCTGCAGGCGGCCCAGGAGCGCATGCGCCAGAGCGAGTACTACAGCCTGGTACCGCAGACCCCCGAGGCAGCGGTCGCTGAGCGGATGTTTCCCGAGCAGCCGGAAGAGAACCTGCTCTACTTCATCGAAAAGCATGCGCCGCGCCTTGCGCCCTGGCAGCGCGAGCTGACCCGCATCGTGCGCAAGATTGCCCAGTACTTCTACCCGCAGCGCCAGACCAAGGTGATGAACGAGGGCTGGGCCACCTTCTGGCACCACCGCATCCTCAACGACATGTACGACCAGGACCAGATCGACGAGGGTGTCCTGCTGGAGTGTATGCACTCGCACACCAATGTGATTTCGCAGCGCCAGTTCGGCCAGTTCAATCCCTATGCCCTGGGTTTTGCGATGTTCACCGACATCCGGCGGGTGTGCGAGCATCCCACGGACGAGGACCGTGAATACCTGCCAGATGTGGCCGGGCGGGACTGGCTGGAAGTGCTGCACGACGCCATGCACAACTATCGCGACGAGAGCTTCATACTGCAGTTCCTGTCACCCAAGCTGCTGCGCGAATTCAGGCTGATGCATATCCGTACCGATGCAGAGGACGACGCCTGGGAAGTCATGCAGACGGCAAGCAGTGAAGGCTTCGAGAAGGTGCGCCGGGAACTGGCCGCCAATCACCGGATGGAACTCTACTTGCCGGAGATCTCGGTGGTGCGCTACCACCACGACCACGACCGTTCGTTGCTGCTGCGCCACCAACCGTATCAGGGCAAGCTGCTCGACCCGGAACTGGCCGAGAAGACCCTGACCCATCTGCAATACCTGTGGGGCTACGACGTGACCCTGGAATCGGTGGACCCGTCCGGCAGGGTACTGCACCGGTTCAGCGCGGACTGACGCTGCCAGACCTGTCGCCGGCCTGCGCCCGGCCGTTGATCTGTGCTCGGTCGCCGCTCTGCGCTCAATCGCCGCATTGCGTTATTCAGGCTGATGATTGTCCAGCACAAAACGCTTGCCATTGGCCTCGCTGCCTATACTTCGGTATAGCTGTCCTCCTGACGGGGGCCACCCACACTATTCACTGTGGAATGTGGTGCCGTTGATGCGATGAGCGCCCCTATTATCGAGTGCACATCGAGGCCTATCCCGAGGATGGCCGCCTGCAGGAAAGCGACATCCGTCCCTGCATGACCGCGGTGGTCGATACCGTGACCGGTCACCACAGCGTCGCCAATTATCTGCTCAAGCCCCTGCAGCGCGGTCTGGACGATGCCTTGCAACGGTGAACGGTAAACGGCGAACGGGGGCTGGCGGCGTCATGTTGGGATGGCGTGCTCACCGTGCCCGAACGCGTGGCAGGGCTCGGAAACCATCTCTGCGGAACTATCATTGAGTTTTTCTATAAAAACCAGCAGTGATACTCGGGAATGTTGAACATGCTTCGCTTGCGAACATCGACGCTGCAACGCCTCCTGTTTACACTGGCAACCTCGCTGCCCGTCAGTCGCTGGCGATTGGGTCTGCGGTTTCCGGTGCGGCGCACCCGATCGTGGGGCCTATCCGTTGCGCGCCTCCGCGGCACGACCGGGACAACCCTGCACCAGACCAAGCATGGGGGTGCAGCAGCCGGGGGAGCCGACCCAGGCGACACCCGCGCGAGCGAAATCTCCGTTGCCAGCGCTTTGGCGACGCGCTTGCTGGATCTCGGCTGACCGACTCGCCAGTGGTCACCGACACCACGCTGGCCTGATACGCCCGGCCCGCCAGCCCGCCAACCGGCTCTCCCGGATAGCTGGATGAATCGCGGGATGGATCGCCGTCCCGCTGGGTTGCTGCTGCGCTCCGGCAGATGCATCCCGCAAGCCTGACAAATAATTAACTTAAGGCGCTGGCTTTTCTCCCTATATTACCTACCCTTCTGGTATGTGGAAACCATCGATTCTGCAATTGTCTGGCGCTCCAGGCGAATGAAATCGATGCGATGAGTAGATTGCGGCAGTGCGACATGCCCGTCCGGGAAGCTTGGCCGGTGTCCGCAGTCAACATCGGTGTTTCGCCTGCTGATGGCGCCCGGCACGCCGCGGTGCCATTTCAGCTCACCAGACGATCTGCGGGGAAACCAGAACATGCGATACAGGAGGGAAATCGACGGACTGCGCGCGCTCGCCGTGCTTTCCGTACTCCTGTTCCACGCCGGAGTTCCGGTCCTGCGCGGTGGGTTTGTCGGCGTGGACGTGTTCTTCGTGATCAGCGGCTATCTGATTACCGGCATCCTGGATGAAGCCCTGCAACGCGGGTCGTTTTCGCTTCGCGCGTTCTACGTCCAGCGTGCCCGCCGCATCCTGCCGGCGCTGTTTGCCATGATGCTGGTCACAATGCCCTTTGCCTGGCTGGTGATGCTGCCACAAGATCTGAAAGCCTTCGCCAAGAGTCTGGTGGCAACACCGATCCTGGCATCTAACCTTCTGTTTTTCCTGGCCGGCGGATACTTCGACAAATCGGCCGAGCTGACGCCGCTGCTGCACACGTGGAGCTTGGCCGTGGAGGGGCAGTACTACTTGCTGTTCCCCCTGCTGCTGCTGGCCGTCCACCGGTTCGGCGCGCACTGGATAACCGGCATCCTGGCGGCGCTAACCGCACTCAGCCTCGCGTTGGCGCAACTGTCCTTGCAGGGCCATCCGATGTTCTCATTTTATTTTCTGCCGCCACGGGCCTTCGAAATCCTGGTCGGCGCGCTTGTTCATCGCTGGCTGGCCGGGCGCCACGCAGCGCTGCCGCCCGGCCGCGTCATCCAGGAAGCAGGCAGTTTCGCGGGTCTCGCCCTGGTAGCCTTTGCCGTGCTCGCGTTTGACGACAACACCCCGTCGCCCGGGTTGTACACGCTGGTGCCGGTGCTTGGCGCGGCCCTGATCGTGGCATTCGCCAACCCGCCGACCATGGTGGGACGGTTGCTGGCAACGCCAGCACTGGTGGGCATCGGCCTGATCAGTTACAGCGTTTATTTGTGGCACCAGCCGCTGTTTGCGTTGATCCGGCTGTATACCCTGGCGCCCCTCGGAGCACAGGTTGGCAGCCTTGCCTGCATTGCGGCGATGGTGCTCGGCTATGCCAGCTGGCGCTGGATCGAGCAGCCCTTCCGGCAGCGCAAGACGGTGGCGGGGCGGCCCTTCACGGCCGCCTACGTGCTGACCGGTTTGCTGTTGATGGGGGTGGGCGTGGCCGGTTATGCCAGCAATGGGGATGAAGCCCGCTGGCTCAATCAGCGGGCCACGCCGGATCAGGCGATTGCTTATCGCCTGCTGATGCAGGCGAAAAAATCCAGCCCGGTCTACATCCCGGCAAACCGGGTTGATGACGGCCGTTGTGTCTTTGATGCGCAGGATCTCGCGCCGGCCGTGGTCTCCCGCATCCTGCAGTGCGCGACAACGCATCCCGACGGGGTAGCCGTACTGGGAGACAGCCATTCGACCAACCTGTTCGACGTGCTGTATTTCAACCCGTCACGCCGCTTCAACTTCCTGGTGGGCATCACCCGCAACGGTTGCAACCTGCACGGTGCTACACCGGGCTGTCCGTTCGCGGCATTCGTCCGACTGGTGCATGACCATCCCGGAGTGTTCCGCCAGGTGATTTATGAGAACGCCGGCTGGGTGATGTTGCGTTCCCGCCAGGGCCCGGTCGGAGACGGTATTGCGATGCTGGCACAACAGCAGCGATTGGAAGGCATCAGCAGTGATCAGCGATTAATTGACGGGAATGTCAGCGATCTTGCGGCACTTTCTGGCGATGTGGATGTCCTTTGGGTGGGGCCGCACGATGATCCGCAAGTCAGCGATCAGGCTCGCATCCGCAATGGTTGCGCGCGGGGTGTGTCCTGGCGCCCAGGTCAGCGCGAGGTCTATGCGCAATTGGATCGGCAGCTGGCCGCAGCCGTCCTGGCGGCTGGCAAGCCCCATTTGCGGTACCTGTCGGCAAGACAGCTTTATCAGTTTGCACTGCCTGCAGATTTTGGAGATTGCGAGCGCGTGCTGTGGTTCGACACGGATCACTTCAGTACGGTGGGAGAACGCTACTTTTCCCGTCGTCTCGATCCAGTCGTGCAGTTCGTCAATCGCGTTGCAGATTCAACGGCATCCCGTGGGGGGAACGTAGATGAAAAACCGGGACAGTAGTGGCCTGCCACTGCGTCAGCGTCAGTCCGGCGGTACCGCCGGGGGCAGTCCATTTGGGTCGACGCGACGTGAGTCACGGATCGGTCAGGCGGGGCTTGAGTCGCCGGCGGTTCGTGGCTTTGGGGCGGCACCGGGCGGTCGCGTCTTTGAACGGACTCCCGAGCCGGTTTGGCCGGCGCCCGTCCAGTCGGGGCCTGTCCGGCCGCACCCGCATCTGTCACACCAGGCCGCGACATCGCGCGACCACGCCGGTGAAGTGCTGGAACCGGATGGGCTGCCATCGCAGCCGTCGCGTAGCAACCCCCTGCAGGATCGTGCAGGGCGGGACGCCGCAATCATTGATGCCGAGATCATCGAGGAAGCCAGTTGGCGGCGGGTTGACTGAAGGGCGGGTTGACGGGATCACGGTGGTCGCGTAGACCAGAGGAGCGCTGCATGGCTGGCGTTCTTCCCATCCGTTGAAGGCAAGGAGTTGCGCGATGATCCGAAAGCCGTCCTCCCCGCTCGCACTGGCAGTGGCCAGCCTGATACTGCTGCTCGGCTCCGCTGTTCCTACGGCACAAGCCAACGAGACCGGCACCAACCTGATGATCCGCTCGGCCCCCTCCAATGGCCGCTTTTGTCTTGACGCCCAGGCAGATCGCAAGGCGGACGGCACCCCCGTCCTGATCTACCAATGCCATGGTCGGGAAAACCAGCGCTGGACTGTCAGCCGCAACACGGACGGCACCAGCGCGATCGTTGGCACGGGCGGCTTGTGTCTGGATGTTCGCGGCAACGGTCGGGGAGATGGCACGCCGGTCCAGCTATGGCAGTGTCATTTTGGTGCCAACCAGCGCTTCCGGGTGTTGGATGATGGACGCATCCAGGAAGTGGGCACCGGCAAATGCCTGATGGTGCTGCCCCAGTGGACTGGGGAGCGCGAGCGGGATCATGCGCGGGAGTTCGACCGTGACCGCGACCGTGATCATGATCGCGAGCATGACGATGCCGGGGAGCGGCGCCGTGCCTGGGAGCGCTGGCACGCACACGACGACGAGCACTTGCAATTCGTCGAGCGCGATGGTGCCGCTGTGGTGATTGATGACTGTGATGCCAAGGCGCGGCAGTTCTGGCAAACCACCCATTGAGCCTGGGGCCTACTGCGCTTGGGCCAGCGGGGCCACCTGCTGCCGGGTCAAGGTAGCGCCACCCCAAGCGCTGCGGCAAGAAAGGCAAATTGGTCGGCCTGTTGATCGATCATCTGGCTGACATTGGCGCCACCGCCGTGACCCGATGCCTGCTCGACATAGAGCAGCACGGGTGCCGCACCCGACTGGGCGGCCTGCAGGGCGGCGGCGAACTTGAACGAGTGCATCGGCATCACCCGCGTGTCATGGTCACCCGTCACGATCAGCGTGGCCGGGTAGCGGGTGCCGGCGTGCACGTTGTGCACCGGTGAATAGGCGCGCAGCACGTTGAAATCTTCCGCCAGGGCCGGGTTGCCATAATCGCCCTCCCAGCCGGCGCCTTGACCGTAAAGCGGGAAGCGCAACATGTCGAGCACACCCACCTGGGCCACCGCGGCCCCAAACAGGTCCGGTCGCTGCGTTACACACGCGCCGATCAGCAGTCCGCCGTTCGAGCCCCCTTCAATGGCCAGTCTGGCCGGGCGGGTGTAATGCTGTGCCACCAGCCAGTCACCCGCCGCCATGAAATCATCGAAGCCGGTCTGTTTGCGGGCACGAATGCCAGCCTGGTGCCAGGCTTCGCCGTATTCACCACCCCCACGGATGTTTGCCACGGCCAGCACGCCGCCAAGTTCCAGCCAGGCCATCCGTGCCGCATTGAAGGCGGGCAGCACCGGGATGGCAAAGCCGCCATAGCCATACAGCAGCACCGGGGCATTGCCATCCCGCTTCAGGTCACGGCGGTGCGCCAGCAAGAGCGGAATCGGGGTGCCGTCCCGGCCAGGGTAAAAGACCTGCTCCGTCACCAGGGCTTGGGCGTCGAAAGGAAGGGTCGGTGCCTCCAGCACGCTCACCTGGCCCCCGGGCAGGCTGAGGCAGGAGACCGTCGCTGGTGTGATCGCGTCCTGGTAGGTGTAACAGGTGCCTGCATCGACCGGACTACCCGAGAAACCTTCGGCCGTGCCGGGTCCGGGCAGCGTCAGCTCGCCCAGCAGCGCTCCGGCAATCGACCAGCGCTGCACCCGGCTGTGGGCGTCGTGCAGGGACCGTGCCACCAGTTGATGGGCAACCAGCGACACACTCCGTGTGGTGAAGTCGAGGGCATCCGGCTGTTCGGCCACGATGGTGCGCGCATGGATCAGATCCGGGTGCAGCGCATCGGTAGCCACCACCCGTCCGCGCGGCGCCTCCCGGTTGGTGGCGAAAAACAGCAGGCCACGATCGGCGTCGATGAACTGCCAGGCGTCGCTGAAGCCCTCGGCCAAGGCCTGCAGGCCGTTCTGCGGCCGTTGCAGGTCGAGCAGATAGATGTTTTCCACGCCGCGGTCGCCGACCTCGCCCTGACCTGCCCGAATCACCAGCCAGCGCCCGTCACTGGAAAGATTGGGTTCGTACTGCCAATCCGGCGCTCCGACCGGCAGCGGGATGGGCCGGTCGGTTCCAGGGGCGCTGCCCAGCGGATGAAAGAACAGGGCGTTGCCCAAATCCGGCGCGCTCAGCTCGGTGCCCGGTGCCGGGGCCGGAAACGCACTGTAGTAAAGGCCATCGCCGGACCGGTTGAACACCGGTGGATAGTACTTGGTGTGGCGCAACACATCCGGCAGGTCACGACCCAGATCTAGGTCGCGCACGTGCCAGTCCGTCCAGTCCGATCCGCCCTCCGAGACGCCATAGGCGATCCGGTGGCCGTCGCGGCTGGCGACATACCCGGTCACCACCAAGTGCCCATCGGCCGACAGCAGGTTGGGGTCAAACACCAGCTTTGCGTGCGCCGCCCCGTCTGGCATCAGCGCGCCGACCATTTCATACAGAGGGGACTGGTTCTGCAAGCCGCTGTTGCGCGTCAGGAAGACATGGCCGTCTGCCTGAAACGGCACGCCAAGGCGCTGATAGTCGAGCAGGGTGGTCAGCCGCTCGCGCAGGCGCGTCCGTCCGGGAAAGCCCGCCAGCACCTGCTGCGTCAGGCGGGACTGCGCGTCCACCCAGGCCCGGGTGGCCGGCGCATCGATCTGCTCAAGGGACCGGTAAGGATCTGCAACAGCCTGACCGAAGCGCTCGTCCGTAACTCCGCCAGGTGGCGCGGCAGGATAAGTCAGCCGGGTGCTCGCCACAGCGGGCAGGGCGGTGGAACCTGCGGATGAAGGCATCGGCACCTGGGCGCAGGCAGCGGCGACCAGGCTGGCTCCCAGGGCGAGTGCCCGTGACAGGCGATGCCTCAGCGTCGCGGGGTATCGATGGGGCAGGGGACTCGCGGTCATGATGGTTCGCCGGGGGATGAGGAAAAGGATGACGCTTACAGTAATGGATTTTTATGCCGCTGCGCAGCGGCAGGCGCGGACTGGCCATAGCCTTCTGATAGACTTGGAAGCTTGAGGGACATACCGTCTGGTGGTAGCTCAACTGGATAGAGCAACGGCCTTCTAAGCCGTAGGTTGTGGGTTCGATTCCCGCCCGCCAGGCCCCCGGCAGCTCACGCTCTGGGACAGGGCAGCCAGGCTGGGCCGTTTCAGGCTGGGCCCTTTAACGAGGGCCCCCCGTCTGTGCTATGGAGTCCCGTACTACCCGCTAGCTTCTTGCCATCTCCTGCTCACAGTGCGCTATACTCGCGGACTCGGTGACGGGGTGTGCTTAGCACGACCACGGATCCGGAACCGGTGGTGGCTGTAGCTCAGTTGGTAGAGTCCAGGATTGTGATTCCTGTTGTCGTGGGTTCGAGTCCCATCAGCCACCCCAACCTCTCTATGAAAACGACCACACGGCATGGTCGTTTTTTTTTTGGCGTGCCGGTCACGGCACCGCCGGCCACCGACACCCGAAAGACCCGGTAGCCCACCCACCCAGGCTAGGCCACCCACCCAGTCAAGCCAGACCACCCACCCAGGCAGGCTCAGGCAAACGGGTTCTTCTGACGTGCCGGTCCGCGCCAGCGATTCAGCGCAAAGGCACCAACCAGTGCCGCCAGCACCAGCCCCAGAATGTTGATCAGCCATCCCACACGATCCCCCGCCGGATCGACAGGGGCCTTGACGTTTTTTGGCCGGGGCCAAGGCACGGCCTTCTGCACGGCGGGCGACGGCACCGGGGCGGCAACTGGCGTCTCGGCGGCGGAGCTTGCCGCTGCTGGCAGGGTGCTCACGCGGGCGGGGGCGGGCAGGGTGCCCTCGCTCGTGCCCGAATCCACCACCGACGCGCCGGCATTCCCGGTTCCGACCGGGGCAGGCGGCATCAGCAGGGGAATGCTGTCCGCCGGAATCGGATGAGCGGCTTCAAAACGACGGCGCTCCTCGCGCAAGCGTTCGCGCCGCATCAGCAGGGCCGGTGAGATGGCCTCGGCGGCGGGCATCTGGTGCTCCAGCCGCAGGGGCGGGCCACTCACCGGCAGTGCCGCGACGGCATCGATCGCGCCGGTCAGGCACAGCAGGCTGCCTCCCATCCCGCAAAGCGCTGCAATCGTCATGAAAAAAGACCGGCAAGCGATCGGCCGGGCCGGCATGGCCTTGATCCGGTTGAAAAGCGGCATGAGCGGAAGAGCGTTCCAGGTTCAGTTAATCGATTTTATGCCGTTAAGACTACAGCTAGACTCTTTGCCAAAGCGGTCGTGTTGGTCGGCAGAGGAGCAGCCAGAACCCTGACAGACTTTTTCGGACGGCAAACATGCATCAGCGCGGTTTTACCCTGATTGAACTGATGATCACGATGGCGGTGATGGGCTTGCTCGCCTCGATCGCGCTGCCGTCCTACAACAACTATCTGCGCACGGCCCGCCGCGCCGACGGACAGGCGTCGCTGATCCGCATCCAGGGGGAAGAAACCCGCTACCGCACCAACAATCCGACTTATACCGCTGCGCTGGCGAGCCTGAATATTTCCAGCAACGTATCTGACTCGGGTTACTACAACGTCGGCATCACGCTGAGCACCGACAAGCTGACTTACACCGCATCGGTTACAGCCATTGGTGATCAAGCCAAAGATACCACCTGCGCGACCATGTCGATCACCTATTCCAGCACCAGCGCCCCGCCGTCCTACAGCTACAGTCCGTCAACATGCTGGGCACAATAATCTTCCAGGGCCCGCAGCACGCCCATCCCGAGCCGCACCGTAAAGTCTCGCCGGCCAGCGGCTTCGGGCTGGTCGAAACCATGGTGGTGATGTGCATCCTGATCATGCTGGTCGGACTGGCCCTGCCACGCCTGAACGGCTATCTCGACAATCGCCGCCTGCAGGCGGCCACCACCACGTTCTACAACGACCTGCGTTTCGGTGAGGCCGAGGCACTGCGCCGCAATGTGCCGGTGTACTACAGCATCACCACGGGCAGCAACTGGTGCTACAGCCTGTCCACCAGCACCGGATGCAGCTGTGCCAGTGCGCAAGCCTGCCAGCTGGCTCAGCAGAGCTATGCCTCGTTCCGCAACGTCGTACTGCAATCGGCATCCACCGGCAGCGGGGCCTTTGTGCCGACCACCAGTCTGGCCGCGCCAACGACCGCCCTGTTCGCGACAACCAGCGGCACCCAGGCCTCGGTGCTGCTTGGCCTGACCGGTAGCGTCAGCCTGTGTGCGCCCGCGGGCGCCCTGGCATTTTCGGAATATCCGTCATGCTGAGCCGGGGCCAGTACCGTCATCCGCGTCCGCGCGGACCAGTGACCCAGGCTGGCGAGACACTGGTCAGCTTGATGGTGGGCTTGACCGTTGGCCTGGGCGTGCTGGTCGGTGCCGGCAGCATGTTCTTCAGTGATGCGCGGGCCATGCACTTCGCTCTCAACGAGAGTCGACTCGATCAGGAGCTGCAGACCGTGATGGCCCTGATGGCGGCAGACATCCGGCGCGCGGGCTACAGCAGCACCGGTTTTGCCTGTGCCCTCAACAGTTCGTGTGGCAACGCCTTCACCACCGGGGTGGCGGCCTTTGCAGTCAGCACCAACCAGATCACGTACGCGTATGACGCCGCCGACAACGGCAACCTGTCGGCAGCGGTCACCTATCCGGTCAGTCCAACCAGTCCGGTGGCTGCCTCCTGTTCCGGGTTCCGTTTCAACCAGACCGGCAGCTTTGGCGCGATCGATCGGGTCACCAGCTGTGCCGCGTCGGTGGGCGCCAATCCAGGATGGACGGCGTTAACCGACCCGCGGGCAATCAACATCACCAACCTGGCGTTTTCCGTGGCCACCTACTGCTCGGCAGCGCACGTCCAGGTCCGCGATGTGAAGGTTTACCTGTCTGCCAGTGCGGGTGGGGTCAATCGCAGTCTGTGTCGGCGGGTGCACGTCGATAACGACTCCTACGTCACGGCCTGCACGGCCGGCACCGCCACCGGGTTCTCGACGGCGGCCCCGTTTGATTCGGCCCAATGCGCGTCCTGATGCCGGCAGCCCGCTTGTCGCGCAGCCCTGCCGCCGCTACCCGGACCACCCACGGAGTCGCGCGTCCCGGACGGTGCGCCAGCCGGCCCCCTGTCGCGATGGCGGCGCAGCGCGGCATGGCCACCCTGCTGATGGTGCTGATCCTGCTGACCTCGCTCGGTCTTGGCATGATCTGGACGGCCCGCTCGGCCGTCCAGGCACAGCAGTTTGCCCAGAACCATGTGCAGGCCGTGATGGCCCAGGAGGCCGCGCGCGCCGTGCTGGAAGAGGATCTCGCGTGGCTTGATCACGTCGCCAAGGCGGGCTACCCCACCACCCAGCCCAGCAGTTGTTCCGCCAGCACCACCGGCCCTTTGTATGCCCCGTGCTGGAGCAAGGAAGCCGACATTGCCCAGACCCCGTATTTCACCACCACCGGCCTCAAAAGCAGTCCCTTCAACGCCACTGGTTTCCAGCAGTTGCTGTTGCCGGCAATCCCGGCCCAGTACACGGGTACCAGCACGGTTACCGGCGTGGCCAGCAACTACACCGTCTACCGGCACATCCGCCACGCCACCGATCTTTCGGCGCTGAACTATCTGGAGGTGCAGGCCTACGTGGTGTCCATCAGTGATCCCAACATCAACGCCTTCAGCTCGCAGATCGTCTATTACCCCTTCCTGCCAGCCAGTGTGCCCACCCATACGGCCACACCGCTCATCGTGAGTGGCACCGGCCTCAACCTGTTCGACACGACCGTGGTCTGTCCGGCGCAGAACAACGGCGGGTCGCCCTGCGGTACCTCGGTGCCCGGCGGGTCGAAAGTTGCCGTGATGAATGCCACCGGTGGCAACAACCTGACGCTGAACGTGCTGTCGGGCAGCAACTACCACGGCGGCACCGCCGTCAACGGCAACTACGCGTCGGCCTTCGCCGCCATGTTTCCCGGCATGTCGATGGCAGCGCTGCAAAACATCTACAACCTGCAGAAGGCCGAGCAGCTCAACGCCACCAGCGTGCCGCCGCGCACGGTCTGGTTTCCCACCGATGAAATCATCAACTCTGGCACGTCGACCTATGGTTCGGCCACGTCACCGGTGATCGTGGTGCAAACCTGCCCGGTCACCTATCTGCTCGGCATCCCGTTGATTTCGACGTGCATCAGCCTGGGGGCCAACGTGACGGTGCACGGTGCCTACTATCTGGCGCCGGGGTCTGCCCTGATCAACCTCGACCTGTCGTTGTTCGGGTCGACCACGGTCTATGGCGTCGCCGGATTTGAAACCACCGGCATTTCCGGCTTCAACAGCAACCAGTTCATCTACAGTTCTGCCTACGACACGGCGAGCCAGATCCTGGGCCTGACGCCCAGCACGGGTTCGAACACCATTGCGCGGGTGCCGGGCACCCTGCGGGACTTCTGATCATGCGGCTGCCGACGTTTTCCTTGGCGCCTGTCCGACCCCGCTGGCGGTCCGGTCAGCCAGGACGCCGCCGACCGACAACGCAGCACGGCTTTACGCTGCTGGAGGCGATGATTGCCTTCCTGATCGCCGCCATCGGCTTCCTGGCTGTGGCCCGGCTGCAGACCGTGACCACCGATTCGGCCGTGGTCACCGCGCAGGGCAATGAGGCGCTGCAGTACGCCGAGGACAAGCTCAACACCTTCCGCACCACCAGCAGCTATACTGCGGGAACGTATGGGTCGACTGCGTCGACTGGCTATGCAAATCTGGTCAGTGGCAGCGATACCGTCACGGGCGTCAATGCCAGCTACACCCGCACGTGGACCGTGCAAAACCTGTCGTTCAATGCCAGCAACGCGGTTGTCCCGGCCACCGATACGAAAACCTGCACCGTCGAAGGCGGCTGCTTCAAGTATATCACCATGGTTGTCACCTGGACCGACATCACTGGCGTGCTGCGCTCGCTGACGCTCAATACCCACGTCTCCAGCGTGGACCCAGCTGCCAGCGGCGGACTTAGCAATTGACCGATGCGCCGGCCCTGCGCCGGGCTTTGCTCGCCCATGCCCAGGCGCTGGATCGCCAAGGCCTTGGGCACGGCACCTCGGGCAACCTCAGCGTGCGCTGTGGTAGCGGAATGCTGATCACGCCGAGTGGCGTGCCCTTTGCCAAGCTTCACCCGGCCGATCTGGTCTGGCTTGATCTGGAAGGCCGACGCGCGCCACGCCAGGGTTTGTCAAATCACCAGGATTTGTCGGATCACCAGGGTTTGTCGGATCACCAGGGTTTGTCGGATCACCAGGGTTGGTCCGATCAAAAGCGGCCGGACGACGGTGCTTCGGGCCAGGACCCTGACCACCAACGTCCATCCAGCGAGTGGCGCATGCACTGTGACATCTATCGGGCGCGGCCCGAACTGGGTGCCATCGTGCATGCCCATCCGCCAGCAGCCACTGCCCTGGCAATTACCCGCCGCTCCATCCCGCCGCTGCATTACATGATCGTGGCCGCAGGCGGTGACGACATCCCGTGTGCGGATTACGCGACCTTCGGCACAGCCGAACTGTCGGCGGCGGTGGTGCGCGCGCTGACCGGACGCCAGGCGTGCCTGATGGCCAATCACGGCATGCTGGCGGCGGGTCCGGACCTGCCGCGGGCGCTGTGGCTGGCGGGCGAGGTCGAAGCGCTGGCGGATTATTACCTGCGCACCCTGACCGTGGGCGGGCCGGTGTTGCTGTCTGCCGCGGAACTGGCGGCCGTCCGCATACGCTTCCAGGACTATGGATTACGGACCCATGCCTCCTCTGCCGAATCCCGGTGATCTGCGGCCTGCGCGAACGCTTGAGCATTTGGCCGATCTCGCGCCGGCGTACGACGGGTTTCTGATTGACCAGTGGGGTGTGCTGCATGACGGGCAGCAGGCCTACCCGGGGGCACTGGATTGCCTGCGCGCCCTGAAAGCGGCCGGCAAGATAGTGATCATTGCGAGCAATTCCGGCAAACGGGCCGAGGCCAATGCGCGCCGCATGGCACGCCTGGGCTTCGACGTGGGCGCCTACGACGACCTGGTGACATCGGGTGAAGTCGCCTGGCATGTGCTAACCGAGCCGCGTGCCCCCGCCTACTGGGCACTGGGGCATCGCTGTCTGGTGCTGGCAGGCGACGAAGGCGCCAGCCTGCTGGACGGCTTGCCGATCGAGGTGGTTACCGAACCCGAGCAGGCCCAGTTCGTCCTGCTCGCCAGCATCGGCGAGCATGAAGGCATCAGCCGCTACGCCGGTGTACTCAATCGTGCCCTGGCGCGCGGACTGCCCTTGATGTGCACCAATCCCGATCGGGTGCGTCTATCGCGCGACGGCACCGTGCCGGCGGTCGGTGCGCTGGCCCATGAGTATGAAAAGATGGGTGGCACGGTGCGCTTCATTGGCAAGCCCCATCCGGAAATTTATGACTACGCGCGCCTGCGCTTTGCCCGCCACGGCGCGAGCCGGGTGCTGGCGATCGGAGATTCGCTGCAGCACGACGTGCGCGGAGGCCAGGAAGCCGGACTGGATACCCTGTTCATCCGTGACGGGATTTTTCGCGAACGCTTCGCAGCCTTGCCCACCGAGCAGCACGCCACCCTGCTGGCCAGTCTGGCTCAGCGCTACGATGCCTCGCCGGATTGGGTGATGCCGCTGCTGCGCTGGTGAAGGTGCTGTCGGACGGACATCGCATGGCTTGCGAGAGTTATCCGTCTGCCGGTCAGAACCCTGGGCCACCCTGGCCGGGCCCGTTCGGGCCGCCGCCGCAGTTGTTGGCCCCGGGGTTGCTGCTGGCAGCCAGGGGACCATAGCTTGTCAGCGCGGCCTGCATCTCGCTGCTGTTCACCAGCAGGCTCAGGTCGTCCGCCGTGCCAACCAGTCCGTCGGGTCCGGCGGAGTAGAGCAGATAGGCATACGGGTGCGCACTGCTGGTGGCAGGTTCCGTGGCGGAGAAGGTCAGGCTGGCGGCTCCCATCAGCGAAAAGAGGATCGGATTGCCCCAGGGGTCAAAGCTGATCCGGGTGGCGTCATCTGCCACGCGCGGCACGGCGTTGATGCCTGCGGCGCCGCTGGCGTTCAGATCCAGGCTGAAGGTCCAGGACAGTGCCGTGGCCGCCAGGGTGCCGGCCGGCAGGTTGGCGGCGGTGAGTGCTACCGGACTCGCCACCGGCCCTTGGCACAGCAGACCCGCCCCGGCGCAGGGGGTGGTGCTGGCCAGGGTGTAGGCATAGGCGATCTGGCAGGTATTCGGGTCGGTGATGCGACTGCGCTGGCTCACCATGGCACTTAGCACCTGGGCCTTCACCTGGCTGAATTTTTGCTGCGCGGCCTGCTGCGTGCTGGGCAAGGAACCGGCCTGGATCAGCGGACCTGTCAGGTCGGCACCTGTCTGCCACAGCACGATATCGTCATTGCTGCGCGAGTAGGGCGCCTGCACAAGAACGCGGTTGGCCATGTCGATGTTGGCGGTTTCAGCCGGGCTGGCAAGGCCGGCATAGGGCCGCACCAATCCCCCAGCTGGTGCCACCGGTCCGGCGGGCGGGATGAAGGCGCCATAGCCGTTTTCGCCGTGAGAAATCAGCGCCAGCACCGGGCTCAGCACCCCCGGCACCGGTTGCGCTGAGGCCGGATCGCTGCAGGCTGTCGATCCGGCTATCGCTGGCGCCACCAGAGTGCTGCCTGCCCCAAGAC